>CAZQPM010000436.1:0-2943 GCA_964595195.1 uncultured Burkholderiales bacterium | reverse complement strand
CGGCGGAACGCAGGTAGTTGTCATGCAAGACGATGTAGCGGAAGCCGAAGCGGGACAGGTCCTCCAGGCCCCTCTCCAGGGCCTGCCGATCGCGGGGAGGCAGGTCCTCGCGGGCGTACTCCATCATGAACAGGTAGTTCGCAAAGGAATTTTGATAGACGAAGAAGGGAATCGTCCCTTCAACCCGATTCGGCATGGCCTTGCCGTGGGTCATCTGGTAGAAGAAGTACTCCCCGGGCAGCAGTTCGCCCCGGTAGCGCTGGACGGGATAGTCGAGAAGGCCCCACTCCTGCGGGTCGCGGGCCAGGCGGGTGCAGTACTCCGGAACCCTGGAACTGGACAACGGCAGAGGGAACGGTGCCGGCGACAGGAGTGCCACATCGAAGAGCATGGCCATGGTCAGGGCCGCCGACAACAGGGCCTGGTCGCGACGGGCCCAGTGACGGCCCAGCCCTGCCAGCGCAAAGGCAGCCAGGACGGCCAGGCTCAACATCACCATGGCCGTGAACCGATAGGGGATCGAAACCTGCGAGAAGAAGGGGAAGTAATTGAAGAAGGCCATGTAGATCGGCGACCGGATCTCGGTGTAGAGCTGGTCGGTGAGGTAGACGAACGGGCCCAGGCTGAACATGATGAAGGCCAGCGCCGTGAAGACCCAGAAGCCGGTCTGGCGCCGCCGGATCCCAGCCACCAGGCCGGCCCCCACGACCGCCAGCGTCACCCAACCGGCATAGGCCACCCGGGTCAACTTGTCCACCGTGTAGCTTCGGGTCGCGTGTGACTTGCCGGGTCGGACGTAGTCGACCAGGCGGACCACGTTCAGGAAGCGCAAGGACAGGTGCAGATCCACGTTCCCTGCCTCGCGCTTGCGGTAGACCAGGGACTCCTCGGAGTTGATCGTGCGCCGGAACTCCCACGCCGGCCCCGCGACCAGCACGGTGGCCACCAGCGCCATGACCACCGGCCCCCGCAGGGCCTGGGCCCAGACCCCTCCCGCCAGTTCCCGGAAGCGGTCCACCCGTTCCTCCCGCAGGGTGCGGTCGCCCAGATGCACCGCCGCCAGAAGGCCGGCCAGCCCCAGTTGCAGCAGGACCTGGACCGAGAACCATGTGGCCAGGAAGGGAAGCGCGGGCACCCGGGGCAGGATCAGGCGCAGGGCCGGAACCGCCGCCAGGGCCAGGAACAGCAGCCAGCGGGCGTGCGTCGAGAAGAACCTCCGGTAGTCGGCCAGAAGGTCTCCCGCCTCGGCCACCTGGGGCATCCGGGCGTGACGCAGAACCAGGCTGCTGGCCATGGCCACCACCAGGACCGCCGCGCCGACCACCCACTCGGCTCCCCTCTGGCCGAGATGCCCCAGACCGACCAGGATGGCCGCCGAGCACAGGACCAGCAACCCCAACGAGATCAGGAAGGGGGAATGGGGAGCCAGCAATTCCCGCAGGGTGCGCAGGTGTTCCCGCCGCCGGCGCAGCAACCCGAAGGCCCCCAGCGTCACCGGCAGGGCCTGCACGAGCACCGCGCAGGCGAGGGCCCTCGGCCAGGTGGACCAACCGGCCAGGGCCAGCGACACCAACCAGGCTTCGCCGGCCACCAGGACCAGGGTCGGCAGGATCTGCCACAGGGCCCGGCCTACCGCCGCCGACCGGGGTCCGACGCCGCCCCGCAGGCCCAGGGCCCGGTGGACCATCAGGCCCAGGACGGCGCCGACCAGGACGAAGTCCAGCGCGCTGCCGTGGAAGGGGTCCAGCAAGCGCGGCAGGCGCCAGACGACGAAAGCGGCCAGCACGAGCAGGACCAGGACCGACCGCACAGAGGATGACCAGGGTGGGCGCAACGCCGACCAGGCCCGGCCACGCAGCAGACGCAGGGGGCGTCGGTACCTGCGTGCCTGGGCATACACGTAGTAGAAGGTTCCGAACAGCACGCAGAACGAACCGTAGTACCAGCACCCGACGGTGGCCAAGGCGAACCAGACCCCGGCCCGGACGGCATCCGCCAGCAGGTTGTGGCGCAGCATGCGGATGAAGAACAGGCAGAACAGGGGGATCCAGCCGATGTTGATGGCCTCGGTGACGCCGGAGGTCAGGTATGCCATCATGTAGGACGAGAAGCCGTAGACCGCCCCGGAGAAGAAGGCGGCATGGGGACTTCCGCACAGGCAGCGGGCCAGGCAGAAGGCCCCCACGGCCGCGAGCACCACGTTGAAGAGGACCACCATGTTGTAGACCCGGGGGGCATCCCACAGCAACTGCAGGGGCGTGGAGATCAACCCGTTCAGGGGATCGATGAAGAACAGGGCCCCGCCATAGGGGTAGTTCAACAGGTGCGTATGCAGGGGAAGGACGTTGTCCCGCACCAGGCACGTCTTGACCCACCACATCCCCCACAGGTGCTTCCAGACGTCGCTCTCCATGTCCCCGACCACGTACTGGCCGAAGTTCAAGGCCAGCGGCCAGGTGAAGACCAGGGCCAGCAGGATGTAGAGGGGGACGACCAGCACCAGTTCACGCCCCATCGGGCCCCAGCCCGAGGGCATGGAGCGCAACGACCCGGGAAGGAATCTCCTCCAGGCCGGCAGCGGGGTCGACTCCGGACGCATCGGATGGTCCGGGTTCCAGGGTTCAGCTTTCAAGACCCGTGCATTATAACCAGAAATAGGAGCGGAGGGCAGGTCGGTCTGCCCTCCACTCCAGATTCCCACAGCCGCGTCGGCCGGACTCCGTCGCCGGGAGTCCGACCGACCGGGCCACCCTCTAGCGCGCCAGGCAGGCCTCCAGGTCGCCCTCGGGCGTGCCGATGGGAGTCAGGCCGAACTTCTCGACCAGCACCCCGACCACCGTCGGCGTCAGGAAGGCGGGCAGGCTGGGGCCCAGGCGGATGTTCTTGATCCCCAGGTGCAGCAGGGTCAGCAGGATGCAGACCGCCTTCTGCTCGTACCAGGAC
>CAZQPM010000435.1:0-2946 GCA_964595195.1 uncultured Burkholderiales bacterium | reverse complement strand
CAGCATCGAGGCCCGGCCGGTCCGGAATGACGACGCTTGACGATCATCACCAGGACGTCTGAGCCGGAACGGGCCAGCGCTGGAGGTTGACCACATGAGCAGACCTGCGGGCCCTGAGCACCTGCTGATCAGCCTCGAAGCCCACCAACACGGGAACGCTTCAGGCCTCCATGCCCAGAACTTGGTAGTTTTTTCAAGTTTCCCGGATCGCCGACCCCCCGCCCACGGCCAGAAGCCCGTCATTCCTGAATCCGCTCCAGAACTTGAAAAAGATTCTGGTGGCAGTTTTGGTGGCAGTTGGCTCCCTCCAAAAGCCTTCATTTGCTATTATTGTTCAAGCCCTGAGGCCCCCGGACAGGCCTCCCCATAAATAGCGAAAGCCCCGATAAACGGGGCTTTCCTGGCGGAGAGCGAGGGATTCGAACCCCCGGTGCAGTTGCCCACACGGCGGTTTTCAAGACCGCTGCCTTAAACCACTCGGCCAGCTCTCCAGCTCGGCTGGATCAGGACGCGCTCTGCAGCCGCACCGCCTTCTTCCGCGCGCGGGCCGGCAACCCTTCGGAGCGCGTGCTGGTTCTGGCGGTCCTCTGGCGCAACTGGCGCCGGATGAAGCTGGCAGTATCCTCGTCGGGCCCCTCACGCAGGGCCTGACGGAGTTCGCGCCGCCCCTCCTCGGTCCGCCCCGCCGAACACAGCGCAGCACCCAGCCAGGCGCGGGTATCGGCGCGCTCGGGTTGACTCAGCAGAGCCTGCCTCAGGCGGGCGATGGCCCCATCGAAGCGGCCCTCGCGATACAGGACCCGACCCAGACCGTAGAGGGCCTCGCCATCCTCGGGATGGCCCTCCAGCGCACGCTCGAAGAGGACCCCAGCCTCCCCGGTCCGCCCCTCGTCAAAGAAGATCCACCCCAGGTTCAGGGCAGCTTCCAGGCACTCGGGGTCCAGGCGCAAGGCCCGCCTGTAGGAGTCCCTGGCCTGGTCCGGCCGACTGAGATTCTCGTCCACCCAACCCAACTGGAAGTGGACCGTCGGCGCATCGGGCTCGATCCGGCAGGCCTCCTCCAGAACCCGACGAGCCTCATCCCACGCGCCGCGACCGCCGTGGATGGCCGCCTGCAACTCCAGGAGGGGCACCTGGCTCCCCTGATGCTCCAGGGCCCGCCGCAGCCAGGTCTCGGACTCGTCGAGATGTCCCTGGCGCATGGCACACATGGCCAGACGGACCTCGATCTCCTCCCGCAGGTCGGCGTCCAGTTCCAGCGCTCGCAGCAGCTCCACCTCGGCCGCGGCGGGCTGTCCCGCCTGGAACAGGGCCTCGCCCAGAAGCCAGCGGGCCTGGGCCCACTCCCCGGCGCAACGCCGCAGGTTCTCGATGGCCAGGAGCAGGCTCCCCTTCTGCAGGTACAGCCGCCCCAGGCCGAAGGCCGACGGGTCGCGCAACTCCTCGACCTCACCGAAAAGGACCTGCAGGAAGTCCGCCTCGGCGCGTTCCAGGTCACCGACGTGAAGACGGGACCACCCCAACTGCAATCGGGCGGTCAGATAGTCGGGATCCTCAGCCAGAGCCTGTTCCAGGAGCAGGATGCTCTCTTCGAAGCGCCCTTCGGCAAAAAGAGCGGAGCCCATGCCACTCTGTGAGGTCACCATTCCGGGTTCCAGGTCCAAGGCCTCGCGGAATGCCGCGGTAGCCCGTTCGACCTGCCCCATGTCCAGATACGTCCAACCCAGCACATCGTAGGGCTGGGGGTCGAGTGGAGCCAGGGCCACGGACTTGCGAGCGGCCTTCTCGGCCTCCTCCAGGCGCCCGGAGCGATAGCACAGGCGAGCCATGGCCAGGTGGTAGACAGCCCGGCCGTCGTCCAGGTCCAGGGCCCGGCCCAAGAGGCGCTCCGCCACCTCGTCGCGCCCCTCGCGGGCCTCCACCAGGGCCAGACCATACAGGGCCTCAGCGCAGTGGGGGTCCAGGCTGTGGGCGGCCTGGAACTGGGCCCGAGCATCGGGCATGAGGTCCATCCGACAGAACGAGTGACCGCCAGCCAGCAGGCGCTTCAGTTCACGCTTGCGGCGTCGGGGGGAGAACTCGGGGGGAGAGGCGGCACATGCCTGAGGACCGGGAAGTGGCATTGTGCGAGGTTCTCCGTAGTAGAGATGCTCGATGTATTCGATGCGCTCAGCATCCAGGAGGTCCCGGACCAATCGACATGCAGGATGCAGGTCATCCCGGGTCAGTTGCAGCAGCAGGCCCGGTCGTCCCCGATATGAGACCACCTGCCGAACCCGCCCGGCGGGCAGGTAGGACAGGACCCGATGCAGGTCCGCCAGAATACGATCCAGACGGCCTTCCTCCAGGTCCCCGGGACCAGGCAACTCGAACACGATGGCTTTCAATCGACCCTCCCATCGGCCGGCCAGCCTGAAGGCGCTTATTGAAAGATTTTAGCACACCAATGCCCAAGAGTCAGCCCGAACAGGGAATTGCGTGGGGAACCGCCCCGCGGCCCTGTCTCCCCGAATTCATCGGATTTCTTGCCAGGTTCCCTGGGCGAACAAGATGAAAAATCTTCTCCACAGCGCAGAGCCCCCCGGCTTGAGACCGGGGGGCTCTGCGCGCTTGAGGCAAGCCGGAGGAATCAGGATTCCTGGTCGGGCCCCTCCAGGGCGATGGGCGCCTCTGCGACCTTCTCCAATACGGCCGCACGGACCTTGGAGACGACCTCGCCAGCAACGGCCTTCTCTCCCAGGCCGGGAAGGCGCGACGTCAGGTCGCCCAGACTCAGGCCGGTCAGGGCCTCCAGCACCGAGGGGACCTGCGCCACCACCTCGGTGACGTCGCGGGTCAGGCGCGAAGCCCCACCCCCGCCTTCCCCTGTGTTGATCATCACGATCTTCTCGGTCTTGGCCAGCGGCGCCGAGATGGCCGAAGCGATTTCGGGCATGCGGTCGATCA
>CAZQPM010000434.1:0-2953 GCA_964595195.1 uncultured Burkholderiales bacterium | reverse complement strand
GCGAGTATGGCCTGCAGCAGGTGGCCGTCGAGCAGGAGGGCCGCGAGCCCTCGGCGGGGCAGTTGGCTGACCTGGTGCGGCGGGCGCGCCGGGACCGGGTCCGGGTGATCTTCGTCCAGCCCCAGTTCTCGCAGCAGAGCGCCCAGATGCTGGCCCGGGACCTGGACGCCAGGGTCGTCGCCCTGGATCCCCTGGGCCGCGACTGGGCGGCCACGATACGGCAGTTCGCCGCGGCCTTTCGGGAGTCCAGATGAGCAACCCGGTGGTAGAACTGCAGGGTGTAAACCTGGCCCTCCAAGGCCAGGTGATCCTGGACGACGTGAACCTGCGGGTGGATGCCGGGGACTTCCTGGGCCTCCTCGGCCCCAACGGGGGCGGGAAGTCGATGCTGGTCAAGGTGATGCTCGGGTTGTACCCGCCAGATCGAGGCACAGTACGCCTGTTCGGGCTCCCGCCCCAGAAGGCTCGGGGCCGAGTGGGCTACGTGCCGCAGTGTGCCAGTTTCGACCGGCAGTACCCCATCTCGGTGCTGGAGGCGGTGCTGATGGGCAGGCTGCGCCCGGGGAAGAGCTTCCGCTCCCTGGCGGCAGACGACCTGGATGCGGCCCGGCAAGCCCTGGAGCGGCTGGACATGCTGGACCTGGAGAACCGGCAGGTCGGCAGACTCTCCCTGGGCCAGCTCCAGCGTGTCCTGGTAGCCCGGGCCCTGGCGGTGCAACCCGAACTGCTGGTCCTGGACGAGCCCACCGCCAGCCTCGACCCCGGCAGCGGGTCGGGCGTCTACAATGTTCTTGAAGAACTCACTGGGGACACGACGATCCTACTGGTCTCCCATGACCTGGGGGTGGTCTCCTCGCTGGTTCGCTCCATCGCCTGCGTGAACAGGAAACTTTACTACCACGGGGCTCCCGAGATCACCCGGGAGATCTTCGAGGAGTCCTACGGGTGCCCGGTGGGCTTTGTCACCCATCGCCACGAGCACCTGTTCCTGGGGGAACACTGAAGTGATCGAAGCACTCGACTTCCCGTTCTTCCAGCGCGCCCTGGCGGCCGGCCTGCTGGCCAGCCTGGCCTGCGGAGTGGTGGGCACCTACGTGGTGGTCCGCCGGATGGCCTCGCTGTCGGGTGGGATCGCCCACGCGGCCTTTGCCGGCGTCGGCTTGGGCTACCTTATGGGCTTCGACCCCCTGCTGGGGGCCGCTGGCTTCGCCCTGCTGGCGGGCCTGGGCCTGAGCGCGCTCTCCAGGCGTGTCCAGGCGGCCCCCGACACGCTGATCGCCGCGCTCTGGTCGCTGGGCATGGCCTTGGGAATCCTGTTCGTCTCGCTCACCCCCGGGTATGCTCCCGACCTGATGAGCTACCTCTTCGGCAGCATCCTGCTGGTCACACCCCTCCACGTGGGCTTCCTGGGCATCCTGGATGGGGCGATCCTGCTGGGGACCCTGCTGTTCTTCCGGGAACTCCGCGCGGTGACCTTCGACGAGGAGTTCTCCCGGCTGATGGGTCTTCCCGTCGACGGCCTGCGCAACGGACTGCTGGCCATGGTCTCCCTGGCGGTCGTGGTGCTGATCCGCGTGGTCGGGGTGATCCTGGTCCTGGCCCTGCTGACGATCCCGGCCACGGTAGCCCGGCAATGGACGGACAGGCTGCCGAACATGATGCTGCTGGCCAGCCTTCTGGGAGCAGCCTGCACGGTTACGGGCCTTTTCCTGTCCTACGAATTGTCGACCCGCTGGAACCTGAACGTCCCGACCGGTCCCCTGGTGGTGCTGCTGGCGGCCGGCCTCTTCGGTGTCTCGACGGTGGTCAAACGCTTCCGCGCCCATGCAGACTGAGGGCCGCGGTGGAGTAACCGGGCCTGGGCGTGCCCAAGGCAGGAGAGGCCTGGGGAATGTCGCAAGGGCGGGGACACGCCTCATGCCGCGCCCCCACTGCTGCCGCAACTGCCGGGATTTTTCGGGTGACCGGGTCTTCAAGCCCCGGAGCATCCCGATGTCGGAGTTGGACGTGGTGCACCTGGCCCTCAGCGAGTTGGAGGCCCTGCGCCTGTGCGACGTGGAGGGATGCGACCAGGCCGAGGCCGGCCGGCGCATGGGCGTCTCCCGCGGCACCGTGCAGCGCCTGCTGAAGAGCGGACGATGCAAGATGGTCCGGGCGGTCGCGGAGACCATGGCCCTGGTGATCGAGGAAGGACGCCCCTACGAGGCCCCCGGTTCTCCCGAAGCCTGAGCCGGGGGACAGAACCGACGGTCGCTGCGCATCGTAACGGCCATGTCCTGACGGTTCTCGAACCAACCCGCTCGAGACTCAGGGAAGCAGTCGAAGCGCGGCACGTAGGGTTTCACGTCCAGCAGCGGCGTGCCTTCCAGCATGTCCAGACCCCGAAGGTGCAGGACGTTCCCCTCCACAGACAGCAGTTCGACGATCGACAGGCCGAGGGCGTTAGGGCGGCACGGCGCCCGGGTGGCGAAGATCCCCCGGGGCACCTGGTCGAGGAAGGGGGTCACCGACAACCGGGGCTCCCCTCGCCCCCGAGGATCATGCAGCAGGTAAATCAGGAAGACCCGCTGGAATCCTTCCAGGTCGCGGAGCCCCTCGGCCAGGTGCGACAGGATCACCGCCTGGCCGCAGGCATCCGCAGCCCCCACGGACTGGATGGGCATGCCCTCGGGAGTCTGCCAGGGAGTGTGGACGACCCCGATGGGTTCCAAGGTCACCGGCTCAAGCATGCGAGCCGCCGCGCGAAGCCTCTCGACCGGGGCCGATGGTGGCGGACTGCGGGCCCGGGCGCGTCGCGGGCGCTTGCCGAGGGAGGTCGTACCCTGCCGAAGCGGAGCCCCTGGAGCCCTTGCGCGGAGGCATGAAGCGGGCCTCGGCGCTGGCCAGGACCCGGCCCTCCCATTCCACCTCGGCCTGCAGGCGGTACAGGGTGGGACGCATCGAGACCGGCCGC
>CAZQPM010000433.1:0-2961 GCA_964595195.1 uncultured Burkholderiales bacterium | reverse complement strand
CCGGGTGCTCTCCAGGTGGCGGCAGAAGGCCTCGACGCTGGGCGTGTGGCGCAGGTCCAGGCCGAAGATCTCCAACCGGTCCTCCCACTGCGGAAAGTCGGGCTCGGCGGCGTAGCGGGCGGCGGCGTCCCGGGGGAAGCGGGTGGTGACCACCAGGTGGGCCCCGGCCCGCAGCAGCTTGATGCCGGCCTGGTAGCCGATCTTGACCCGCCCGCCCGTCAACAGGGCGACCCGGCCGCCAAGATCCGCCGACTCGGTGCGCTTGGCGTAGTTGAAGTCACCACAGTCCGGGCAGAGCTGGTCGTAGAAGGGGTGCAGCTCCCGGTAGTGGCGCTTGCAGACGTAGCACAGCTCGCGCCCCAGGAGCTCCGGGCCCTCGGCTTCCTCGGCGCGGTCCAGCGGCTCGGGGTCCCCCGGGGGAAGCGCGTTCGGGGTGATGAAGACGGGCTTCTCGCGCAGGAGCCGGATGCCGGTGGCGGCGACGGTCTCCTCGTCGCGCTGGCGTCGGTCGGCCCGGCGCTGGCGGCGCAGCTCCTTGCAGGCCCGGCGGCGCATCCGGATGTCGGGGTTGTAGAGGTGTCCGGCGGTCGCCAGCAGGCGCGTCCGCTCCTCGAGGGTCAGCACGCCCAGGAGGGCCTGGTCGCCGGCGACGACCTCCAGGGTCTCCAGGGCGGCCCGCAGGCGCTCGGGCAGGTCGTCGGGGGGCACAGGGGTGGGCATCGCCGCTGATACTGCGGCAGGAGGTGACTTCCTGCCGGTTCGGAGGCGGGCGACGGCGGTCCACGCAGGGGATGGCCGCGAAAGGACGTCCTCAGGCTTCCTCTACGCGCGCCGCCAGTTCCGACCAGCGTTCCAGGGCCTGGTCCAGACGGGCCCTCAGGGCCTCCAGTTCGCAGAACATCGAGTGGACCTGCTCTGCGTCGCTGGAGGGCTGGGCCAGGGCCTGTTCCAGGAAGAGGCGGCGGGCGTCGCCGGTTTCGATCTCCTCCTCCAGGGCCGCCAGTTCCCGCGTCTCTTTGTAGGAGAGCCTGCGGTCGCGGGCTGGGGGCGGGGCCGGAGGCGGCGCCGGGCGGGTCCGCGCCGGGGTCGGCGGCTTCTCGGCCTGGGCCAGGGTCTCCCGCAGGGTCTGGTAGTCGCCCGGGAACTCGGACGGGCCGTCGGCCCCGAAGTGGAAGAGGCGGTCCACCGTGCGGTCCAGGAAGTAGCGATCGTGGCTGACCACCACCAGGATTCCCGGGAAGTCGTCCAGCCAGGCCTCCAGGCGGACCAGGGTCGGCAGGTCCAGGTCGTTGGTCGGCTCGTCCAGCAGCAGCAGGTTGGGCCCCTTCACCAGGACCCGCAGCAGTTCCAGTCGGCGCCTCTCGCCTCCCGACAGCCTTCCCAGCGGGGTGTGCTGCATGGGGCGCGGGAACAGGAACCTCTCCATCAGGGATTCCGCGGTGATCCGCGAGCCGTCGGGGCGCACCAGCACCTCGGCCGCCTCGCGGACGTAGTCCAGGGCCCGGACCTCGGGCGGCTGGTCCTCGGAGTCCTGGGCGTAGTAGCCCGGAACCACGGTGGGGCCCATCTCCACCCACCCCTGGTCCGGCTCCACCCGGCCCGCGACCAGGTTCAGCAGCGTGGTCTTGCCGCAGCCGTTCGGACCGACCAGGCCGATCCGGTCTCCCCGCTGCAGCTCCAGCGAGAAGTCGCGCAGCACGGGGCACCCGTCGTAGCTCTTGCCCAGGCCGTGCAGCAGCAGGCCCTTGCGGCCCAGGCGCGAGGCGCTGCCGACCTGGCCCAGGGCCAGCTCGCCCCGGGCGGGTCGGGGAGCCTCCTCGAGCATGGCCTGGATCCGCTCCTGGCGCGCCTTCTGCTTGGTGGCCCGGGCGCGCGGACCGCGTTGGAGCCACTCCATCTCGCGGCGCAGCAGGTTCGAGCGCTTCTCGGCCGAGGCCGTCTCCATCTCGGCCTGGTGGCTCTTCTCCTGCAGGTAGGCGGCGTAGTTCCCTTCGAAGAGCTGGACCGAGCCCTGTTCGACCTCCAGGATGCGCCGGGTCACCCGGTCCAGGAAGTAGCGGTCGTGGGTGATCATGACCAGGGCGCCCGGGAAGTGCCGCAGGTAGCCCTCCAGCCAGTCGCTGGCCGCGGTGTCCAGGTGGTTCGTGGGCTCGTCCAGCAGCAGCAGGTCGGGCTCGGAGATCAGGGCCTCGGCCAGGGCCACGCGCTTGCGCTGCCCCACCGACAGGGTGCCAACCAAGGCCTCCAGGTCGGGCAGCCCCAGGCGGGTCAGGATCGTGCGGGCCCGGGTCTGGAGATCCCAGGCGCCCAGGGCCTCCAGGCGTTCGGCCAGCTCCGAGACCCGGCGCGAGGCGCGACCCTCGGGGTCGCCCTTGGAAAGGCGCAGGCAGGCCTCCTCGTAGGCCCGCAGCAGGTCCACGGCCTCGGATTGGGAGTGGTAGAGGGCATCGAGGACCGACAGGTCGGGGGCGAAGGCGGGGGCCTGGGGGAGGTAGCCGACCCGGGCTCCCGGATCCACGATCCGGCGTCCCCGATCGACGGGTTCGACGCCGGCCATGACCCGCAGGAGGGTGGTCTTGCCCGAGCCGTTGCTGCCCAGGATGCCCAGGCGCTCGCCGGGCTCCACCGCGAGGCTCAGGTCCTCCCACAGGGGCTCGGTCCGGAACTGGCGGCAGATGCCTTCGAGGCGGAGGATCGACATGGCGCCCTGGTTGGTCGTCGGGGCGGGTGGGTCCTCTTTCCGGGGCCTTCCTCGCCTGCCGTCGGGCCGAGAGGGTCGCCTGCCCGCCGGGGCTCCCGGGACTCGGGGGCCCGGTTGCCGCGGCGCGGAGCCACCTGCGATTCCCGGGGGCCTCAGAGGGACTCCCGGCCCCCGGCCCAGAAGGCCCCGTCCGGCGGCCCGTCAAGCGGCCGCGATTGGAGGCGACCCATGACCTTGGTTCCGGGACGGGCCACCCCCTC
>CAZQPM010000432.1:0-2966 GCA_964595195.1 uncultured Burkholderiales bacterium | reverse complement strand
GCGGAGCTGGGCCTGGGCATGGTGACCTGGCAGGGCCGCTTCGAGGACATGGAGGGCCTGTGGCTGCGCCCCTGCGGTCCGGACAGGGTGCTCTTGCCACTGCCCACCGAGGTCGCCGAGGAGGCCCAGGCCAGGGCGGAGGTCGCGGAGACCAGGGCCGGCGCAGCCGAGGAGCGGGCCGAGCAGGAGCGAGTTCTGGCTTCACAGGAGCGGGAGCGGGCCGAGCAGGAGCGGGAGCGGGCCGAGCGACTCCTGGCCCGGCTGAGGGAACTGGGCGTCGAGGAGTAGGGTCGGGGGCGCCCTGGTTCGCCCTTGCCTCGGACCCCCAGGCTCCAACTGCCCGGGGCTCGGCCGCACGGGACGCCGGGACGGGCCGGGTCAGGTCCGGAGCGCTGCGTCCAGTTCGCGGTGCCTCCGGGCCTTCTCGGTGTCGTCCATCCACGAGGCTTCGATGGCGTTGCCCAGCAACCGGGCGACGTCCGTCCGGGTGAGGCCATGGGTCTGGTGCAGGGCCAGGAACTCGCCGGCCAGGGTCGTGTTGAACATCGCCGGGTCGTCGGTGTTGATCGTCACCGGCAGGCCCATGCGGAGGTATTCTGCCACGGGGTGGCGGTCCAGGGACGGGACCGCGCCCGTGCGCACGTTCGACAGGGGGCACAGTTCCAGGGGAATGCGCCGGAGGGCCAGCAACTCCATGAGGTCCGGATCCTCGATCGCGCGCGTGGCGTGACCCAGGCGCTCGACGCGTAGGGCTTCCACGGCGCCGCGCACACTCTGCGGGCCGGCGGCCTCGCCGGCGTGGGCGGTGGTGCGCAGCCCCCGGGAACGGGCGCGTTCGAAGACGGGGGCGAAGGGTTCGGGAGGGTAGTCGTGCTCGGACCCGCCCAGGCCGATGCCGACGACGCCCAGACCCCCGAGTTCGGCCACCGCGTCGACGGTGCGCAGGGCCTGGAGCGGCGGCGTGTCCCGCACGACATCGCAGATCAGGCGCACGGTGATGCCCTGGACGCGATCCAGGCCCGTCCGCACGGCTCGGGTCAACTGCCCGATCGTCAGGCCGACGTGGCGTCCGTCGGTGGGCGAGTAGTGGGCCTCGACGTAGGTGATGTTCTGGGCCTTCCAGGCCCTGGCCGCCGCCTCGGCCAGACAGATGAAGTCCGCCTCGTCGCGCAGGAACCCCTGCTTCCAGACCCAGGTCGAGATGAAATGGGGGAAGTCGCGATAGACGAAGCGCTGCTCCAGGGCGGCGGGGGTGGGGACTTCCGCGTCGCCCCCGTGGCGCTGCAGGATGCTCCACAGCGCCGGAAGGGGGATGGCCCCCTCCAGGTGCACGTGCAACTCGCACTTCGGCAGGGAGGAGATCCAGGTCTGCATCGGTCTGCTCCTCGGGAGCGGGCCAGGGGGGCTCGGAGCGTGTGTTCCGATCCGCCCGGCTGCTCCTCAGGGGGATGGATTCGTCGGTTCGATGCGCTCGAAGACTCCCAGGTAGACCTTGGAGCCGGGGAACAGGTTGTCGGACTTGACTCCGTAGGTCATGCGGGTGTGCTGGTTGAGCCACTTGAAGACCGCACCGTCGGGGTCGTGGGCGAAGGCCTGATTGCCCACCAGCAGGACCCGGCGGTACTGGCGGAACACCTCGGCCATGAAGTCGGTTTCGGGACCCTGGACGAAGGTCTGGGGAAGCCCGCCGGATTCGTGGTAGCCGGGAAGGAACTCCACGGCCTTGGTACCGTTCCGGTCCACCGCCCGATAGCGGGTGCGCTCGCGGTCGTAGTAGTAGTTGAACGGGAGTTGCGAGTAGGCCGGGCAGAAGACCAGGAGGTCCCCGGCCTGCTGGATCTTCCGGGTCTCGGCAGCGATGCTGCGCCAGTCGGCCCGCCAGACCAGGGGGGTGGTGATGTAGGCATACCATCCCCACAGATTCAGGGCCAGGAAGACCCCGGCCAGCCCCACCGAGCCGGCTCCCAGCATCCCTCCCCGGGCCACGGCCGCCGAGGTGGCACTGGCCATCAGCAGCATCATGGGGGCGAAGACGAACTCCAGGCGCCGGGCCAGAAGGACCGGGGTGGACGTCAGTCCCGTCACCCCGGCCAGGATTCCGACGGGGATCCAGAACGCCAGGACCGCGAGTCTCCCCGCCGGGCCCTGCTTCCAGGCCACGACCGTCCCGGTCAGGACCCAGGCCGCCAGGATGCCTCCGAGGATCTGGTTCACCTCCAGCGGCAACTGCAGGGGGTCCGTCCCCAGCAAGGAGTAGACGATGGACTGGATCAACCCCCAGGACAGGCCCGGCAGGTGGGTCAGCACGTCGCTCTGCGATTGCACCAGAAGCGTCGGCAGGAAGGGCAGCCAGACCACGCCGGCCAGCACCAGGGCTCCGAGGTGCCGGCCCAGGCGGTGGCGGGCGAAGAGGACGACGAAGGCCAGGTGGGTGACCGGCACCAGATGGGCCAGGTGGCTGGTGTACAGGTCCAGGGCCAGCAGGAACGCGTAGAGGAACCACCAGGATCGACGCTCCTCTTCCAGGCCCCTGAGCAGGACCAGGGAGGCGCCCAGGCTGAGGGCCGTGAGGGTGGACCACATCCGCACTTCGGTGTCGTTCCAGACCGCGAAGCACGAGAAGGCCTGGAAGACCATGGCCCACAGGCCCAGGTTGAACCCACCCATCCGGCGTCCCCAGTTGAAGAGGATCGGCAGGCAGGCCAGGCCGGCCAGGACCGGCAGGATCCGCAGGGTGGCCTCCGAGTCCCCCAGGCTCCGCCAGGCGTGGAGCATCCAGTAGAAGAGCGGGGGATGCGTGTCCCCCCGCAGGACGACCAGGATGTCGGAGTAGCTCAGGCCCGAAACGAAGAATCCGAAGGCCTCGTCCGACCAGAAGGAGGGCTCCCCGAGTCCCCACAGGCGCCAGCCCAGGGCGGCTCCGAGGATGGCCAGGGGGGCCAGGATGGGCGAGATGCGGTTCCTCA
>CAZQPM010000431.1:0-2986 GCA_964595195.1 uncultured Burkholderiales bacterium | reverse complement strand
CGGCGGGTAGGACGCCCGCCTCCGGCGGGTAGGAGCCCGCCTCCGGGCCTCAGCCGCGGACCCCGGGCAGGACCTCCTCCAGGACCTCGACGCAGCGCCGGTTCTCCTGCGGGGTCCCGACGGTGATCCGGAAGCAGTGCGGCAGGCCGAAGCGCTCCAGGGGCCGCACGATCACCCCGCGCCGCAGCATCTGCTGGTAGAGGTGCTGCACCTGGTCCCGCGAGTCGAGGATGCCCAGCACGAAGTTGGCAGCCGAGGGGCGATGCTCCAGGCCCAGACGGTCGAACTGTCCGTAGTAGTAATCCAGGCCCTCCCGGTTCATCTGCTGGGTGCGCGCCAGGAAGTCGCGGTCCTCCAGGGCACCCAGGCCCGCCGCCTGGGCCGGGATGCCGGGCTCGAAGGGCAGCTTGATCTTGTGCAGGTTGCGGATCAGATGGTCGTGGGCGAACCCATAACCGATGCGCACTCCGGCCAGACCGTAGGCCTTCGAGAAGGTGCGCAGGGTGATCACCTGGTCGTGGCGATACTTCATGGAATCCGGGAACTCGGGCAGGTCCGTGGCGAACTCGTAGTAGGCCTCGTCCAGGATCACCAGCACGCGTTCGGGCAGGCGCTCCAGGAAGCGATCGAACTCGGCCCGCGTGAAGAAGGTGCCCGTGGGGTTGTTCGGGTTGCAGAGGTAGACGATCTTGGTCCGGTCGGTGATCCGGTCGGCCAGGGCTTCCAGGTCGAAGCGGTAGTCCTTCAAGGGCACGGTCACCGGACGCATCGCCCGGGCCCGGGCCATCACCTGGAAGCCGACGAAGGTGGCGTCGGCGGTCAGGACCTCGTCCTGGGTGTCCAGGAAGGTCCGCATGATGTAGGACATGATCCCCTCGGAACCGCTGCCCAGGACCACGTTCTCGATCTTCAGATGGTACAGGTCCGCCAGGGCGCCCCGCAGGCGCAGGCCCCCGGTATCCGGGTAGCGGTGGATCTCGGCCAGGCTGTCCTGCAGGGCCTGGATGGCCCGCGGGGAGGGCCCCAGTGAGTTCTCGTTGGAGGCCAGCTTGACGACCTCGTCCAGGCCGAACTCCTGCTGGACCTCCCAGATCGGCTTGCCGGCCACGTAGGGCTCGAGGCGCTGGATGTACTCGGGAATCAGGCTGTCAAAGGTCGTGCTGATCATGGCTCGGTCTCCGTCTTTCGCGCGGCCCTGAGGACAGGTTCCGCCAGGTCTTCGGGCACGCCCAGCAGGACCCGGACGAAGTCGCCCTGCCGCTCGACGCAACCCTGGCGCGCCACCCCGGACTGCCGGGCCAGCGCTTCGAATTCGCAGGCGTCCGCCGGCGTGTCCCAGGCGGTCACCCAGAGGATGAAGGATTCCGCCCCCGAGGAATACACCCGCCAGGCATCCCCTCCCCAGCCTGCGGCGGCCCGGTGCCCCTCCTCGGGGCCCAGGTGCTCTTCGCCCCAGACCCGGACCAGGAACTCGCCGGCCGTGTCCTCGCCCACCAGGCGATACTTCCCGAACCGGGCGGGCAACCCGGACAGCACCACCCGCCGCGGAGGGTCCCCGCCATCCAGGAACTTCTGGGGATGCAGGATGTGCTCGGTCGAGATCGGCAGGTCTCGGAAGGCGGCGTCGACCCGGCCCCAACCACCCGTGCGCCGCAGTTGGGCCACGAAGGCCACGCCCGCGGAATAGGGCATGGTCAGGTACTCGCGCAGGAAGCGGGGAGCCTGACGGAACTCCGGGAAGGCGTCCAGGGCGGGCAGCCCCTCCGCCAGCCCCGCCGCCGCCAGGTCGACCATCCTCGAGCGGTCCAGGCCCAGACGGCCGGCTGCCGACTCGAACATGACCATGTTCGCATCCCCTTCCAACAGGGCCTGCAGGGCCATGACCCGGTCGAAGCGCCCCCCGCTGGAGCGTTCCTTCTCCAGCAATCCGAAGTGCTGGTCCTGCAAGGCATGCTCCAGCTCGTGGACCGTGTAGAGCTCGGCGAGGTCCAGGCCAACAGGGAGCGAACCGGCCAGCGGGTCTCCGGCCTCCGCGCGCACCACCAGGAAGACCTGCCGATGGGGATCGTAGACTCCCCGGACCTGTTCGCCGAGCAACCGGCCCAGCATCTCCTCCAGTCGGGACCCCGCGGGCAGCAGGCCCAGCGCCTCCAGGAAGGCCTGGCGGACCCGGGTGGAGGGGCCCGCCAGGTCGCGGTGCAGCATCCGGCGCACCTCCTGCCCGGCCTCCTCCAGGGTGCGCTCGACGCTCCGGACCGGCCTGTGGAACTCCAGTTCCCGCAACCGGCTGACCTCCGTCTGCAGGGCGGGCAGGCGCCCGGGATCGGCCAGGCCGGGTCCCGGCGCCAGGACCCCCAGGCCCGACAGAACCAGAACCACCAGGAAGCGCAGACCCTGGATCCGGAACCCGCTCATGCCCGGCCGGCTTCGCCTGCCTCGGAGGGGCTTCCTTCCCCTCCTGCGGACCCGGGCAGGTCCAGGTCGACCTGCACCGGCCTGTGGTCACTGGCTGCCCTGGCCTTGGGACCGTCGTGGACCCGGGCCGATCCGGGAACGATCCGGGAAGCCAGGAGCGGATTCATCAGGATGTAGTCCAGCGCAGAACTCCAGGGTCCCTTCTCGAAGGTGACCCTCTCGCGGAAGGAAAGCCCCCCCAGGACATCGGTCAGGGGACCGCGCAGCAGGGGTTCCAGGGAGCCCGAGTCGGGATCGGCGTTGAGGTCGCCCACCACCGCCACGGGGACGGGCCCCAGACCCTCGACCAGACGCCTCACCCCCCGGGCCTGGGCCAGGCGCTTGGACTCGCTGGAGGCCCCACCCGAGGCCTGGCTCTTGAAGTGGTTCACCAGCACCACGAGGTGGCCCGGAACCGCCACGTGCACCTCCAGGCAGTCCCGCGAGTAGCGGTAGTCGGAGGGAACCCCCGCCGTCCGGGGCAGGCGGTCGGCGGCGTGGGACACGAAGCCGCGCAGGGGGATCCGGGACA
>CAZQPM010000430.1:0-2995 GCA_964595195.1 uncultured Burkholderiales bacterium | reverse complement strand
GAAGGGCCTGCTCTTCGTGGGAGCGACAGTGGTGACCGTGTGCGCCCTGCTCTACGTGGCCGCCTCGTTGGCCTGAGGGGGGCATCGCCCATCTCCCCCGGCAATCAGTCCTTCAGGGCAACGGTATCAGGGAGTTGCGATGACGACGTTTCAGGCGTTCACGTTCATCACCAGCGTAGTGATTGTGGCGTGGGCCTGTGTCGTGTTCCCTCCAGCGGGGGTACTCGCGATCATCTACTGGTTCACCGCGAGCCAGGCCGCCCGGAATGCCGCCAGGCGCAAGCAGGCCATGATGGAGGCCTCCCGCCCGGCCGATTCTCCCCGCCGCGATCAGGGTGAACTGGCCGGGTCCGGCGAAGGGGGTCGGAACCTCTTTGAAAGGGACAGCATCATGTTGAAGACACACGAAGTGGAACAGATGACCTGCGTGGCCAAGGGGGCCAACCACGGCCCTGCCCCGATCCCGCAGGAGGGGCGCTGGACCCCGGCCCGGGAGGTCAAGGACATCTGCGGGTTCACCCACGGCATCGGCTGGTGCGCGCCGCAGCAGGGCGCCTGCAAGCTCTCCCTCAACGTCAAGGACGGCGTCATCCAGGAGGCCCTGGTCGAGACCATCGGTTGCTCCGGGATGACCCATTCCGCCGCCATGGCTGCCGAGATCCTGACGGGCAGGACCATCCTGGAGGCCCTCAACACAGACCTGGTCTGCGACGCCATCAACACGGCCATGCGCGAGCTCTTCCTGCAGATCGTCTACGGCCGGACCCAATCGGCCTTCTCGGAGGGCGGCCTGCCGATCGGGGCCGGTCTGGAGGACCTGGGCAAGGGACTGCGCAGCATGACCGCCACGATGTATTCCACGGTTGAGAAGGGCCCCCGCTACCTGGAACTCACCGAGGGCTACGTGCTGAAGATGGGCCTGGACGAAAACGGCGAAGTGATCGGCTACCAGTTCCTGAAACTCGGACCGATGGTCGAGATGATCAAGAAGGGCGTGGACGCCAACGAGGCCTTCCACAAGTCGATCGGCCAGTACGGCCGTTTCGACGAGGCCGCGCGCGTGATCGACCCACGCCACGAGTAGACCGAGCGACTCGAAAGGAACCAGAGCTCATGGCCCCGCTGTTTGAAAGCTACGAACGCCGTATCAACCAGGTGAACGCGACCCTGGCCCGGTTTGGCATCTCCTCCCTGGAAGAGGCCAGGGACTTGTGCCAGTCCCGAGGCATCGACCCCTACACGATCTGCAAACAGACCCAGCCCATCGCCTTTGAGAACGCGGCCTGGGCCTACGTGGTGGGCGCCGCCATCGCCATCCGGAAGGGCGCCACCAAGGCCGCCCAGGCCGCCGAAGCCATCGGGATCGGCCTGCAGTCGTTCTGCATCCCGGGTTCCGTGGCCGACGACCGCAAGGTGGGACTGGGGCACGGCAACCTGGCGGCCATGCTGCTGCGCGAAGAGACCTGCTGTTTCGCCTTCCTGGCCGGCCACGAGTCCTTTGCCGCCGCCGAAGGGGCCATCGGTATCGCCCGTTCGGCCAACAAGGTTCGCACCCGACCACTGAAGGTCATCCTCAACGGCCTGGGCAAGGACGCCGCCCAGATCATCGCCCGCATCAACGGCTTCACCTACGTGCGGACGCGCTTCGACTATGCCGCCGGGCAGGTCGAGGTGGTCGAGGAGAAGGTCTATTCCCAGGGCGAGCGTGCCAAGGTCCGCTGCTATGGGGCCGATGACGTGCGCGAGGGGGTCGCCATCATGCATCTGGAGGGGGTGGACGTATCGATCACCGGCAACTCGACCAACCCCACGCGCTTCCAACACCCGGTGGCCGGAACCTACAAGAAGGAGTGCAACCAGCAAGGCAAGCCCTACTTCTCGGTGGCCTCGGGCGGGGGCACCGGACGCACCCTGCACCCTGACAACATGGCTGCGGGTCCGGCCTCCTACGGCATGACCGACACCATGGGCCGCATGCACTCGGATGCCCAGTTCGCCGGCTCCTCGTCGGTGCCGGCCCATGTCGAGATGATGGGCTTCCTGGGTATGGGCAACAACCCCATGGTCGGCGCAACCGTGTCGGTGGCCGTGGCCATCGAGCAGGCCGGCTGAAACCAGCCTTCCTTCCGTGGATATTCGGTGAGGGAAGAGGCTCTCTTCCGCCATCTCGTCGCGCGCCGACAACCCGCGCCCGCCAGGGTGCAAGAAACTGAAGGGCCGCCACGGCCTGTACCGGGTGCGAGTTGGAGACAACCGGATCATCGACTCGCCCTCTGTGCCAAGATGAGGTGAGACAGGTCGCCCCGTCGAATCTTCGCAGCATGGCACACAGCATGAGAGCGTTGATGATAACGCAGGAGGGCGCTATTCTGTAGGTCTGAAGTCGATGAAGCGCCGCGAGTTCCTAAAGATGATCGAAGCCGCTGGGTGGTCGTTCGTGCGGCACGGCGGAGACCACGACATCTACGGGAGGAGGACTCTGCGGTTCTCGGTTCCTCGCCACGGGATGATTCCGGCTGGCATCGTCCGCTCGTGGAAGAAGGTCGACGAAGGGTAGGTGGCAGATGAGACTGCGTTACAAGGCGAGGTTCTACGAGGAACCCGACGAGGGGGGAGAGGCTCCTGCGTGGATGGTTGAGATTCCTGATGTAGGCGGAGGGGGGACGGCAACATGTGGCTGGTCGTTGGACGACGCGCGCCGGATGGCCAGTGATGCTGTGACCCAGATTCTACTCTCTCGCATCGACGCCGGCGAAGAACTGGACCACCCCACGAAGGGACGCCTCCCTGCCGGGTGGGAATGGGTCTACCCTGACGCGCGGATCGAGGTGGCCCTGATGGTGCGTTCCGAGCGCCAGAAGGCGGGCCTCACGATGCAGCAGGCGGCGGCCAGGATGGGTGTCAGCTTCTCGACCTATCAGCGCTGGGAGGACCCCGAGAAGTGCAACGCCACGGTGTCCACCCTGGAGAGGGTCGCCCGGGCTTTCGGCCGCGT
>CAZQPM010000429.1:0-3011 GCA_964595195.1 uncultured Burkholderiales bacterium | reverse complement strand
GACCTCGGAGGCCCGGACCTCGACGGCCGGGGTCGGGTCCACGGGCCCGGTCCGTTGGCTCCAGGCTTCACGCAGGGCCCCGAAGGCCCCCCGCAAGGCGGCGCTCACGCGACCAGCTCCGGCAGCTCGAAGGGGACCCGGGTCGGTTCGGATCGGCTGGCACCCGACCACAGGCGGATTTCGCCGCTCCCCCACAGGGCCTGGATCTCCAACCGGCAGGTCCCCTGGAACTGCAGGCCGGCCAGCCTCGAGGACTCGCCGCGGCCCGGACCCAAAAAGGCCCGGAGCTCGACCAGGTTGGGGTCGGGGCCCGAGGCGCGCAACTCCAGGCTGTGCATGAAGGGGTCCTGAGGCTTCAAGAGGGGCCAACTGGCCAGGGGTTCGCGGCGCTGAGGCTCCCCGACCTGGATGCGCGGGCTCAGTCCCAACCGCACTCGGGTCGCAGCCGGCTCGCCCAGGAGCCAGCGGGCCACCCGGGCCGCGCCCCGGACCAGGGCCGGGCCCGTCGCGGGACAGCGTCGGGCGCAGGCCTCGGGGGGCAAGGGTCGCAGGCCGACGACGACGGCCCGGGGGGTTCCGCCTCGGGACAACTGGACTTCCAGGTGGCGCGGGTCTTTCGGTCCCGCCGGCAGCCAGACCGTCTGGCAGGCGGCCCCCTGCTCGGGAGCCTCGCCCGCCAGAGCCTCGACTTCGCCTGCCAGCAGGGCCAGGGGCTCGCTGACCAGCAGCACGGGGCGACGCAGGCGACGCACGGCCCAGGCCCGCAGGCCGCGGGCCGCCGTGGGAAAGGCCCCGAAGGGAAGGACCAGCAACAGGGGTCGGGGCGGCGGCAGGGGGCGCTCACCCCCGGCCAGCAGGGGCACCCAGACCGCCAGGAGGTCGTCCAGGCGAGTCAGGGCGGCCAGATCGGGCAGGTCGGCCGCCAGGTCCAGGACCAGGCGGTCCCGGTCCCCTCCGACCGCCTGGGGCGTCGCGGGGTCGACCAGGGAGACTTCCAGCCCCTCCCCGACCCCGCCTCGGACCAGGATCCGGGTGGGGAACGGCTCCAGGCCCGCTTCCGGGTGCTGGAGGCGACCGGAACAGCGGGGGGTGAGGAGGACGATCTCGGCAAGCCCCGGGCCCGTCATGGGAAGACGCTGACCTCGGCCCGGCGCACGGTCTGTCCGGTGGCGCGCCAGCGCAGCCCGGGCCGCAGGCATGCGGCCACCCTGCCGCCCAGGCCCTCCCCCGCGGTGCGCTCGACCCGCAGCAGGCTGTGCTCGGCCCGGTCCAGGGGGTCTCCGCGCCGCGGGCGCACCTCCTCCAGGCCGGCGTCCTCGAGGATCCCCCCGAGCTCGCGATGGATCGCCGCCAGGGCGCCGGTCGGGAGTTCAGCTCCCCGGTGCAGGTCGTCCAGGTCCTCCAGGAGGTCGGGCAGGCGCTCGCACAGGAAGACCCGGGCCTGTCGCCGGGCCTGCTGTCCGGGGCCTCCGGCCAGCAGGCGCCGTTCCAGCACCTGCAGCACCGCGCTGGCCCGCTCCTGCCAGTGCGTCTCCGACTCCAGATCCCGGACGACGGCGCGCAGGGGCTCCAGTTCCGAGGCCACCCGCCGCCCTCCGTCCCCCGGGACCAGGCCGGCCAGCCTCTCCAGCCTGCCGGCCAGCGAGCGCAGGACCTCGACCCCGGGGGGCGCCGAAGCGGGTGGGTCCGGGGAGGACTCCACGGGTGCCGCCAGCATGTCCTCCAGGACCCGCGCCACCGGCAAGTCCTGGTCCCGGCGCAGTTGCCGGACCTCCTCGCGCAGTTCCCGGACCTCGGCCTCAAGGTCGGCTCGGGAGGAGGCCGACGCGCCCCGGAGGTCGGCCAGAAGGCCATCCATCCTGCCCAGCTCGACCCTCAGACCGTCCAGACCCTCGTGCAGGACCTCCTGGCGCGCCTCGAGGCGATCCAGGCCGGCCCGCAGATCCGCCAGCCCCCCCGGGTCCCCCTCTGCGGTTGCGCCCTGCGCCGCCGGGACCGATTCGCCCCTGGGCAACTCCTCGAAGGCCCGCCACAGGTCCTCCCGGTCCTGACGATACCACCCCTGGACCGCCTCGAGGTCCTCCAGCCGGCTGCGCAGATCCTCGGCCAGGTCGTCACACCGCGAGCACAGCTCGCGGAACGGTCGATCCCACTCCTGATCCACGTCCGGCCTCCCCTAGTAGCCCCGGCCCAACTGGCCGGGGTCGATGGGAGGAAAGCGGTGGTGGAAGGCGGGCCCCTGTTCCCGCTCGGCCAGCGTCAGCTCGGCCTCCAGGCGCAGTTCGGGCAACAGGCGCAGCGTCAGCGTCCCGTCCAGGTCCCACTGGTCCAGATCCTCGGGGATGTCGAAATCGAAGGTGTGCACCTCGCGGATGTCGGGATTGGCCGTGCCGTCCGGCCGGGTCATCGGGTCTTGGCGTCCGGCGTTCTCCAGGACCCGCAGGTGGTTGGCTCCCGAGCGGGTGAAGGTGATCCCGGTGGACCCCACCAGCCCCCCCGGAGGGATCGGCAGCCCATCGCCCAGCACCTCCCGGAACCGCGAACCCGCGCCGGTCCGCACGGCCGTCCCCAGACGACAGGTCGACAACTGCACGCCGTCCCGAATCGTCAGCATCACCCCCGGATGGTCCAGCGGGAGGGGGCCCGTGTTCCGCATCAGGGCGGCCCCCTCGACCACACACTCCTTCAGGTCCCCTCGGGGGCGCTGCTGACGGGCCTGGGGGAAGGCCTCGCCCAGCAGACGGGAAACCTGGGGCCACAGCGAGGCGCGACCGGTCAGCAGCACGACCTCGGGGTTGCGACCCAGCGCCCGATCGACCAGGCCTCGGGCCGCCTCGACGGTCTGCTGGAGCCCATCCTGGAGGGCCGACTCGACCGCGGCCCGGTCGGGCCAGTCCTCCCGCAGAAGGTCCTCCAGGGCGACCCGCACGGACGCTCCGTCCACCAGGATCTCCAGGCGGCGTCGCTCCTCGCCCGGGGGGGGCACGGCCTGGGAAGCCTGCTGCCCGGCC
>CAZQPM010000428.1:0-3012 GCA_964595195.1 uncultured Burkholderiales bacterium | reverse complement strand
GGGGATCGAGAAGTTCTGCTCGATCGCCATGCCCGTGATGGCCGTCTGCGCCCTGATCGTGCTGGGACGGGTCCTGACCCTGGGGACTCCGGACCCCGCCTACCCCGACCAGAACGTGCTGAACGGTCTGGGCTACATGTGGAACCCCGACTTCAGCGCCCTGACCAACGCCAAGACCTGGATGGCCGCCGCCGGCCAGATCTTCTTCACCCTCTCGGTGGGCTTCGGGGTGATCATCAACTACGCGTCCTACATGAAGCGCAAGAGCGACGTGGTCCTGTCGGGCCTGACCGCGACCTCCACCAACGAGGTCTTCGAGGTCAGCTTCGGCGGCCTGATCACCCTGACGGCCTCCTTCGTCTTCCTGGGCCTGACCGGCACCGCCGAGGCCGTGCAGGGGGGAACCTTCGGGCTGGGCTTCACGACCCTGCCGGTGGTCTTCGCCCACATGGGCTCGTTGGGAAACCTGATCGGAACCGTCTGGTTCCTCATGCTCTTCATGGCCGCCATCACCAGTTCGATCTCCATGTACCAGCCGGCCCTGGCCTTCTTCGAAGAGGCCCTGGGCTGGACGCGACGCCGGTGCACCGCCCTGATGGTCGGCATCTGCCTGGTCGGTTCGTTCCTGGTGATGTACTTCAGCAAGAACGCTGCCTTCCTGAGCACCCTGGACGACTGGGTGGGGACCTTCCTGGTCTTCACGCTGGGCGCCGTGCAGTTGATCGCCTTCAGTTGGCTCTTCGGGATCGACCGGGGCTGGACGGAGGCCCACCGGGGCGCACTCATCAAGATCCCGGCCTTCTACAAGCCGATCATGAAGTACGTGGCCCCGCTCTACCTGATCGTGGTCTTCGCGGGATTCTGCGTCCAGAACCTCAAGGATTGGATCCAGGCTCTCGTGGCCGACCCGGTTCGCCTGGGGGCCATCGGCCTGATCCTGGCCGTCACCGCCATCCTGGCGGTGTGCACCTGGGCGGGCGAGCTGCGCTGGCGCGAACTGGGACTGGATATCGACGGAAGGAAGGTGGAAGACGAATGACCCCCCTCGGTTGGATCTGCATGGTCTGCTCGCTGGCCTTCGTGTGGTCCCTGTGCGGTTGGTGCTACTACCGCATCCTGAAGGCCCCTCAGCCCCCGGTTGAGGAAGTCTCCCACCTGCACAGCGCCTGAGCCCGGCGCGAGAAGAGCCCGTGCCCAGCGGACTACCCGATTCCCCGGCCTCCCGGGAAGCCTTGCGCCGTGTCCTGTCGACGGCCTTCGAGGCCCGCGACCTGGCCGATGCGCTGCTACCCCTGGAGGTCTGCCTGCCGACCCTCCAGGCCCGGGAGGCCATGGCCGGACGAGGGCGCCGGGTAGCCGGCCTGACCCGTGCCGGAGACTGGTTGGGCTGGGTCCGCCTGGAGGACCTGGAGGCCGACGGAGCCTGCGGAGACTACCTTCGCCCCTTCGACTCCCAGCCGATCATCCCCGAGGAGGCCTCCCTGCGCGACGTCGTGCTGGCCCTGGGTCAGGGAGATCCGACCTTCGTCCGCTGCCTGGGCGAGGTGACCGCGGTCGTCACCTCGGAGGACCTGCAGGAGGCCCCCATGCGGATGTGGCTGTTCGGGCTGGTCACCCTGTCGGAATTCCTGATGACGCGCATGATCCAGAGGCGCCTGCCCGACGGCGCCTGGCAGTCCTCGCTTTCCTCCGGCCGCCTGGAGCGGGCCGAAGCGCTGCATCAGGAGCGGCGGCGCCGGGGCCAGGAGGTTCCGCTCTACGAGTGCCTGCAGTTCGCCGACAAGGGGGACATCCTGCTGAAGTACGAGCCCGCCCGGGCCCTGTTGGGCTTCGAGTCCAGACGGCAGGGGCAGGAGTTCTTCGGCCGGATGGAGACGCTACGCAACAGCCTGGCCCACTCCCAGCCGCTCCCCACCGAGGACCTCAGGCTCCTGGTGGCGCTGGCCGAGGGCCTGGACCGGCTGCTGGACTGGGCCGAGACCCCCCTGCCCCTGGCGGAGGTGGATCAGCTCTCCTCGCGGTAGCGCAGACCCCGCCGCCTCTGCTCGGCCAGATAGGCCGTGCGCAGGGTCTCGCGGACCTCCATGGGGTCGCGGACGTTCTCCAGGACGTACTCGGGCGTCTCGGCGTCGCTGGTGAAGATCAGCACGTCTCCCAGATCGAAACTGCGCTCACCCAGGCTCTGGGTGACCTTGGTCTCGCGGACGCGCACCAGGTCGATCTCCTCCAGGCTCCGCCCGAACAATCCCCGGCTGATGCGCAGGCGCTGGGAGGTCAACTGGTAGCGCGTGCTCAGGGAGAGGTAGGGCTTCCCGGTCCACAGGGTCGCCTCACCTCCCTGGCCGGGATCGCCCGAACTGTCGTGGCCCGCCCCCTCCGCCTCGGCCGCATCCAGGACGGCGAAGAGACCATCCGCCGCAGCCCGGGCCAGGGCCTGGAGTTGAGCTGGCGGGATGGCCTCCATCCCGACGCCGCTCTCGTCGAGGGAACGGTAGAACTGCTCGGTGAACTGGCTGCGCAGGCGATCGCGATCCATGGGGGCCTCCGGGTCTGGCGTCTCCGGAAGGACTTCGACCGCGGAGAGCGACCTCCCTGGCCGGAGGGCTAACGGATGACCCCGCGGGCGACGCCCCCGAGGATCACCTCGGGGGTGCCATCCCCCAGGATCGAACCATCCCGGAACAGGACGACCCGACGACACTTGGCGGCCACGTCCGGTTCGTGGGTCACCATCACCAGGGTCATCCCCTCCTCCTGGTTGAGTCGGCGGAACAACTCCATCACGTCGTCGGAGGTCTTGGAATCCAGGTTCCCGGTGGGCTCGTCGGCCAGGATCAGCGAGGGGCTGGTGACCAGGGCTCGAGCGATGGCCACCCGCTGCTGCTCTCCCCCCGACAACTGCGTGGGCACGTGGTCGACCCGCGCCCCCAGACCCACGTGATCGAGGGCCTGGACGGCCAGGCGATGGCGCTCTCGGGAATCGGAGACCCCCCGATACAGCAGGGGCAACTC
>CAZQPM010000427.1:0-3015 GCA_964595195.1 uncultured Burkholderiales bacterium | reverse complement strand
GAGGACAGGTGACTTGCGCGCAATCTGTCTCTGGTGGATTGCACGCAGCCTGCTGAGATGCCTTCTTGCAGGAAGAGGTTCTTTGGGAACGGGGGGCCCGTTGGCCCTCACCTGGGGAGGGTGACACGCTGTCTGTGGAATTTCGGGGGGAGGCGACCAGCCCCCGGCGCCCCTGAGCCTGCCGGAAACGAGAGGAGCTGGTCATCCATGTCAATCCGCCGTTCCTGCACACGATCTAGGCCACCCCTGTCAGCAGCACCTGGCCTTCAGTCGCTTCTCCGAGAGGCTGACCGCCTCCAGGGGAGGGAACCCTCCTCTGGCTCCTCGGAGCCGGACTGCAGCGCGCGCTTCGCTCTGGCGCCCAGGACGGCGCTGGGTCGTCCGCTGTCAATGGTCCAATGAAGCGCTGCGGACCCTCGATAGCGCCGTCTCTGGTCCGTCAGGAGGTAATCCCACTCCTACGCCGGCCCCGGCCTCCGAGCCGGGTCGTGATCCATTCTCAGACGGCCTGCCAGCGTGGGCGTCGATAGCCGAGAGGGGGCGCCAGGGCGGGTCCGAACCCTTGAGGACGTCTCCTGCATCCAAGGTGGGGGACATCCGTCCAGACTACAAGACCTTGGTCCAAGAATCCGGTCCAAGGAGTTGGAGAGCCCGATCCCATGAAGAAGATCCTGATTGTCGGCGGTGTTGCCGGCGGAGCCACGGCCGCAGCCCGACTGCGCCGACTCAACGAAGAGGACCAGATCATCGTCTTCGAGCGCGACGAGTACATCAGCTTCGCCAACTGCGGGCTGCCCTACTACATCGGCGGGGTCATCACGCAGCGCGAGAAACTCCTGGTCCAGACCGTCGAGGGGATGTCCCGTCGCTTCCACCTGGACATCCGAAACTTCAGCGAGGTGACGGGCATCGACCGTCAGGCGCGGACGGTCAGCGTGCGCCACAGCAGGACCGGTCAGACCTACACCGAGAGTTACGATGTCTTGATCCTCTCGCCGGGGGCGCGACCCATCCAGCCCCCGATCCCGGGTCTGGCCGAAGCCGACAACCTCTTCGTGCTGCGCAACATCCCCGATACCGACGCCATCTACAACCACATCCGGGACCGCAAGCCGCGCACCGCGGTGGTGGTCGGCGGCGGCTTCATCGGCGTGGAGATGGCCGAGAACCTGGTCGAGCGGGGTCTCGAGGTCACCCTGGTGGAGAAGATGCCCCAGGTCCTGGCACCGCTGGACTTCGAGATGGCCCAGTTGGTGCACCAGGAACTGAACGCTCACGGGGTGGACCTGGTCCTGGGCGACGGCGTCTCGAACTTCTCCGAGCAGGGGCACGTCCTCCACCTGGAGTCCGGGAGGCAGGTGGCCGCCGATCTGGTCATCCTGTCGATCGGCGTGGTGCCCGAGAACGGCCTGGCCAAGGGGGCCGGGCTGCAACTGGGGCCCCGTGGCCATATGGTCACCAGCCCCCGGATGCGCGTCCTGGATGCCGCGACGGGCCGGGAGATCCCCGAGATCTACGCGATCGGGGACGCCGTCCAGGTCAAGGACGCGGTCACCGGCCACGACACCGCCATCGCGCTGGCCTGGCCGGCGAATCGCCAGGGACGCTTGGTTGCCGACATCATCAACGGTCACGACGTGCAGTACCACGGCTCCCTGGGCACCTCGGTGCTGAAGGTCTTCAACCTGACGGTGGCGACCACGGGGAACAACCAGCGCCTGCTGGAGAGCAAGAAGATCCCCTTCCAGGCGATCCACGCCCATCGGGGCAACCACGCGGGCTACTACCCCAACAGCACGAATATCGCCCTGAAGCTGCTGTTCAACCCCCAGACCGGCGAGATCCTGGGGGCCCAGGCGGTGGGACAGGAGGGTACCGAGAAGCGCATCGACGTGATCGCCACGGCCATCAAGCTCAAAGGCCGGGTGCAGCAGTTGGCCGATCTGGAACTGGCCTATGCGCCGCCCTTCTCCAGTGCCAAGGATCCGGTGAACATCCTGGGCTACATCGCCGAGAATGTGTCCAGCCAGCAGTATGGGGTGGTCCAGGTCCAGCAGATCGAGGAACTGGCCCGCCAGGGGGCCTTCTTCCTGGACGTGCGCACCCCCATCGAGTTCTCGACCGGTCACTTCCCGGGCGCCGTGAACATCGAGGTGGACCAGTTGCGCCAGCGTCTGGGCGAGATCCCCGTGTCCAAGGACACCCCGATCTACGTGAACTGCCAGGTGGGCCTGCGGGCCTACGTCGCCATCCGCATCCTTCAGGGGCATGGCTTCACCCGGTTGTACAACGTCTCGGGTGGCTACTCCACCTACAAAGCCTTCACCTATCGGTTGAACACTGCCAGCACGGCCAACGCCCCGGTCCGGGTGGACGAGGTCACCGGCCAGACCGACAGCGCCTTGCGGGTCGTGGACGCGGTCGGCCTGCAGTGCCCGGGCCCCCTGCTGGCCACCTACAAGGCAGTCAAGGAGGCCGCCGAGGGGGACACCCTGCGCATCGTGACGACCGACCCGGGCTTCACCAATGACATCGAGGCCTGGTGCCGCACCAACGGGCACACGCTGCTGGGCCTGACCACCGAGGGGAACAAGCGCATCGCCGAAATCCGCAAGGGCCACCGCGAACCTTCCTGCAGCCTGGCGGCGGGACTGCCCCCCACCCAGGAAAACGCCACGATCGTGCTGTTCAGCGGGGACCTGGACAAGGCCCTGGCGGCCATGGTGATCGCCCAGGGTGCCGCGGCCCAGGGCAAGAAGGTCACCGTATTCTTCACCTTCTGGGGGCTTTCCGCCCTGCGCAAGGCCGAAGGCGTGACGGTCGACAAGACCCTGGTCGAAAAGATGTTCGGGGTCATGATACCTCGAGGCGCGGCCAACCTCAGCCTTTCGAACATGAACATGATGGGCATGGGCAGGGCCATGATCAAGGGCATCATGAAGAAGAAGAACGTCGATTCCCTGGAGGTCATGCTCCGGAAGGCCCGGGACCGGGGGGTGACCTTCATCGCCTGCA
>CAZQPM010000426.1:0-3019 GCA_964595195.1 uncultured Burkholderiales bacterium | reverse complement strand
CGGGTGGTCCGCCCGCCCTTCGTCCGGGGCAGCGTCCGCCGCGGCTAGAGGCGGCTCGGACTGCCTTCCGTCTGTCGTTTACGCCGGGTTGGAAGCCCTTCCCCCGGCCCATCTATAAGCAAGGAGAATCCGCATGATCCCGCAGGACCTGAAGTATACGAACGAGCACGAGTGGATCCGGGTGGACGGTGAAGTCGGCGAGGTGGGGATCACCCACTTCGCCCAGGGGCAACTGGGGGACATCGTCTACGTCGAATTGCCGGCCGTGGGCGCGAAGCTGACCAAGGGCCAGACCTTCGGGGTGGTGGAGTCGGTGAAGACCGTCTCCGACCTCTTCGCTCCGCTGACCGGCGAGGTCCTCGAGGTGAACCCCGAGTTGCTGAGCGATGCCGACGAGTTCAGTCCGGAACTGGTCAACGACGATCCCTTCGGCAAGGGCTGGATGCTGCGCGTGCGGATGTCCGACCCGTCGGAGCTGGAGGGTCTCCTGGACGCCGCCGCCTACAAGAGGATCACCGAGGAGGCGGGATGAGCTACCTTCCCCACACCCAAGCCGACCGCGAGCGGATGCTCCAGGTCCTGGGGGTGCGGACGGTCGACGAGCTCTTTGCCCCGATTCCGTCCGCCGTCCGCCTGGACCGCGAGTTGTGTCTGCCCGAGGCGCTGACCGAGCACGACCTGCTGGAGCATCTCGAGGAACTGGCGGGCCGCAATCAGGTGGCCGGACGCCGCTCCTTCCTGGGGGCGGGGGCCTACCGCCACTTCGTTCCCACGATCGTGGACACGGTGACCGGCCGCTCGGAATTCCTGACCGCCTACACGCCCTACCAGGCCGAGGCCAGCCAGGGCACCTTGCAGGCGATTTTCGAGTTCCAGACCATGATCGCCAGGTTGACGGGGATGGACGTGGCCAACGCCTCGGTCTACGACGGGGGCACGGCCGCCACCGACGCGGCCCTGATGGCCATCGCCCAGACCCGGCGCAACAAGGTCCTGGTGTCGCGGGGCGTACACCCGCACACCCGGCAGATCCTGGCCACGTACCTGGCCCCCGGTGGGGGAGTGGTCGAGGAGATCCCCCTGCGGGACGGCCTGACGCAGGTTCCCACTGTGGGTTCTGACGTGGCCGCCGTGCTGGTCCAGATCCCCAACTTCCTGGGCCTGGTCGAGGACGGCCCGGCCTTGTGCCAGGCGGCCCGTCAGGCGGGCGCCCTGGCCATCGTGGTGGTCAACGACCCGGTCAGCCTGGCGGTGCTGGCGGCTCCCGGTGGGTACGGGGCCGACCTGGTCTGCGGCGAGGCCCAGCCCGTGGGCCTGCCGCTCTCGTTCGGAGGCCCCTACGTGGGCTTCCTGGCCGCGCGCAAGGACTACCTGCGGCGGATGCCGGGGCGCCTGGTGGGCCTGACCTCGGACCATGAGGGGCGGCGGGGCTTCTGCCTGACCCTGCAGGCCCGCGAACAGCACATCCGGCGCGAGAAGGCCTCCTCGAACATCTGCTCCAACCAGGGACTGTGCGCCCTGGCCGTGACGGTCCACCTGTCGCTCCTGGGTCCGGAAGGTCTGCGCGAGGCGGCCCTGGGCTCCCTGAGCGCGTCCGCCTGGGCGCGTCAGCGCCTGTCCCGGATCCCTGGATTCTCGGTGGCCTTCGCCGGCCCGAGCTTCCACGAGTTCGTCCTGCGTTGCCCGGTGCCGCCCCAGCGACTGCTGGAGGGCCTGGCCGAGCGGGGCATCCTGGGAGGCTACGCCCTGGGAGCGGAGTATCCGGAACTGGCCGACGGGCTGCTGGTGTGCTGCACCGAGCTGACCCGCCGGGAGGACATCGAGGAACTGGCCGTGGAGTTGGAGGCCCTGGTGGAGAGCCCCGTGGAGGTGTTGCGATGATGGCTGCCGAGCCGACCCTCTTTGAGAAGTCCCGGCCCGGACGCCGCGGCACCGCCCCTCCTGCCAACGACTGCCCGCCGGTGGATCCCGTGCAGACGCTCCCCTCGGGGATGCTGCGCCAGACCCCCCCGGCCCTGCCCGAGCTGTCCGAGCTGGACGTGATGCGCCACTTCATGCGGCTGTCCCAGCTCAACTACTCGGTGGACACCAACTTCTATCCCCTCGGGTCGTGCACGATGAAGTACAACCCGCGGGTCAACGAGAAGGCCGCCAGCCTGTCGGGCTTCGCGGGGATCCATCCCTTGCAGCCGGCCGAGACCGTGCAGGGGGCCCTGGCCCTGATGCACTCGTTGCAGGACTGCCTGGCCGAGATCACGGGGATGGACGCCATCACCCTGCAGCCCTCGGCGGGCGCGCATGGCGAGATCACGGCCCTCTTCATGATCAGCCGCTACTTCCAGGACAATGGTCAGAAGCGCACCCGGGTCCTGGTGCCCGACTCCTCGCACGGCACCAACCCGGCCAGCGCTGCCCTGGCGGGCTTCGAGGTGGTCACCATCCCCTCCGACGCCCGGGGCGGGGTGGATGTGGAGGCCCTGAAGGCCCAACTGGACGACACCGTGGCCTGTCTGATGCTGACCAACCCCTCGACCTTGGGGTTGTTCGAGACCAGCATCCAGGAGATCACCCGCCTGGTTCACGAGTCGGGCGGCCTGGTCTACTACGACGGGGCCAACATGAACGCCCTGATGGGCCTGGTGCGGCCGGGCGACATGGGCTTCGACCTGGTGCACCTGAACCTGCACAAGACCTTCTCGACCCCTCACGGTGGGGGAGGGCCCGGGTCCGGTCCGGTCGGCGCCCGGGGCGAGCTGGTCGACTACCTGCCGGGTCCCCGGGTGGTCCGGGAGGGCGAGGCCTTCCGGATGGAGCAGCCCTCGCGCAGCATCGGCCGGGTGCGCACCTTCTGGGGCAACTTCCTGGTGTTGGTGCGGGCCTACGCCTACGTGCGCAGTCATGGTTCCGAGGGGCTGCGCGAGGTCAGCGAGGCCGCGGTCCTGGCCGCCAACTATATGCGCGTCCGCCTGCGGGACCGCTACGACCTGCCCTTCGACGTGCCGTGCATGCACGAGTTCGT
>CAZQPM010000425.1:0-3060 GCA_964595195.1 uncultured Burkholderiales bacterium | reverse complement strand
CGATCAGGGCGACCGGTCCGGGGCGAACCGGGCCCCCGGGCAGTGCGGGGGGCTCCGGCAGTTCGCCCGTCAGGGCCGCCGCCATCTGCTGGGGGGTGGGATGGTTCCAGGGGAGGGTGGGATCCAGGGGGCGTCCCAGCCATCGCTCCAGATCACCCACCAGTTCGACGGCCCGCAGCGAGTTCAGACCCAGGTCCAGCAGGCTGCGCTGGGGATCCAGGCTGGTGGAATCCAACCCCAGGCGGGCGCTGATCCATTCCATCAGCCAGGCCAGGATGTCGGTTCCCTCGCGGTCCGGAACCCGACCGGTCGTCGGCTCCTCGGGGGCGGTCCAGCGGGCGACCTCCTCCAGGCCACCCTGCTCGAAGAGCCTGCGGCAGGCGTGGCGCTGCACCTTGCCGCTGGAGGTTCGGGGGATCGTGCCCTTGCGCACCAGCACGACGGCCTGGACATCCAGGCCATGCTCGGAGGCGATCGCCCGACGCAGGGCGGCCACCGCCTCCTGGGGATCGGCGTTGCGGTCGGCCAGTTCCCAGGCCAGGGCCAGGCGTTCCCGGGCCCCGACCTCCACGGGGAAGGCGGCCCCGTGGCCGGGCCGGAAGGCCTCGTGGCAGGCCTCGACCGACAGTTCCAGATCCTGGGGATAGACCGTCCGACCCCGGAGGATCAGCACATCCTTGAGGCGCCCCGTGACGTAGAGGGCTCCCTGACGCATGAATCCCAGGTCGCCGGTGCGCAGGAAGGGTGCAGCCTCACCTTCCAGGCAGGCCTGGAAGACCTGCTGGGACTCCTCCGGTCGATTCCAATAGCCGCGGGCCACGTTCGGCCCCGAGACCCAGATCTCGCCGATCCGGTCTTCGGGGCAGCGGGTGGAGGTCTGGGGGTCGACGATCTCCACCCGGCATTCGCCCCAGGTCGACCCCGCGCCGATGAGGGTGTGGGGCCCCGGGGCCACCCGGCCCTGGCCCAGGGCCCGGGCATCCAGGCCCAGGGCCGTGGTCGGGCCGCTGGTCACCTGGGCGGTGGCTTCGGCCAGGCCGTAGGACGGACGGAAGGCCTCGGGTCGGAAGCCGCAGCCGGCGAAGGCCTCCGCGAAGCGCTCCAGGGTCCCGGGCCGCACGGGCTCGGAGGCGTTGCAGGCCACCTCCCAGGCGGACAGGTCCAGGTGGGCCTTCTCCTCGGGGGTGCAGCGCCGGACGCACAGGTCGTAGGCGAAGTCGGGCCCTCCGCTGGAGAAGGCCCGGTAGCGCGAGATCGCCTGCAGCCAGCGCGCGGGTCGGGCCAGGAAGGCCAGGGGAGGCATCAGGATGCAGGGGCTTCCGACCAGGACGGAGTGGAGGGCGTCACCCACCAGACCCATGTCGTGGAAGAGGGGCAGCCAGGAGACGATGGACCGCCCGGGGGGGATCTCCCAGGCGCGCTGCAGCATCCCCAGGTTGCTCAGCAGGTTGCCGTGCGTGATCATGCACCCGCGGGGCCGGGCGGTCGAGCCCGACGTGTACTGCAGGTAGGCCAGGTCGTCGGCGGAGGGGAGGGGGAGCGGTGCGTCCGGGCTGGGCGCCGGGTCCTCCGCGTCCAGGACCCGGCAGGGCACCCCCAGACGTGCCTCCAGGCGTTCGGCCAGGCGCCTGACGGTCAGGATCCCGGCCGGGTTGGCGTCCCGGGCCAGGGCCTGCAGGCGCTCAAGGCGGCTGGAGAAGCGGGGCACCGGAGCCGGGATGGCCACCACACCGGCCCGGAAGCAGGCGAAGAGGGCCACCAGGAAGTCCAGGCCATCCTCGGGGAAGGCCAGCAGGGCGGCCTGGCCCCGCAGACCATCGGCCATCAGGCGGACGGCCAGTCCCCGGGCCTGGCGATCCAGTTCGGCCCAGGTCAGGCGGGGCCCCTCGGCCTCGCCGTCCGTCAGCCACAGGAAGGCCAATCCGTCGGGCGTGTCCGCGGCGCGCTGCTGCAGGACCTCCACCAGCGTCGACGGGTTCATGGTTTCCGGGGCACCTCTTCTGGATCAAGAACGGGGGGGGTGGCAAGGGAGGGGCTGCAACTGGGGCCCAGGTCGGATGATCCTGGGATGGGGTGAGCCGTCGGCTTCCGGGGTCGCCGGCAACGGCAAGACATCCCGGGTCGGGGCAGATTCTGGGCGGGCTTCGGGGACTCCTCTCGGCCGGGAGGTCCATCCCGCGTGCGGCGAGGGCACGGGGCCGCCGGTCCGCGGTGGGTCCCGCGGCAGAATCCCACCCCTCGGCAGGCGGCCAGACCTGTCCCGCGAAGGTCCCCGGCCAGAGAGGTGGGAATGGAAATGGCAGGCAGGCTGGTCCGTGGTTTGTCTCTCGCCAGCCTGTTGGTGCTGCTGGTGGCGGCCTTCGTCCTGTGGCCCCGAGGCCCGGCCGTCGAGGCCGTGCATCCCGTGCGCCGCCCCGTGGTCGAGTCGCTGGCCGTCTCGGGGCAGGTCCGCGGGCTCCAGGCCAGCCGCCTGGCTCCCCCGGTGCAGGGCGTCCTGGAGAGCGTCCGGTTCGAGGAGGGGGACCGCTTCCGCCGCGGGCAGGAGCTGGCCCGACTGGACGTGGCGCTGCTTCAGGCCCAGGTCGACCAGGCCGCGCGGGGGCTGCAGACCGCCGAGGCGCGTCGGGTCCAGGCCTCCACGCCCCCCCTGGCCTCGGAGGTGGCCCGCGTCGAGGCCGAGACCTCCCAGGCCGCGGCCGTCGCCGAGGCGCGTCTGGAGGAGGGCCGGCGCCGGCTCGAGGAGCTCAGGACCGGCTCGACTGCGGAGGAACTGCGCTGGAGCCAGGGGCAGTTCCAGGCAGCCCAGGCCCGTGCCAACCAGGCCGCCCGGGACCTGGAGCGGGCCCGGCAACTGTGGACCCAAGGGGCCCTTCCGCGGGCGGACCTGGAGAAGGCGCAGACCGAGTCGGAACTGGCCGGCCAGGCCCAGGAGCAGGCCGGTGCCCGGCTGCAGGAGGCCCGGCGGGGGCCGCGCCGGGAGGTGCTGGACCAGGCCCGGGCCCAGGTCCAGGCGGCCCGGGCGGCCCTCGAGGGAGCGGTGCAGACGCGCCGAGCGCGGCT
>CAZQPM010000424.1:0-3087 GCA_964595195.1 uncultured Burkholderiales bacterium | reverse complement strand
GCAGGTGGGCTGGATCAGGAAGACCTCGGCTCCCCGGACGTTCTCTTCGATCTTGACGCGGGTCTCGCCGTTGGAGAAGCGGGTCACCATGGCCCGGCCCAGGGGGATCTGCAGGTGCCGGGCCACGGCTTCGGCCAGGCCCGGGTTGGCCGTTCCCCGGAAGAGGACCACGTTCTCGTCCACCAGCGAGGGCTTGGCGGCCTCATCCATCATCAGGGCGGGCAGGCCGCTCTTGAAGGCGTCCGTGGGCGCCGAGGCGGCAGCCTTGGCGTGGGGACGACGTTCCGACTGGCCGTCGCTCGGATCCGAGACGGAGGGTTTCATGGCTTCGACTCCTCTCCCCGGTGGGGGCCTGGTCTGCGATTCAGGGCTATCCTGACCTTCAGGAAGGTTGGTCCAGGCGGCGCAGGGTCTGCGCGGGCACCCCCGCCACCAGGGTATGGGCCGGGACGTCCCGGATGACGACCGAGCCCGCTCCGGTGGCGGAACCCTCGCCCAGGGTGACGGGGGCCACCAGGCTGGTGTTGGAACCCAGGAAGACGCCGTCGCCGATCACCGTGCGGTGCTTGGCCCGGCCGTCGTAGTTGCAGGTGATCGTGCCGCACCCTACGTTGACGCGGCTGCCGACCGTGGCGTCCCCCACGTAGGACAGGTGGGGGACCTTCGAACCGGCGCCGATGGTCGAGTTCTTGATTTCGACGAAATCGCCCACTCGGGCGCCGGGACCGATCTCGGTACCCGGGCGCAGATAGGCGAAGGGCCCGATGGTGGCCCCTTCAGCCACCCGGGCCTGGGTCAGCACCGAGTATTGGACGGTGACCCGATCACCCACCAGGCTGTCCACCAGGCGGGTCTGCGGGCCCACGGTGCATCCCGAACCGATGGTCGTGTTCCCGCTCAGCAGCGTGCCTGGCAGGATTTCGGTGTCGGGCCCCACCTGGACCCCGGGTTCGACCCAGGTGCTGGCGGGGTCCAGGATCGTCACGCCGCCCAGCATCAACTGGTGGAGCAGGCGGCGGTTCAGGACGCCCGCAGCCTTGGCCAGGTCGGCCCGGCTGTTGATCCCCAGCGAACTCTCCACGTCGGCCGTGCGGACGGCGCCAACGGGGCGGCCCGCGGCGCTGCCCAGGCGGACCAGGTCGGTCAGGTAGATCTCGCCCTGGGCGTTGTCGGTGCCGATGCGCGGCAGGAACTGGCGCAGGAACTCGACCTCAGCGCAGTAGGCGCCCAGGTTGACCTCGGTCAGGGCGTACTCTTCCGGCGTGCAGTCCCGCGCTTCGACGATCCGCTGCACGTGGCCGTCGGCGCTCCGGACGATCCGTCCGAACTCGCGCATCTCCCTGGAGTTGGCGGTCAGCACCGTCAGGTCGTCCCCCGAGCGACGGTGGGCGTGCAACAACTCCTGCAGGACCGGACCGGTGACCAGCGGCATGTCTCCGCAAAGGATCAGGACCTGCCCCTGGAAGTCCTGCAACTCGGCCATGGCCATCAGCACCGCGTGGCCGGTTCCCCTCTGCACGGTCTGTTCGGCGTAGCGCAGACCCACGCCGCAGGTCTGACGGACCTGGTCGGCCTCGTGGCCGATGACCAGGACCGTGCGCTCGACCTGGACCTCGCCCAGGGCATCCAGGACGTAGAAGAGCATGGGCCGGCCCAGCAAGGGGTGCAGGACCTTGGCCCTTTCCGATTTCATACGGGTTCCCTTGCCCGCGGCCAGGACAATCGCAGCCAGAGGTGTCGGGTCTTGGGGGGTCATGGCGGTCCTCAGCGGAGGTTCGGCCGCCCCCCGGGGGCCGCACCGCGGGCCGCTGGCTCGCAGGACGGCCCTTCCGCAGGACGGCCTGGCAGTATCGCCGGCCGGCTTCTACGCGGGTTTCCGCGATCCTGCGGAGATCTTCGGGGCTTCAGAAGAGCACCTGGACCCCAGGCAGGGCCCGGCGCAGGCGTTCGACCGCGGAGGCCGGCAAGGGGTTCCCGGACAGGTCCAGCAGCTCCAGGGCTGGCCAGCGGCCTGGATCCGTCGGCACTTCCGTCAGCAGGTTCCCCCGCAGGTCCAGGATCCTCAGTGAGGTCATGCGGGAAAGGTCTGCAGGCAAGGCGGCCAGGGCGTTCCCCGAGAGATCCAGTTCCTGGAGGCCGGGCAGGGAGGCCAGGATGGAGGGGAAGGTCTGGAAGCGGTTTTCCGACAGGTCCAGGTGGCGCAGGCCGACCAGCGAGGAGAGCCAGGCCGGCAGGTCGGCCAGTCGGTTCCCGGCCAGGGAGAGCTGGCGCAGGCCCAGGGCCTTGCCCAGCTCGGGCGGCAGAACCTGCAGGCTGCGCTGGGAAAGGTTGCGCACGGCGCTGGGAAGCGTCAGGACCATCCTGCCGGCCACGGTGTCGGCGGGCCCCAGGTAGCCCAGGATCGGCTCGGTGTACAGCGAGGGCACCGCGGCCACCCGGGCCCGGATGCTGCGGGCCTCGGGAAGGGCCCGGATCCGGGGGGCGTGGTATTGGAAGAACATCTGCACCGGAAAGGTGACCCAGAGGTTCTCCTCGGTCTCGAAGAACTTCAGCACCGCCTCGGTGGTCGTGGCCGAGGCGTCGGACATCAGGGCCAGGCTCAGCAGGGCCTGGCGGCGGACCACGTTGTCCTTCTCGGATCGCGTCCGGTTCACCACGAAGTCCTGGAGGGTGCGGACCAGGTCGGGATCCAGGCGGTCCGAAGCCTCCGAGCCGATCACTCCCAGCAGGGCCAGGGTTGGCAGTTTCGGCAGGGTCCCGTAGTCGGCCATCAGCCTTCGGGCCACCGCTGGGGCCTGCCCCTGGTCATAGCCCAGCCAGGTACGGATGGCGGCTCGCTGCTCGTCGGTGATCGGAGCGGTGGTGCGGTCGTCCAGGGTGCGGAAGTAATCCACCCGCTGGCGCTGGCGGTCCATGATCTTGAGCAGACCGGCCTGGTTGCCGACCTGCAGGCGCGGCAGGTCCAGGGTCGGGTTGAAGGTCATCGCGGCGGCGGGAGCGGTGCCGGGGGACGGGGAGGCCGTCGGGCTGGGAGGGGAGGGGGGCAGGGAGGAGGTCCCGCCTGACGCCGAGGCGATCGTCACCCGT
>CAZQPM010000423.1:0-3090 GCA_964595195.1 uncultured Burkholderiales bacterium | reverse complement strand
CACCCGGCCGAAGAGGACGAGTTCGGGCTCGACCCGGAACAGGGGGGCCACGGTGCCTGAGACCCGCAGGACCAGGGGGGAAAGGGGAGCGTCGCTGAAGACCTGCAGGGTCTTGCGAAAGCGGCCATGGGCCCCGCCCGCCGCGAAGGTGACGCGCAGATCGGCCGTCCCGCCGGCAGGAACCACATGCGAGGAGAGATCCGTGGCCGTGCAGCCGCAGGAGGCCTTGACTCCGGCGATCCGGGTGGGAACCCCGGCCCGGTTGCGCAGGGTGAAGACGTGCTCAGCCTTCCTCCCCTGCAGGACGAGCCCGTAGTCGTGATCGGCAGGGTCGGCAACCAGACGGGGGTCCGTCGCCCGGGAGGGAACGGCCGTGGTGGCCCGGAGCGGCGAGGGCGGGATCGGACCCGGATTCCCCCGGATCGCCACGGTGGCCAACCAGGTCGCGTTGAAGACCCCGCAGACGGCCACCACCAGCACCAGGACCCGACGAAATTCGGAGGTCATCGAGTGCCAGGTTCTGGTCGCCGGCAGGGTTCCCTGCCCTCCCCTTCCGCCCTCTGACCCGACCGAGGAGCTCAGTGCCGGGTGGCCACCCTGCGCTGCGGTCGATCCTGACGGGACTGCGGCCGACGGCCCTGGGGGGCGACGCGGCCGGCCCCGGGCCCCTCAGGCAGGGGGCGAGCCTTCAGCAGCCCGCTACCATAGGGGTACCCCTCCAGCAGATGGGCCAGGCGCTCGGCCTCCTGGGCCGGCACCTCGACCACCGACGAATGGGGGTTGATGATGATCGCACCGAAGGCGTGCGTGGGCAGGCCGGTGGCGCTGCGCAGCAGGCGGACCAGGCCCGCCTTCACCAAGCCGTCGCGCCGGCCCACGTTGATCTGCACCTGCCGGGCCCCCTGCGGGGCGGGTGGAGCCGGGGCTTTGCGGGTCGCCGGCACGGCCGGCCGCGCGGGTCTGGGGACCGGAACCTCCAGGCCTGCCCCCAGGACGGCTGCCGCGGCGGGGTCCCCCCCCAGCAGGGCCAGCAGGGCATCCACCGGCTCCATGTAGGCCAGGAGTTCCTCCGCCAGCACCCTCAGGCCGGGGTCCACACCCTCGGCCAGGCGGCGGCACATGGTCTCGTGGTAGGACTCGCGCAGGCGCCGGCGCACGTCCTCGGCCTGGGGCAGGCGGCGCACCTCCAGGTCGACCTTGGCCGCATGCAGCAGACGCCGGAAGCGCATGGCGTCCCGCGCCGGCACGAAGGTCACGGCCATCCCGTGGTCGCCGGCGCGGCCGGTGCGGCCCACCCGATGGACGTAGGTCTCGGCGCTCTGGGGCACGGCCAGGTTGAAGACGTGGGTGACCCCGCGCACGTCGATTCCCCGGGCCGCCACGTCGGTGGCCACCAGCAGGCGCAACTGCCGACGCCGGAAGGCGTTCAGCGTGCGGGTGCGCTCGGCCTGGGCCATGTCCCCGTGCAGGGCGGCGGCCTGGAAGCCGTCTCCGCGCAGGCGTTCGGCCAGTTCCTCGGTTTCGGCGCGCGTGTGACAGAAGATGATGGCCAGGTCGGGGCGTTCCACGTGCAGGACGTTGCTCAGGGCGTCCGAGCGGAACTCCCGGTGCACCTCGTAGGCCACGTGCCGGATGTCGACGGCCACCGACAGCCCGGTGCTCACCGCCACGGTCTCCGGATCCCTCAGGGTCTTGGCGGCCAGGGCCTGCATGTCGGGAGCCAGGGTGGCCGAGAACAGCAGCGACTGCCGCTCGGCCGGCAAGGCCTGCAACAGGCGGTCCAACTCCTCCGCGAAGCCCAGATCGAGGGTCTCGTCGGCCTCGTCCAACACCAGCGTCCGGCAGCCCGACAGGTCCAGGGTGCCTCGGGTCAGGTGGTCGCAGAGCCGTCCGGGGGTGCCCACGACGATCCGCGCCCCGGAGCGCAGGGCCCGTAGCTGCTCGGAATAGGCGCCACCGCCGTAGAGCAGGGCCAGACTGGCGCCCAGCCGGCCCAGGGCGTTGGCCACCTGCATGGCCAGTTCACGGGTGGGCAGGACGACCAGGGCCTCGACCGGACCGGGGCCGGCCGTCAGGTGCTGGAGGATCGGCAGGCCGAAGGCCAGGGTCTTGCCGGTACCGGTGCGGGACTGCACCAGGAGGTCGCGGCCGGCCTGCACCAGGGGCCAGCAGCGCTGCTGGACGGGAGTGGGGACGGTGATCCCCTGCTCGGCCAGGCCGGCCACCAGTTCGGGACGCAGATCCCATTGTGCGAAGGGTACGGGTTCCATGAGGTTCTCTCCAATCGGTTTCCATGCCCCGCAACCGGTGGACGGCCGGAAGGCGGCCTGCCAGGTGGGGGGAGGGGCGAACACCAGGAGAGGTTTCCCAGGATCCAGGGGGACCGGCGGCTGCTCCCATCGTTCGAACACTTGATGCTAGCACGGCCCGAGTCGACGTGTCCAGGTTCATTCGACCCATGACTTCACGCCGCAGGCCGATCCGGGGCCTCCGGAAGCCCCGACGACCAGGAGGCCGACCCGGCCTCGGGGAAGACCCTCCCGTCACAGATGGATTCCATCTCCCGGAGGTATCCCGTGAAGACCTGCAGCCGCACCTTCCTGGTCTTGCTGGCGCTGACCCTGCTTTCGCTGAGCGCCCTGGCCGCCGGCGACATCACCGTGACGGTGGACGGCCGTTCGCTGGCCTTCGACCAGCCGCCGCTGATGCAGGGTGGCCGCGTCCTGGTTCCGCTCCGGGGCATCTTCGAGGCCCTGGGAGCCAAGGTCGAATGGGACGCGCCCACCCGGACCGTCAAGGCCGGGTCCGGCGAGGTCTCCGTGCTCCTGCCCCTGGGTTCCCGGACGGCCACGGTGAATGGCACCGCCGTCATCCTGGATGTGCCGGCCAGCGCCATCGGTGGCCGCACCATGGTGCCCCTGCGCTTCGTCGCCGAAGCCCTGGGAGCCGAGGTGCGCTGGGAGGGCGAGGCCCGACGGGTGACGATCGCCTCGGCGTCAGGCGGGACCTCCTCCCTGCCCCCCCCCCCCCCCCGCCCGACCGCCTCCCCCTCCCCCGGGCCCCCCCCCCCCGCCCCGATGGCCTTCAACC
>CAZQPM010000422.1:0-3094 GCA_964595195.1 uncultured Burkholderiales bacterium | reverse complement strand
GATCGTGCAGATCGCGCGCCAGACCGGGGCCAACATCTCCGGTCCGGTGCCGCTTCCGACCGAGAAGAACGTCTGGTGCGTGCTGCGCTCGCCGCACGTGGACAAGAAGTCTCGGGAGCACTTCGAGATCCGCACGCACAAGCGTTTGATCGATATCTACTTCGATCCTTCGCAGAAGACGATCGAGCATCTGATGAAGGTGGACCTTCCCGCCGGAGTCGACATCGAGATCAAGGGTTAGGGCCCCAGGAGGGGCAGGCAGCCTCTGGACCCAAGGGCGAGGTCGATCGCCTGCACGCTGCCAGAACCGCCGAGCCTGGAATCCGGGCCGGTAGATGAGAGGAACGAACATGAAGGCCATACTGGGCAAGAAGATTGGAATGACCCAGGTCTACGACGAGGCCGGTCGCATCGTGCCGGTGACGGTGATCGAAGCGGGCCCCTGCGTCGTGGTCCAGAAGCGCACCCAGGCGACCGATGGCTACGAGGCCATCCAGGTCGGTTTCGGAAACGTGCGCCCCAAACTCGTGAACAAGCCCCGGGCGGGCCACTTCAAGAAGGCTGGCGTCCCCAACCGGCGCCACCTGAAGGAATTCCGACTGGATGACGCCAGCCAGTATGAGGTCGGCCAGGAGATCAAGGCCGATGTCTTCGAGGCCGGCCAGAAGGTCGACGTCATCGGGACCTCCAAGGGCAAGGGTTTCCAGGGCGGTATGAAGAGGCACAACTTCGGCGGTGGCGGCAACAGCCACGGCTCGATGTCTCACCGCGTTCCGGCCTCCAGTGGCTCGACCGACGCGGCCAGGGTCTTCCCCGGCACGCGCAAGCCCGGACACATGGGGCACGCTCGCGTGACCGCCTTGGGACTGACCGTCGTCCGTGTGGATCTGGAGCGGAACCTGATCCTGATCAAGGGTTCCGTCCCCGGTCCGAACCATGGCCTGGTCACCCTTCGGACCTCGGTGAAGAAGCGCTGACGCGAGTTGCGGGAAAGGTTCTAGGAGACAGACGATGCCGAAGGTATCCGTTTTCAATATGAAGGGCGAGACCGTGGGCGAGCTGGAGCTCAACCCCGAGGTCTTCGAGGCTCCCTACCATCAGGCCGTGCTCCACCAGGTCATGCTGGCCCTGCAGGCCAACGCCCGGCGGGGTACGCACAAGGTCAAGACCCGTGGCGAAGTCAGCGGCGGAGGCAAGAAGCCCTGGCGCCAGAAGGGCACCGGCATGGCCCGCCACGGCAGCCGGCGTTCGCCGATCTGGAAGGGCGGCGGGATCTCCTTCGGTCCGCAGCCGCGCAGCTACGGTCAGAAGATTCCCAAGAAGATGCGGCACCTGGCGATGCGCTCGGCGCTCTCCCAGCGTCTGCGCGAAGAGATGCTCACAGCTTTGTCCGAGCTGAAGCTCGAAGATTTCAGCACCCGCACTTTTGCCGGCGTGTTGGCGGCCGTGAAGGCCGAGGGTGGTCGCACCCTGGTCGTCGTCAATCAGCCGGATCTGAAGGTGGAGAAGTCCGCCGCCAACCTGCCGGGCGTCAAGCTGGTCCGGGCCAGCAACCTCAACCTGCTGGACCTGGTCAAGTACCCGCGCCTGGTGGCCACTCGCGAGGCGCTCCAGTCCATCCAGGAGGTGCTGTCGTGAAGGCTGCCCACAACATTCCCAGCTCCGTCGCCGATCTGCGGCGGTCGGCTCGTGACATCATCCTGCGCCCGGCGATCACCGAGAAGGCGATGGACCAGGGCGTGCTCAACAAGTACACCTTCTACGTGGACCTCAAGGCCAACAAGGTCGAGATCCGCAACGCCGTCCAGGAGATCTTCGGGGTCACCGTGACCAAGGTCACCACCACGCGGGTGCCCGGCAAGACGCGCCGCCGCGGCCGTATCGTCGGTCGCACCCCCGAGCGCAAGAAGGCTGTGGTCACCCTCAAGGATGGCGACCGCATCGAAGTCGCCGGGGCTCCGCTCTTCGAGCGCTAGCCCAACCGCCCGCAAGGGCCTGCCGCGGCGCCGGCCGGAGCGACCCTGAAGGTCGTCCGGCGCCCCGGATGCGGATGCCAGGGCCGGGCCACCCGACCGGAAGGGTCCCGGCTACGTATATCCGCGAAAGGAGAACACCATGGCAGTACGTCCCTACAAGCCGACCTCTCCCGGTCGGCGGTTCATGTCGGTCCAGGACACGTCGGTTCTCAGCGACGTCGAGCCCGAGGCCAGTCTGCTCGCCCCTCTGAAGAAGAGTGGCGGTCGGAACTCGACGGGCCGGGTGACCTCGCGCCATCGCGGCGGCGGTCACAAGCGCAAGTATCGCATCATCGACTGGAAGCGCACCAAGGACGGGGTTCCCGCCAAGGTCGCCAGCATCCAGTATGACCCGAACCGTTCGGCGCACATCGCGCTGTTGCACTATGCCGATGGCGAGAAGAGGTACATCCTGGCGGTTCACGGCCTGCGGGTCGGGGATACGGTGATTTCTGGCGAGGGCCAGGACATCAAGCCGGGGAACGCCATGCCCCTGGGCAGCATGCCCGTCGGCACGGTCATCCACAACGTGGAGCTGTATCCCGGTCGGGGCGCTCAGATGGCGCGTTCGGCTGGAGCTTCCGCCCAGTTGATGGCCAAGGAAGGCAGTGTTGCCTATATCCGTCTGCCGTCGACAGAGGTCCGCCTGGTTCCGATTACCTGCCGGGCCACGGTCGGCCAGGTTGGGAACCTCGAGCACGAGAACGTGACGATCGGCAAGGCCGGTCGGTCGCGTTGGATGGGCAAGCGCTCCCATATCCGGGGCGTGGCGACCAACCCCTGTGACCATCCGCATGGCGGCGGTGAGGCCAGGTCCACCCCGGGCAGGCCCAGCACGACGCCTTGGGGCAAGCCGACCTACGGCTTGAAGACCCGCAAGAAGCAGCCGGGCGACAAGATGATCGTGCGGCGCCGCAAGGCTCGCTAGCCGGCCGCGGCCCGGGGCCGAAAGGTTCCCGGGCCCGCGGGCTCCCCTCGCACCAGAAATTGGAGGAAGAGCTGTGTCTCGTTCGGTGAAGAAGGGCCCCTTCGTGGCCCCCAGCCTCAAGAAGAAGATCCAGGCGGCGAACGCCACCAAC
>CAZQPM010000421.1:0-3130 GCA_964595195.1 uncultured Burkholderiales bacterium | reverse complement strand
CATCCTCTTCGACCTGGACGGAGTCCTGGTGGACGCCACCGAGTGGCACTACGAGGCCCTGAATCGGGCCCTGCAACTCTTTGGCTTCTTCATCCCCCGCTACGCCCACCTGACGGCCTACGACGGGTTGCCCACGCGTGAGAAACTGCGCATGCTGACGGTCGAACAGGGCCTGCCGACGGCCCTCCACGACACAATCAGCCAGCTCAAGCAGAAGTTCACCTTCGAAGAGATCCTCGTGAAGTGCGTGCCCTGCTTTGAGAAGGAGTTCCTGGTCCGGGCCCTGCGCCGGGAGGGTTATCGCCTGGCGGTCTGCTCGAACGCGGTCCGGGACAGCGTCGAGATGATGCTGCGACAATCCAACCTGCTGGACTCCATGGAGTTCTTCCTGAGCAACCAGGACGTCTCCCGAGCCAAACCGGATCCGGAGATGTACCGCCTCGCGATGCAGAGGTTGGGGCTTCCACCCGAGGAGGTCCTGGTGGTGGAGGACGCGCCTCCAGGCGTGGAGGCCGCCCGCCGTTCGGGGGCCCACGTCTGCGTGGTCCGGGGCTTCGAGGAGGTCGACTACCCCAGGATCCGGGAGGCCCTGCTCCAGACCGGAAGCCCGTTGCGGGGGAGGTTCCCATGCTGACCATCGTGGTGCCCTTGGGGGGACGCGGGCGGACGTTCGAGGAGCGGGGCTACACCTTCCCCAAGCCCCTGGTGGAGATCCAGGGCCGGCCGATGATCGAGTGCGTGGTCCAGAGCCTGACCCCGGACCTGCCGCACCGTTTCGTCTTCGTCTGCCGTGGCGAGCATCTGCGCCGCTATGCCCTGGGCGACGTCCTGAACCTGGTGGCTCCGGGCTGCCGGGTGGTGCCGATGCGGGGCGAGACCGCCGGGGCCCTGTGCACGGTGCTGCTGGCCTCGGAGTGGATCGAGCCCGAGGGCGAACTGATCGTCGCCAACGGCGACCAGTTGCTGGACCTCCCGCTGCAGGAGTTCGTGCTCAGGGCCCGGGAGCGTCGGCGGGAGGGGTCGCTGATCACCTTCTCCTCCACCCATCCGAAGTGGTCCTACGCGCTGGTCGACGACCAGGGCCTGGTCCGCCAGGTGGCCGAGAAGAGGCCCATCAGTCGGCACGCCACGGTTGGCGTCTACTACTTCCGGCGGGGCGCGGACTTCCTGGCGGCGGCCAGCCGGATGCTTGTGAAGGGGGCCCGGACCGGTGGGGAGTTCTTCCTGAGCCCCGTCTACAACGAGTTGATCCTGGAGGGCCGGGCGGTGGATATCTTCAGCATCGACAACTCGCGGGTCACCAGCCTGGCCACCCCCGAGGACGTCGAGAAGTACCAGGCCCTCATGTGGTCTGGCCGGACGGAGGGCAGGCCTTGATCCGCATCGTCATTCCCATGGCGGGACAGGGCGCCCGCTTCGCTCAGGCCGGCTTTGCGCTCCCCAAGCCGCTGATCGGGATCCACGGGGTGCCGATGATCGAGGTGGTGGTGCGCAACCTGCGCCTGAGGTCGAAGCACCGCTTCGTCTTCCTGCCCCTGCGCCAGCATCTGGACCGCTTCGACCTGGCGCGGCGCCTGGAGGAGATGGCCCCTGGCTGCGCGGTCGTTCCCGTCGAGGCCCCCACCGAGGGCGCCGCCTGCACGATCCTGCTGGCCCGGCCTCAGTTCGAGGACGACGCCCCCCTGCTGCTGGCCAACGCCGACCAGTACGTGGACGCCGACCTGGACGACTTCGTCGCCGACCTGGAACGTCGGGAACTGGACGGCTCGATCCTGACCTTCGCCGCCGACCATCCCAAGTGGTCCTACGCCCGGGTGGGCCAGGACGGCTTGGTGCGGGAGGTGGCCGAGAAGCGACCCATCTCGCCCCACGCCACCGTGGGGCTCTACCTCTTCCGCCGTGGCCGGGACTTTGCCCGGGCGGCCGATCGCATGATCGCGCGGAACCTCCGGGTGAATGGAGAGTTCTACACGGCCCCCGTCTACAACGAACTGATCGAGGAGGGGCGGCGCATCGGCACCTACGGGATCGCCCCGGAGGGGCAGGGGATGTTCGGGATGGGGACCCCCGAGGACCTGGAGGACTTCCTGGCCCGTCCAGAGTCCCGCATCGCCGCCGGGGTGTCACCGTTCGAGGCCCTGGAAACCCGGTCCGCTCGGCTTCAGGCTGGGGAGGGTGGTCCCCCCGGGTAGGCCAGGCTCTAACCTCACCCCCGCAGGCGCGCGGCCACCTCGGCCTCGATCCGCCGCAGTTCGTCGCGGCTCCGGCCCGTCAGGCGGGAGATCTCCGTCAGGGTGCGGCGCCGGCCGTCCTCGGTGAGCCCGTAGCGCAACTCCAGGATGGTGCGGGTCTCGGGGTCCAGGCTCGCGAGAAGGTGTCGGACCTGCTGTTCAACCTGGGGCGAGGATGCCATGGGTGGATCTCCTGGAAGTGGGGGTGGGGGCGCCGTCTTCCTGGGCCCATCCAGGGGATCCTTCTGTGCCGTGCCTGGCCAGTACCGGGACCTTCGCCAGGGGGCCCCTTCGACCGGGCCGCCGGCCGCCCCGGGGAAGCTCAGGTTGATACCTTCGAACTGAAGCGTAGCCCCCGCCATTTCAGCCCAGGTTTCTTCCGCGGGTGGGGGTCCACCTTCATCTGAACGCGGCGTCCAGGTGGGGGACTGACTCCCAGGGGCGCAGACCCCCGAGGCTCTGACCTGTCGCCTCACGTCGAGGGGGCGCCCCCGGCGGCCACCGTTGCCGAGAACCGGAACAGGTCCATCCGCCCGGAAGCACCCCCGGACAGGGCCACCAGTCCCTTCCCGATTTCATCGAACGAGAAGATGATCCCGATCCGCGGGCCCACGTTGAAGCTGCCGTGCGTGAATCCCTCGTCGTCGTGTCGGAGCACCATGACGGGCCCGACCTTCTCACCCGTCAGTGCCCGGAGGGTGGCCTGCATCCTGGGGGCAGGCTTCAGGCGAACGGATCCAAAGAACCCCGGGCTTTCGACCAGGTCCAGGAACTCCCCCAGGACGGGTCCCAGGTCGGTGGCGCTCTGGAGGTGGCTCTTCAATGAGGCAAGGCGTGCATTCATCGAGGATGACACGGGCCCCGTGGAATTTCAGGGGGGCGGGCCAGCTGGTGTAGGG
>CAZQPM010000420.1:0-3169 GCA_964595195.1 uncultured Burkholderiales bacterium | reverse complement strand
AGGGGCAATTGCCCCAGGCGGCGTCAGAGAACGGAGGAGAGGGGGGGGTACCTCCGCAATTGCGGGATGCGATGAACAGATGGACCTCCCCAACCTGGTCCGGAGAAACCTGGCCGACCTTCCATCCGGTGTGGGTCCCATCCCAACAACCCGTACGTGGGGTGGGATTGTTGCAGCCGTTGGCTTCGTCCAGGACGAACATCCACTTCCGGCCCGGAGTGATCTGGGCAGCGGTGAAGGTGGCGGTCCCCTGGGCATCCAGGGTGGCAGTGGGCCCCTGGGTCCAGGGCTGCTTGGTCACGTCCGTCGTGAACACCGTCAGGCCGACAACCGAGGGAGGCACCTCCGAGGGCGAGAACGCCGTATTGGCGGCGCACTTCTCCCTGAAGCGCACGGTGATCACGACCGGCGGCGGCTCGGTGACCGTCAGCCCGGTGCTACCCGAGATGTTCGTAGCGACGTCGAGGGCCACGATGGTGAGTTGACCCGGCGCCACGCCCGTGGCCAGCCCCTTGGAGCCTGCTGCGTTGCTGATCGTGGCGAACTCCGACGGCTCGGGCTGGGTCTTCCAGGTTACCGTGTCGGTCAGAACCTGTTGGGTGTCGTCGCTGAAGGTGCCCGTGGCGATGAACTGGCGCGTGGCGTTCTGCACCACGGAGGCGTTGGCAGGCGTCACTGCGATCGACACAAGTTCGGCCTCGGTCACGTTCAGGGTCGCGGTGTCGGAAATGGCGGAGTCGGGATAGGTCGCGGTGATGGTGGACTGTCCCACCGACTCCCCCTTGGCCAGCCCCTGGGAACCCTGAGCGTTGCTGATCGAGGCGTGGCCATCGCCCGAGGTCGTCCAGTTCACGCGGGTGGTGAGGTCGCCGGTCTTGCCGTTGTCGAAGGTGCCCATGGCCGTGAACTGACGGGTCCGGCCCTTGGCGACCGAACCCTCGGCGGGGGTCACCTCGATCGAGACCAGGGTCGCCTCGACCACGGTCAGCTTCGTCGACCCCTGGATCGGCTTCCCGGGGAATGCCGCCGTGATCGTCGTCTCGCCAGCGATCCCGGCAGTCGCCAAGCCACCCGTGGTCTCGACGTTGGCAACCGCCTGACGCCCGACAACGGCGCTGGTGATGGTCGCCACGTCATGGTTGCTGGAGGACCAGGCGACCTGCTGGGTCAGGTCCTGCTCGGTGGCGTCCGAGTAGGTCCCAGTCGCCACGAACTGCTGGGTTTCTTCCGAGACGATCGTGGGACTGCTGGGAGTCACGGCGATCGACGCCAGTTCGGCGGGGCTGACCGTCAAGGTGGTGCTGCCCTTGATCTGCGTCCCCGGGTCGAGAGCCTCGATGGTCGTCTCACCTACAGCCTTCGCAGTCGCCAGCCCGGCCGCGTCGACCGCGGCGAAACTGGTCGCGGTCGAAGACCAGGTCACGACGCCGGTGAGATCCTGGATCGTATCGTCGGAGAAGAGGCCCATGGCGGTGAACTGCCGGGTCAGGCCCTTGGGAACCGTCGGGTTCGTCGGGGTCACCTGGAGGCTGACCAGTTCCGCGGGGGTGACCTCCACACCGGTCTGGCCCTGAACGCCAGACGCAGCGTCGGTGGCGGTCACGGTGACCTGACCGACGGTATGGGCCTTGGCCAGACCGCGGCTGCCAACCAGGGCGCTGAACGACAGGGTCTCGTCGCTGGACGACGACCACTGCACCTGGTCGGTCACGACGCGGGTCGTGTTGTTCTGGTAGGTGGCCGTGGCCGTGAACTGCCGGGTCCGGCCCTTGGGCAACTGGCCGTCCGCGGGCGTCACCTCGATCTTCACCAGCGGCGAGTCGTTGACGGTCAGCGTGGCGGTGGCGGTCTTGTTGGTGCCCGGGTGGGTCGCGGTGATGGTCACCTCGCCCACGCTGACCCCAGTGGCCAGCCCCCCGGTGGGACCCTCCGCAGGCACCGCACCGCGGGCCTGGGCGTTCACGATGGTGGCGACCTGGGTGTTGCTGGACGACCAGGTGACCTTGTCGGTCAGGTCGGCCGTGCTCTGGTCGACGTACCTTCCGGTCGCCACGAAGTTCTGGACGGCACCGATCGTGACCGTGGCGGTGGCGGGAGTCACCTCCAGGCTGACCAGTTCGCCGGGAGTCACGGTCAGGTCAGCCAGCCCGGCCTTGCCGGCATAGGTGGCCATGACGGTGGTGGTGCCGTTCTTGAGGCCCTTGACCAGGCCATTGGAACCTGCGGGCTCGGCGATCCCGGTGTCGCCCACGCTCCACACGGCATCACTGGTGACCGACTGGCGGAAACCGTCGGTGAAGACCGCGTAGGCCTGGAACTGCTGGGTCTCCTGAGCGGGGACCGTGGCCGTCGGCGGATCGAGGGCGATTCGTTGCAGACTGGCGGGGTCCCCGACGTCCTCGAAGTTCGGATCGTTGATGAGATACGGCTGTCCGGGCTGCAGATTGACGGCCTCGGCATACAGGCCCAAGAGGGTGCCGCCCTCCAGCAGATACTCGATGCGCACCGACTCGACCTCGACGGGAACATCGTTCAGGATGACCTGGGGCTGCTTGGCCACATTCCTGGGACCGTAGATGTGGTGGCCGTCCTGGTCATACCCACTGATGCGGAAGCCCTGGACTTCGCCGGGGACCTCCCGGGCGGCCAGTTCCGCCAGGTCGAAGTTGATCTGCAGCTCGGCATTCCGCACCGGGACCTGATACGAGCCGCTGCTCCCGCAACCCTGGATGGCCAGGCTCAGCAAGAGCCCGGCCAGGGCCAGGAATGTGTAGTAAAGAGTACTTCGTCGACAGGATCTTTTTCTTGACATAGGTCCGAATATTCCTCCACGTCGTGGCCTGGTCTCCAGGCCACCTCTTGGGGCACTTCCACCGAGGCCGCACCCCTCCAGGGGCGGCGGCATCCACCAGGACGGGCTACCCGAACAGGGGCACGGCCCCGCGTGCCCCGCGGATGTCCCAGGACGACCTTCCCCAAGCCCTCCTTCCCCGGACCCGCAAGGCCTCCAAGCGCCCCGTCGCCCGGCACGATCCTTTGGACCTTAGCGCCGAACCGTCACCCCCTGCACTGATCTCGATCAGTAACCCATCCAACAGGAACTGCACGGCCTGAACCGGCTTAAAAGACGAAGGCTCGGACCGAAATCCGAGCCTTCAAGGGTGCATCC
>CAZQPM010000419.1:0-3194 GCA_964595195.1 uncultured Burkholderiales bacterium | reverse complement strand
CCGGCCATCAACGTCCTGGCCATCATCCTGACGGCCACGGTGCTGGGTCCGCAACTGGGGATCGCCCGGGCGGTCGGGGCGGTTGTCTTCGGCGTGGTGATCGGTCTGATGATGCACGGGATCTATCGACGCGAGGAGGCCGAGCGCCAGGCGGGGCACACCTTTGCAGTGGGGGAGGAGGCCTCCCGCCCGGCGCACCAGACGTTGCTGTACTTCGCCTCGATGATCGGCATCCTGGTCTTCGCCAACTGGGGTCGGCCCGCGACCGGCGCCGGCTGGTGGTTCACCGTCTGGGCCTGGAAATGGGCGGTCACCGCCGGTTTCGGCCTGGCCCTGGCGCTGGTCCTGGTGCGCTGGTTCGGCCTGCCCTGGCAGCGGATGGCCGCGGTCGTGGCGGCCACGGCGGCGGCCTGGGCGCTGACCCGCTGGTGGTTGCTGCCCCACCACGGCTCGGCCTTCCCGAGCACGGACCTGCCCCTGCCCTGGGCCGCCCTGGTCCCGTTCACGGTGGCTGCCATCGGCCTGTCCACCGTGCTGACCACCGGGCGGCGCGATGAGGAAGCCGAGGAGTGGTTCAGCCAGTCCTGGGCCTTTGCCCGGCAGATGGCCCCCCTGCTCCTGGCGGGCGTGCTGGCCTCGGGGTTCCTCTTGGGGCGCCCCGGCCACGAAGGCCTGATCCCCGGCCACCTGGTGGCGGGTCTGGTCGGGGGCAATTCCTGGCAGGCCAACCTCTTCGCCTCGGTGGTGGGGGCCTTCATGTACTTCGCCACCCTGACCGAGGTGCCGATCCTGCAGGGCCTGCTGGGGTCCGGCATGGGCCAGGGCCCGGCCTTGGCCCTGCTGCTGGCCGGGCCTGCGCTCTCCCTGCCCAGCATGCTGGTGATGCGTTCGGTGATGGGCACCGGCAAGACGGTCGTCTACGTCACCCTGGTGATCCTGATGGCCACGTTCAGCGGATTGGTCTTCGGAACCATCTACCCTTGAGTTCAGGTCCTCCCGATGGCGTCGGGCGGCAGACCCCTTCCGGACACGACATGAGAACGACGGAACAAGGAGGAGAATCCATGAAGAACCTGCTGGTCCTGGGCACCGGGTGCCCCAAGTGTCACAAGCTGGCCGAGAACACGCGCCAGGCTGCCGAGGCCCTGGGTCTGGAGTTCCAGATCACCAAGGTCACCGACTTGAACCAGATCGCCGACTTCGGGGTCATGATGACCCCCGCGCTGGTGGTGGATGGGGACGTCAAGACGGCGGGCCGGGTCCCGGACGTCGAGTCGCTGAAGAAGATCCTGGGTTGAGCGCGTTGGCCTGGCCCCGTCGAATCGCCCTGCTGGGCGTCCTGGTGGCCGCTGCCCTGCTGGTCTTCCTGGGCCGGAATCCTCCTCCCGCGTTCCAGACGTCGTCGGGAACGCGGGAAGCCCCGACCCAGCCTTCAGGGCTACCACGCCTGCTGGACCTGGGTGCGGGCAAGTGCATTCCCTGCAAGGCCATGGCGCCCATTCTGGATGACCTGCGCCGTGACTACCGAGGGCGGATGGAGGTCGAGTTCATCGATGTCTGGGAGAATCGGGACGCGGCCCGGATCTACCGGATCGGGATGATTCCGACCCAGATCTTCTACGACGGCCAGGGGCGTGAGTTGTTCCGGCACGAGGGATTTTTCTCGCGCCAGGAGATCCTGGACACCTGGGCCCGCCTGGGCGTTCCCCTGGACCCGGCGAATACACCATGACCGGCCTGCTGTCGTGGCTTTCCAGCCTGATCGAGGGCGGTTTTGCCCTGGCTCTGGCCGCCTCCTTCCTGTGGGGGGTGGCCAGCATGGTCTTCAGCCCCTGCCACCTGGCCAGCATCCCCCTGGTGGTCAGTTTCGTGAACGGCCAGCGGCCGGTGACCACGGGCCGGGCCCTGGCTCTGTCCGGCGCTTTTTCAGGTGGGTTGCTGACCACCCTGGCCCTGATCGGCGTCCTGACCGCGGCCGCGGGCCGCATGGCTGGGGACCTGGGCCCGTGGGCCACCTGGGCGGTGGCTGGATTGTTGTTGGTGACGGGACTGAACCTGGTCGACCTGATGCCCCTTCCCGAGGTCGCCCCCGTCCGGATCCGGTGCCAGCGGCACGGGGTCCTGGCAGCGGCGCTTCTGGGACTGGTCTTCGGACTGGCCCTCGGCCCCTGCACCTTTGCCTTCATGGCCCCGGTCCTGGGCCTGGCCTTCCAGGCTGCAGCCGCCTCACCGGTCTTCGCGGGCTTGCTTCTGGTGGCTTACGGTATCGGCCACTGCAGCATCCTCTTGGCCGCCGGAACGGCTGCAGGGGCGGTGCAGCGCTACCTGGACTGGAACCAGCAATCCCAGGCCGGCTCCCGGTTCCGCAAGGCTTGCGGTGCAGCCCTGGTGGCAGCAGGACTGTACATGCTGTCTTCCGGTGCGTGAGGCCCGGGCCTCACGCCGTCTGCACCTCCAGGCCGAAGAGCGTACGGCGGAACCAGAAGGCCACGTTGACCAGCCCGATCATCACGGGGACCTCGACCAGGGGCCCGATCACGGCGGCGAAGGCCGCCCCGGAGCCGATTCCGAAGACCGCCACGGCGACGGCGATCGCCAACTCGAAGTTGTTGCTGGCGGCGGTGAAGGAGAGGGTGGTGGTCTTCCTGTAGTCGGCGCCCGCCAGGCGGCCCATCAGGAAGCTGACCAGGAACATCACCACGAAGTAGATGGTCAGCGGGATGGCGATCCACAGGACATCTTGGGGCTTCTGGATGATCTGCTCGCCCTTGTAGCTGAACATGACCACGATCGTGAAGAGCAGGGCGACCAGGGTCAACGGTCCGATACGGGGCACGAACCTCTGCTCATACCAGGCCCGACCCTTCAGGCGCAGCCCGATGAAGCGCGTCAGCATCCCCGCCAGGAAGGGGATGCCCAGATAGATGAACACGCTGGTGGCCACCTGGGCCATGCTCACCTGGACGACGCTCCCCTGCAGGCCGAAACGGGTTGGAAGCCAGGTCAGGAAGAACCAGGCGTAGACGCTGAAGAACAGGATCTGGAACAGGCTGTTGAAGGCCACCAGGCCGGCAGCGTATTCCGTGTCCCCCCGGGCCAGGTCGTTCCAGACGATCACCATGGCGATGCAGCGGGCCAGGCCGATCAGGATGACGCCGGTCATGTATTCCGGTTGACCGCCCAGGAAGGTGATC
>CAZQPM010000418.1:0-3195 GCA_964595195.1 uncultured Burkholderiales bacterium | reverse complement strand
CGGGCGCGGCCAGCGAAAGTGGGCGGGACGCGGCCCCATAGAGTGGGCGTCAATAACTGCTGGACTCGGTGAACGTTGTCCGTAGAGAAGCTCCACTTCAGGATGAGGTCATCACCCTGCCCCCCCGTGAAAAGGATAACCTCCTTCTGTCGATAGCGCACTCCCATGGCGGCCAGCACTTCGCGCAGTCGACGTGCGTCGGCCGGATTCTTAAGGGTGATAGCCAGGGAAGGCTCTGCCCCGCCCAGGTAGTAGCCGAGAACCTCAGACACCTCAGCGTCAATGCCTGCCCGCATCAGGGCTTCGTTGACCTCTGACCTGTAGGCACGGAATTCTTCGCTGTGAGCCCGTCGAATCGCCTGGGCCTCGGTCAGGCTGTCTTCGTTGTTCGTCACGTTTCCAAGAACGTGCTCTTCCTGCGTCGAAGGCCGCCGGCTCTCCAGCGTGTCCACCGCCCCGGCCGGCCCGGCCACCGCCCGTGGCTCTTCCACGGCCCGCACCTGGCCAACCGGGTAGCTCCTGACCTCGCCTGTGTCCGCGCGCCTGACCACCACGCGACCCTTGTCGTTGCGGATCCGGCGGACCTCGCCCGGGACCTCGCGCTTGCCGACCCGGACCAGGACCTGCTGGCCTTTGGCCAGGGGCGCGGGTTCCATCCGGCCGGAAGCGGGGGCAGGGATGTCCGCCGAAGCCGCTCCCTCGGGCGCGGGGTCATGCTGGGGCGCAGGGGTCCCCGGTGTGGAGACTTCTAGGGTGTCGGGGGTTGCGGCGTGGAGGGGGGCTTCTGCTGGCGTTCCTGGCTGCGTCGCTTGCGGCGCTCCAGTCGGGCGTCCTCTGATCGGATTCGGTGTTCCCTGGCTTGCTGGAAAATCTGGAAGCCGTGCCCCCCCTTCCTCAGAGCCAACTCGGTGCAGTCCTCGACTCCGCGGGAGTCCACGGGAAGACTCGTAGTCTCGTATTCTCCGAAGATAGCGTCGAGCAGCATCCCCGCGTATTCCTGCTGACCCACCCAGGAATTCTCCTCTTCCTTGGACGGACCTGAGCTTGCTTCCGTAGACATCCGCAGACCTCCTGACGCCATCCAGGATAGCACCATCCTTGCCAGGGTTGAAGACCACGACTCTCGTTCCATTTCGAGCCGGAACGATTGTCTTGAAGATGACTCCATTCTGGCTCAGCGTGGAACGAACGTCAGACGGGTCAACGTCGCCCCCCACCGAGAACCACAAGACCTCGTCGGGCATGTTGCCGTCCGCGCCCCTCGCCCCGGTCTTGAAGGCGATCGCGTCCTTCTGGCGCTTGTCGTATCCCTTTCGGGCCGCCGAGTAGGCGATGGTGTCGTAGTCCACGTCGTTCCGAACAACGGTCATCACCGCGTCCTCGGCACCATCAGACCACTCCCCAACCACCCTGTAGTGCTCGGCGTCGATTCCTAGGGACTCATCCAGTTCCTGGCCCGCCTTTCGCAATGAGGCGTTCTCTGGCCCTCTGGAGCGAACCTCGGCCTCCTCGAAGGACAGGGAGTGGTCCACGTCCCCTTCGGGCACGTCCTGCACCCGACCATGGCGATCGCGAACCCGGAGCATGCCGTCGGGAGCCCCAGGCTCCACGAGGACCGGCTCCCCGGTGGACCTGATGAACCCTTGTCGCCCTCGAGGCTCGGAGACACGAACTGGAAGCCCTGTGGAGGGTCTCCCCCCTCGAGCGCCCCTGTGGCGCGTTCTTGTCGAGGGTCCACCCCGACCCGTCTGCTTTCCAGCGTGTTCGGAACCCCGGCCGGCCCTGCGACGGACTGTGGCCCCACGGCTGGCTCCTGGCCGGGCGCGACCTCTCCTGAGGCCTCTGGGGGCGTGACAGGCGTCCTCTCCTGGGCCGGCGGGAAGAGGATGTCCCCTGGTTCGACTTCAACCTCGCCCTGACCCTGGGCGCGCCGAAGGGTGACCTTTCCTGCCTGGTCGATGCCGACGACTCTTCCGGCCTGGCCGGTGCTGGTTGAGACCTCATCCCCGACCCGGATGACCTGGCCGTCCGGGGCCTCCAGGGCCACATCCTGCTGTGCCCTGCGGGCCGTCCTCTGCGCGCGGACGGCGGCCGCTGCCTGGGTGTCGGGACCTTGACCCGAAGCGACCTGTGGGGGGATCGGGTTTCTATCCAGCGCGCCCGGCACGTATCTGTCCAGTTCTTCACGCGCCACGTTGACCAGGTGCTCCTGCAGTTCCCTGGCGCGCCACTGCGGGTCCACGCGGTCCATCACGCGGCCAATCTCGCCCGAGGTGACCTGGTGTTCCGGGCCATGGTAGACGTCCATCGTGTGCCGGCGTATCGGGACATCAAGGCCCGCCTCCGCCGCCTCCGAAGCGGCGTCCCGGATGCCCCGAGAGAACGCCTCTCCGAACGTGCGAGGCAAGTTGGCCGCGCCGCCACGCGCCGCACCGATTGCAGCCCGGCGCGTGGCCTGGCGCAAGAGGTCGTCGGCGAGGGCGCCCGCCCCAGCCGAGAGCCAGTCCACCCAGTTGAGCGGGTCCGCCGGGTTGATTCTCTCATAGAGGAAAGCGGTCCCCTCGCGCAAGAGGCGCTCCGGGGGGGATGTTGGGGCTGGCAGGACCCCACCCTCCAGGTTCGCCGGAGGAGGCTCCAACCCCAATGCCTGGCGGATTCCGGGGGTCTTGTGCTCCTTCGGGAACATCGCCTCCTTGAGGGAAGGAAGTGGCCCCCTGCCCTTCGCGGTTCCGCCCTGGTAGGTCAGGAGGTTCACTATGTTCTGGACGGGGTCGGGATCCGTGTTCCATGCCTGGACGAAGGGCCCGGCATACCGACCTGCTGTGTCACCCACTATGTTGAGGCCCGGACCCACATACTCCCGGGTTGGGGCGGGAACGGTCGGGGCGATGGGGCGAATGTCCCCTGGCAGAACAGGCTGCGTGGAGCGGTCACCCGCATCCACCTGCTCCCTACCTGAAGCCGCCTGGGCCCGGCGCTCCTTCTCTCTCTGGAAGTCTTCCAGGGTCCAGCCATTCTCATCCAGGACCCTCTGCAGGGCGATGGTGTGCCCGGAGTCAAAGCGGGCCGGGGGCGCTCCCTGGCGCTGGGGTCCAGGCCCGGTGAGCGGGGAGGCGTTGGTCCCGATCGCAACGGGGAAGGATTTCCCGCCGGGGGCGGGACCCGGGACCGGGGCCGGTTTCGGGTCGGGCGTCG
>CAZQPM010000417.1:0-3197 GCA_964595195.1 uncultured Burkholderiales bacterium | reverse complement strand
CCGGCGAGTTGGACCCCGCGGACGTGCACACGCCCGGCATCTTCGTCCGACGCATCTTCCAGGGCGTGGACTATCGTCACGACGTCGAGAAGAAGGTGACCCGCCCGGCGGGCTCGCCGGCTTCCGGTTCGGCCGAGTGTCCTCCCGGCGAGGAGGGGGCGCACGGTTGGTCGCGTCGCCAGATGGCCTGGCGCGCCGCCCGGGAGTTGGAGCCCGATACCTACGTGAATCTGGGCATCGGCCTGCCGACCCTGGTGGCCGACTACCTGCCGGCCGAGCACAATGTGCGCCTGCACTCCGAGAACGGCATCCTGGGAGTGGGACCCTATCCGACCGAGGATCAGGTCTCGCCCTTCCTGGTGAATGCCGGCAAGGAGACGGTGACGATCCTTCCGGGGGGGTCCTTCTTCGACTCCTCGCTGTCCTTCGCGATGATCCGCGGGGGGCACGTGGACTGGGCGGTGCTGGGAGCCCTGGAGGTCTCGGCCACGGGCGACCTGGCCAACTGGATGGTGCCCGGTCGCAAGGTGAACGGCATGGGAGGCGCCATGGACCTGGCCGCCGGCGCCCGCAAGGTCATGGCCCTGATGACCCACGTCAGCAAGGACGGCACTCCCAAGATCAACCAGACCTGCGCGCTGCCCCTGACCGCGGTGGGAGTGGTCAACGTGATCGTCACCGACCTGGCCGTCCTGGACGTCACCCCCGAGGGCCTGGTCCTGCGCGAGACGGCCCCGGGAGTCTCGGTCGAAGAGGTCGTGGCTCGGACAGGAGCCCCCCTGAGGGTCCGGCTGGAGTCCCGCTGAAAGGCGCCCGCGGCCCGGGAGGCGGGCCTCCTGTCTCTCGGGCCTTCCCCTGAATTCGCCCAGGCCTCCAGGAGGGTCCGTCCCGGGGGCCTGGAATGCCCCGCCCTGATCCGTGGGCAAGGAGGAACCATGAGGACGCTCGAGGCTTTGGAACTGCAGGCCCGATTCCCGGTGCCGTCACGACAGGTCTGGGAGGAGACGGCTCAGGCCGAACTCAAGACGACCCCCCTGTCGAAGCTGACCCGCCGCAACCTGGAGGGGCTTGAAGTCCACCCCCTGTACACGCGGGAGGACCTGCAGGGCAGACCGACGGGGATGCCCTGGACGGGCCCCGCCTGGGAGGCCCGGGCCGCCGCCGCGTCCGAACCCTCCGCGCCCCTGGTGGCGGTCCCCCTGGATCTGGACGAGTCGGCTGCCGAGGTCCTGCGCCAGGGCCTGGCCGCCGGCGAGACGGCGGTGGACCTCCACCTCGGCACGGTTGGGCTGCAGGCTTGCAGGACCGTGCTGACCGGCCTGGAGGTTCCCTTCTTCCTCAGCGGCGCCGCGGATCCGCTGGCCGTCCTCCAGGCCCTGCCAGAGGGCTCCCGGGTCGGCGCCCTCTTCTGTGAGCCCCTGGGCTTCCTGGCCCGGAGAGGCTACCTCGAGAGGCCCCTGGCGACCCACCTGGACGCGGCCGCCGAGGCGGTTCGCCGGGCCGCCGGCTCGCCGGATCTGGCCGTCCTGGGCGTCGACGCCGGGATCTGGCACGAGGGCGGAGCCGACGTGGGCCAACAACTGGGGTACGCCCTGGCCACGGCCGTCGAACTGGTTCGGGAGATGGTGGGCAGGGGGCTGGAACTACAGGAGGTGCTGGACCGGGTGGCCTTCTCGTTCACCCTGTCCCCGCGTCTGTTCCCCGAACTGGCCCGTCTGCGCGCCGTCCGTCGCCTGTGGGCCCGGGTGGCCGGCCTCCTGGGCGGCGAGGCGAAGACGCGCGTGCTGGCCCGCACGGGTCGCCTGCACCGCTCGGCCTGGGACCCCTACACGAACCTGGTCCGCTCCACCCTGGAGGCCTTCGTCGCCCTCAGCGGCGGGGCCGATGCCCTGTGTCTCGAGCCGATGGACGCCGCGGCTGGCGGGGGTATCCGCGCCTCCCGTCGGCACGCCCGCAACCAGGCCCTGGTCCTCTTGGAGGAGGGTTCGCTGCATCGGATGATCGACCCGGGCGCCGGCTCGTTCTACCTCGAGACGCTGACCGACGAGGTCTCGAAGCTGGCCTGGGGGCACTTCCAGTCTGTCGAGAAGGCCGGTGGGATGGCCGCCGCCCTGCGTCAGGGATTGCCCCAGGAGCAGACCGCAGCCACGGCCTCCAGGCGCTTGAAGGCGCTGGCCACGGGGCGGGGCTCCCTGGTGGGCGTCAGCCACTACGCGGTCCGCGCCGAGCCGCCCATGGTCACCGGTGAACCGGAGGCGCCCGCGGTTCCCGCAGGGGCCGCACTGACGGTGCCCGCCGTGCCGGCCCGTCGCCTGGCCGCCGCCTTCGAGGACCTCAGGCTGCGGACATGGACCCTGGAACAGCGGCGTGGCCGGCCGGTCAGCGTCCTGATGGCCCCCCTGGGCGGCTCGGGGCTCAGCCGCATCCGGGCCCAGTTCTGCGTGACCTTCCTGGGCGCAGCCGGGTTCCGGACCGAAAGCCCCGTCGGTTTCGCGTCGGTGGCCGAGGCCCTGGAGGAGGCCCGCCGCCTGGAGGCCGACATGCTGGTGTTGTGTGCCGAGGATTCGGAGTATTCCGGCCTGGTGGCCGAAGTCCGCGCCCTGTCCCAGGACCGCCCCCTGCTGGCGGTGGCCGGCCTGCCAGCCGAGCTCGACCCTTCGAGCGTCGACGTGTTCATCCACAAGGACGCGGACCGCGTCCAGACCGCGGGCGACATCCTGGCCCGCTTGGAGGCTCGCTAGATGAATCCGGTTGACTTCACCCAGGTATCCCATCTCGACGGGGCCACCCTCGGCGGCGAAGAGGCCGCCGTCTCCGGGACGCCCTGGAAGACCCCCGAGGGCATCGCCGTCCAGCGGAAGTATACGGCGCGCGACCTGGCGGGCCTGGACCACGTGGACTACCTGTCGGGTCTGCCCCCCTTCCTGCGCGGACCCTACTGCACGATGTACGCCGTGCGGCCCTGGACCATCCGCCAGTATGCCGGGTTCTCGACCGCCGAGGAGTCCAACGCCTTCTACCGCCGCAACCTGGCCCTGGGCCAGAAGGGGCTGTCGATCGCCTTCGACCTGGCGACGCACCGGGGGTATGACTCGGACCACCCGCGCGTGGTCGGTGACGTGGGCAAGTCCGGGGTGGCCGGCGACTCGATCAAGGACATGCGGGTCCTGTTCGCCGGGAGGCCCCTGGACGAGACG
>CAZQPM010000416.1:0-3199 GCA_964595195.1 uncultured Burkholderiales bacterium | reverse complement strand
TCCTCCGGTGAGTGGGGGTAGAGCTTCTCGGTCCGCCAGTCCAGCCGGCCGTTCTGGGCGTTGATGAGGTCCCCGGCGTTGACCAGGTCAGGGCGGACCAGGTTCCTGGTGGCCAGCCAGTAGACGACCTCGTTGCCGGCCTGCCGGGTAGCCTCGCCGCCCAGGACCTCCTGGGTCCGAAGGCGGACCCAGGGTTCCCCCTCGGGGACGTAGAGCCCGCCCCGGTAGACGTGCAGGGCCTCGTAGACGTAGAGGAAACGGGCGTCCTTTTCCAACATCAAGCCGATGTCTGGCGGCTTGATGGCCTCGTCGTCGCGCCCCCTTCTCTTGCGTCCGTTGGATGCGTGGCCTGGCTGGAACTTGTTGCGCAGCTCGGTCCAGTCGTGCTGCTGGCAGGACGCGTGCTGGCATCCGGCGGAGATGGCCCCGCTCGAGAACTGGACGACGTAGCCGGAACGGTCGGTGTGCTCCGGGTTCCACGGGCAGGTGACGACCCACTTGCGTCCGCCTTGCCAAGGGAAGGGCCCGGAGAGAACATCGAGGTGCTCTGCGACGAATGCCTCCAGATTGAATCGGCTGTCGGCCGGGGCGCAGTTCTTGGCCTCGGCCTCCGGTGTCATGGCGGCCAGGGCCTGGAGTTGCTCCAGGGTGACGCAGGGTGGGCGATCGGCGGGCGGGTCGAGGAGCATCGCGTAACGGTGGGGTCGCTCCGTCGTGTTGTCCCCTTTGGCGGCCCGGGTCCCGTAGAGCTTCCATATGCGGGCGGCGTTGCAGACGCTCTCGTCCACCGTGACCACGTCGTCTCCGTGGACCCGGGCCAGGGATGTCAGGCAGCGCTTCACGAGCTGCAGGCTGTCCTGGTCGTTGGGCAGGTCGATGGCGTAGAGCAGGTGCCCGCCGTTCCCCGAGGAGGCGCGCAGCGGCTCTGGCCAGCCATGGCCCGTCAGCCAGTCGCGGATCGCCTTGGTGCGCTGGAGGGCAAGTCGATGCTCCTCGGCTGTGGAGGAGACCCCCGCGGGCCGGACCGGGTCGCAGTCGATGGGCAGCCAGCGCCGGCACACGATGTCCCGGTCGGTGGTGCTATGGCTCTTACCCGTGGCCCGGTCGACCCGGTTGGCCCGTCGGGACAGCAGCGCGGGTGCGCATGGATTGATGGTGACGTAGACCCCGGACGCGCTGGCCGTCAGGTGTAGGGCCATCTTGGCCAGATCGGGCAGGTGCTCGGTGTCGAAATAGCCCGAGCAGGTGGCCCAGAATGAGCGCCCATTGCTGCGCTCCTCCACCTCCAGCGCCCGCAACTCCACGACGTTACCAGGGGCATACAGCAGGCGCAGGGTGTGGACGATGCTGTCCAGGTGCTCTCGCGATCCGAGCTTCATCTTGAGCCTCCCTGGAACAGGTCTGGTCGGCCAGCGCGCAGGCCGTGCAGGGACCGGGCTACCATCAAGTCCAGGACCGGGCGCAGGTCCCAGACCAACTCGTTGAGGCCGGCATCCTCGTCGGGCCGGACCCGGCTACGAAACACCTCCAGGACGCCCTCGGGACGCTTGCCATCGGGCAGAGGCAGGCTCTTGCGTCCCAGGCCCGAGGAAAGGTCCGACCAGACGTCGATGGGCACCAGGAAGCAGCGCGGGTGGCGCGGGATGCACCAGCGGACGGCCACCAGGGCGATACCCATGGAGGGCGGGGATGCCTGCCGCTCCAAGTGGCGGACCTGGTGCGTCTCGACCCGGGAGAAGGAGATGCTCGGTTCGCTGGTCTCCTTGGCCTCCAAGAGGACGCTGTGTCCCCACCAGGTGCCCATCAGGTCTCCAGGCCGCTTCGGCCCCCGGACATGCCCCGTGTTGTCGAAGCAGTGTCGCCAGGTGCGCAACATGCGCAGGGCCAGCATCAACTCGTTGCGGAATGTCTTCCCGCGGTTCCCCGGCCCGCTCATGCGTTGACTGCTCCAATCTCGTCGAAGAGTCGCCCCGCGAAATCCCGGACGTTGCCATGGTTCAGGGTGGCCAACAGGGCCAGGCCACGCAGGGCGCAGACCTGGCGATCGGCAGCAGGCCAGTCGGCGGGGACGGTCTCGCTGAGCAGGGCCAGGCAGGCGCGACGGAACTCCGCGTAGCCGAATCGGGCGACCACAGTGGACCCGGGGAAGATTTTGGCGGCTGTGCCGACGAGGCCGGCGTGCTCGCTCATCGGACGGCCACCACATTGCTCAGGAAGCGCCCGACCAACGGCAGGCTGCCCGAGGACAGTGTCGTCACGTCGGCCTCAGGGGACCCGGGAAGGGCTGCCAGGATGTCTCGACCGTAGCGCTTGGACCGGAACCGCGGGTCGGCCAGGACCAGCAGTCCGCGGTCGGTCTCCCTGCGGATCAGCCGGCCCACCCCCTGCTTCAGCATCGTGATGGCCCGGGGCAGGTGCAGCTTCGTGAACGCCTGGCGCCCCAATAGGTCCGAGCGGGCGGCATCCACGGGATGGGATGCGTTGGGGAACGGAATCTTGTCGATGCAGACGCAGGACAACCGGTCACCCGGGATGTCGATACCCTCCCAGAAGGAGGCCGTCGCAAACAGCACCGGGCCGACCGTGTCGGGGCTCCTGAACCAGTGGACGATTTCGGCCCTGCTGGCCTCGCCCTGCATCATGGTCGGGAATGGCAGGTGGCGCAGGCGCTGCCTGGTGGCCTGCATCTGGGCGTGGCTGGTGAAGAGCAGGAAGGCGCGGCCCTGGGTGGCTAGCAGGACCTTTTCGTAGACCTGGGCCAGGCAGTCGGCGTAGCGCGTCACCTGGTCCTCGTAACGCTCCCCTGGGTGGCGATCCAGGGCGCCAGGTGGGATGTCTGGAAGGTAGTAGAGCGCCTGGCGCCGGTAACTGAAGGGGGAGTTGACCTGGACCTCCAGGGGGTGCGAGTCCTCCAGGCCCAGCGATGACTTCAGGAAGGCGAACGTGTCGTGGGCTCCAGGGGCGCCTGTCGAGAGCGTGGCACTGGTCAGGATGACCGGGGTCGTCGGCTTCCGGTCGAACAGGTGGCGGCGCAGGAAGGCGGCCACATCGACCGGGGTCAACAGCAGATTCGCAGGCTTCCGGGGGTGGAACTCGGACCAGAGGATGTTGTCCGGCTGCTCTGCGGTCAGGCACTTCAGGTCCGAGCGCAACCCGGAGATGTTGCGGATCAGGACCTCGATCCGGCCTTTGTCCGGGT
>CAZQPM010000415.1:0-3202 GCA_964595195.1 uncultured Burkholderiales bacterium | reverse complement strand
CGATGGCGGTCTTGCCGACGCCGGGCTCGCCGATCAGCACCGGGTTGTTCTTGGTCCGCCGGGACAGGACCTGGATGCAGCGGCGGATCTCCTCGTCGCGACCGATCACCGGGTCCAGACGGCCCTTGCGAGCCAGGTCCGTCAGGTCCCGGCCGTAGCGGGCCAGGGCCTGGTACTTGGCCTCGGGGTCCTGGTCGGTCACGCGCTGGGTTCCGCGCACCTCGACCAGGACCCGATAGATGCGGTCCGGGGTGATCCCGGCCTCCTTCAGCAGCCGCCCCGCCGGCTCATCGGCCTGGGCGGCCAGGGCCAGCAGCACGTGCTCGCTGGAGAGGTACTCGTCCTTCAGGCGCTCGGCCTCGGTCCAGGCGCGCTCCAGGGTCTCGGCAAGACGCGGACCCAGGTGGCTGCCTCCCCCCGCCCCGTAGACCTTGGGCATCCTGTCCAGTTCGGCCCGGGTGCGGGTCTGCAGGGCCTGGGGCGAAGCCCCCAGCTTCTGCAGCACGGGCTCCACCACGCCGTCCTGCTGCTCAAGTAGAGCCAACAGCAGGTGCAGGGGCTCCAGCGCCTGGTGATTGCGCTCGGAGGCCAGGGCCTGGGCCGCCTGCAGCGCCTCCTGGACCTTCAGGGTGAAGCGATCCATCCGCATCGTCGTGACTCCTTCCAAGGCCGATCCGGCCTCGTCGATCGTAGCCCGGACTGCATCGGAGGGCCGTTGGGCTTGCGTCAGAGTTGTGTTAGCAACCCGGCCGTGCAGGAAGTTCATCTCCGGGGAATGGATCCCAGGGCGGGCGTCGGCACAGACCCCCCTTGTCTGTGCCGAAGCGCGCTAGGGGCGGGCGTCGGCACAGACCCCGTTTGTATAGGCCGAAGCGCGCTAGGGGGCGGGCGTCGGGGCCGCCTGCCGCCTGGGGGGAAGCGCCAGCCGGTAGATCTCGCAGAACCCGTGGGAGGCCACCCGCTCGTAGCGCGTCAGCCGGGCCCGGACCCTGGTGTTGTCCTCCCGGGTGTCCAGCACGAAGTAGTCGGTGGGCGCGTCGAAGGTCATGTTGTAGACCAGCCCGTACCGGTACAGGTGCGGAGTGAGGTTGTTCGCGCAGGTCACCGTCGCCTCCAGGGGGATGGTCCGCTGGAGGAACGCGTCGATCCCCGAGTTCGCGGCGCGGGTCTCGTAGAACGAAGCGATGCCTCCCCACAGGTGCACACCGAAGAGGGCGGCCGTGAAGGCCAGGCACAGGGCCGGCGCCGCGATCAGCACCAGCCGCCTCATCGAGCCCCGCAACTGCCCACCGGTCAGCACCGTGAGGTACACGATCAGGGCCGCCGACCCGAAGACGTGCTGGCTGAAGATGTCATACTGCGCCGGCCAGGAGGTGATCAGGTTGACCAGCAGCATGGGGATCAAGAGGACCCAATTCGAGACCTGCCGGTTGAAGAACGGGGCGAAGAGGACCGGAAGGAAGGTCCAGAGCAGGAACTGGGGCCGCCCCTCGCCCGTCGCCTCCCGCAGCGTATAGCCGAGGTCGAAGAAGCTGACCCGGATGATCGCCCACAGTCCCTGGGCCCCGCCCTGCCCGGGTTCGATGAAGTTGCTGTAGCGGTGGGTCATCAGGCCGTGGCCCAGGTACTGCAGGAGGGCCAGGGCCCCCACGAACCAGACCAGGCTGCCGCCCGCCAGGACCAGACCCCTCCTGACCTCTCCGCGGGCGAGGATCATGTAGAGGGCGATCGCGCACAGGAAGACGGGGGTATCCTCCTTCAGGCTCAGCGTGACGGCGGCCGAGAGGAAGAGACCCCGGTTGTCTCCGGACAATACGAAGTACAGGACCCACAACAGGCACGGGGCCAGGAACTTGTGCTCGTGGAAGTCGTTCAGGCAGCCATAGGACAGGGTGGGGTACAGCGTGTACAGGAGCAGGCACGGCAGGCTGGCCGCCGGCGAGAAGCCCAGCCGCCGGGTGATCCCCAGGATGGCGAAGACCCCCGAACCCACGGCCACCGCCTGGACCACCAGCAGGTAGACGGGGTGGGGCCAGATCCGGTAGCCCGGCAACAGCAGGTAGAAGAACGGCGACACGTGGGTGTCGAAGTGGGAGACCAGTTCGTTCCTCTCGTAGGTGTTCAGGGGCACACCGAGGTTGTTCATGTGCTCGAACATCTGCGCGAAGATGCCCAGGTCGAAGCCACCGGCGCCGAAGAGGTGGTAGCGCAGGACCGCCCCCGAGGACACGGCCCCCGAGAAGAGCAGGAACAGCAGGACGGCGACGTACCCGTTGTGGCGGTGCAGCCAGACCCGCTTGAAGAACGCGTCCTCGCGCTTGCAGACCCAGACGCAGACGGCGACCAGCAGTATCGACAGGCCGGCCAGGAAGGGAAGGTCCTGGGGCAGCTTGGTGGCCAGGACGGTGGTCAGGCTGACAGCCGAACCGTAGAGGCTCCAGGCCACCAGCCGGGGGGACCGGAAGAGCCGGGCCAGGCCCAGGACGGCCGGCGGCAGGACCAGGAAGGTCAGCCACCAGTCCCAACCCGCCGCCCGATCCGCGAAGAGCAGGTGGCGGAAATCGACGTCGACCCGGACCAGCGCGCTGCACGAGGCCACGAAGAAGGCCATCCCCAGGGCCGCCACCAGGTTCTCGCGGTGGAACACGGAGCGCTCGTCGCCCAGCCGGCTGACGGCCACACGGCGGAGGTCCCGCACCGCCCGGGCCACGCCCGGCAGCCCTCCGGACGGTCCCCCTTCCGGCCTGGGGCCCGCAGTCACGCCCCCTCCTCCTCCAGGGTCTCCATCTGCTCCAGGGTGTCCTGCAGCACGGGCAGGAGGCGGTCGTGCCGTCCCGGGGGACTGGTCAGCGTCAGGACGCACAGCCTCCCCCGCCAGACCCACAGGACCTGGGTCGTCCGGAAGTCGTGGCCGCCGAGGCCCGCCCGATAGCCCAGGCGCCAGGCCTCGACCCCCAGGACCCGGTCGGGGCGGCTGCCCAGCAGGCGGAAGCCTTGCAGGTCGGCGGCCAGTTGGCGGACCACCTCCCGCACCAGGCCCGGCGTCAGCTCTTCTTGGGACTCGCCGGCGTGCAGATCCAGGGTCGGGCGCGGGCCCGGTCCGGGCGGGCCGTACAGACCCAGGCTGCCGCCGGGGTCTGCAGGGGCACGCTTCTCCCATCCCGGCGGGTCGGGAGAACGCAGCCCCAGGGCGGGGTCCTCC
>CAZQPM010000414.1:0-3215 GCA_964595195.1 uncultured Burkholderiales bacterium | reverse complement strand
CGGGCGAGGGGCCCGGACGGGGGGCAGGCTGGGGGCGCCGGTGGGAGCGTAGGCGCAGGCCACGCGAACGCGCCGGACGCGCGTGTCCATGATCTTGCCCGGGCGGTGCCTGAGCAAGATTGCGGACAACGGGGCGGGCGAGGGGCCCGGGTGGGAGCGTAGGCGTAGGCCACGCGACCTCGCCGGCGCGGTCTCCGTCATGTTTCGCAGGCGGTTCCTGGCAAGCATGCCGGATCCGGGGGAGGGTGGAGGGGGCGGGCAAACGGGCGAGGACCACCTATTTCGCCGGCTGGGGCGAGGTCGACACAGAGGGAGCGGGCTTGCCGTTCCACGGTCGCTTGAAGATCAGCGTGACCCGGTAGGAGCGGACATTCGGCTGCAACCCAGTCACGTATTCGGAGCTGCCGAAGTTCGGGTGGACTGTCTCGACCTCGGGAATGGTGCCCAACAGTTCCCATCCTTGCAGACCAAACGGGTTGAGAAACGCATCCGAGAGTTTGAAGTTCTTTGGTATCAGCCTGTCGGCGTTCTCCGGCAGCCCTGGAACCAACGCTTCTGCAGGACACTGCAGGACCTTGTATTCCCAACGGGCTTCCCCGGAGGAGCAGCCAGACAGCGACAGGACGGCCAGGGCCATCAGCAGCAGGGCAACGTTTCTCATGGTGGACCTCGTCATCAGGGTGTGGTCCCACCATAGGCGGAGGCCCTGCCACACGTTGTCACCGCGCCAGTGGGATCGAAGCCAGAGAAGCACCAGGGTGTACCGTCGCCCACGAGTGTCCAGGTAAAGCCGCGGCGCTCGCCACCCACCCTCACCCTCCCGGCATCTCTCGCAGAGCATCCTGGCGCCAGGACGTAGCCTCAAGCCTGCAGCCCCTCACTGGCGTAGTTCTTGGGCCACTCAAGGCGGATGAGCTCGGCCAGCCTGGGCGGGTGTTTGAGCACCGTGGCCACGTCCACCAGAGTCTGGATTTCGCGGTTCCCCTGTCGGGTCCAGGGGCCCAGGTCGCGTGGCGGCACCGGGTCGGCTGTGCGGGGGGCGGTCGTCCAGTCAATCCAGGTGCGCGCCGCGAGGAAGGCGTCCTCTTCCAGGCTCAGTGGCACGCAGGGAGTGCCAGGCAGGCCCTCGCGCGGCACGGCACCGAACCCTTGCAGGAGCCCGGCCGGGACCGGCAGGCTCAGGTCGTCGGCGTCCAGGGAGAGGGTGATGCGCAGGTTCTGGGGCCACCCGACCCCGTCGCTTCCTGGCTCGAAATCGTGCAACCCGGCCAGGGCGTCCAGCAACCCGCCCGCCCAGCACTGCATCGGGGCACGGTCGATGCCGCGGAAGTGATGCAGAAAGATGTGGTGCGGATTCTGGCGGGCGGCCTGGAAGGCTTCTGCCAGCGCGTCGTTCGCCTTCTGGGGGTCGATCCAGGTGGCGCCCACCGCAGTCATCGAGAAGCAGCAACTGGCGCCAAGGGCCTCGGCATACGCCTTGGTCCAGATGGCCCCCGGGACCAGGACCCCGCGACACCCGAGCAGCGCCAGATGGAGGAACTCGGCGTCCTCCGTTGACGCCTTGGGGAGCCAGGTGGCCAGGGCGGGTTCCAGGCGCTTTGAGAAGAATTGGGCCTCATCCTGGAACTCACGACCCTTCGGCGCTGGCTTGGCTTTGGAGGACCGGCCGCCGACCTCCAGCACCTCTCGCACTGTCTGGATGTCGTCCCACAGGCGCTGTCGACCTTCCCCGAGCAGGCCTTCCAGCCGGGACCGCGTGGCCTGGTTGGCCTGGATGGCCTCCTCTCCAGCCTGGATCGAGGCTTTGAGTTTACACTCTCGTTCTTGGAGTTCTTGCTGACGCTTTTCGAGACTCTTGATGGCGGTGGCACGATCCTCTGCGGGAGCCAATTCTTCAAGGAGTTGCCGGACGTCTATGGCACGCCGCTCTTCCTCGGCCAACCGACGCCGCAGTTCATCCAACTCTTCTCTCTTCGTCTTCGTGTCTGATTCCAAGTCCGAGAGTTCTCGACTGGCCGCCTCCTCTTTGACTTCAAGACCTTCAATGGTGTGTTCGATCTCTCTTGCGGTCTGGCGGCTACTCGTGACCTCCCTATTAAGATTCGCGAGGTCTCGTTTCCTCTGTTCGATTTCCCCCAGTATTACATCCCGTTGCTGCTGCAGGCTTTCTGCTGACTGCAACGATGGTTGCTGTCCTGATTGATTCTTGCTGTCGCCCTTCTCTCGAAGCAGGTAGCGCACGGAACTTATCAATTTATTGTATTGCCTGACATCTTTGCAGATTAGTCTGATAGGGCAGTTGGGGGCAACTTCGAGACCTTGTGTGCCCGCCATGGCGCGAACTTTGAAGAGCACGAGCATGCCAACCAGATTGTCGCTGCTTGAACCTTCTTGGTGTGACCATAGGACACTGGGCCTTCCTTTGATTATATTGAGAATGTCCTGGTGTGAGATGCTGCCTGTCCTCGCAGTGACCGATCCGTTGTCGTGGTCCCAGTAGTCCAGGACGGTAATGCTGCCCGGTGTACCTTTCTTGGCCATTTTGTTGCAGCAGCCAATGAGTCGCACGTGTTCATAGGGGTTCGGAGCCCGAACTTTGAGAGCTTGGGCGGAAATCTTTTTGATTAGTCTTCCACGTGACGCCATATGTGTCTCTCTCCCTCATGGACCGCGGTCAGATTCCCTTGGGATTCCTGCCCGGCGATCCTTCACATTACAGGGTCGGCTTCTCCTGGCCGGGCCGCTGCACTCCGTTCATCGTGGGGCTCGGCACGCTGCGCATATCCACCTCTCTTCCCTCACCCCCGCCGGGCCAGGAACCACCCTGGCCGGCGCAGGGCATCGAAGATGGTGCAGGTGCATCTTGGAAGGCGGGCGTCCCCCAGTCGGGCCGCCAGGCCCTTGATCTGCGGGTGATCCCTGGCCCACAGGGGGTGGGTCAGCACCGCCTCGATTCCGCCACGGCTGCGCACGACCCAGTGCCCCTCGCACAGGTCTGGTCTGGCTCCAGGGAACAGTCTTGAGAGGTTGCGGGCCGCGTTCTCTGCCAGGCCGGTCCAGTGCCCTTGGGTCAGGTCCAGAGGGGCGCTGGCGTTCGCAGCAAGCTGCGCCAGGTCGAAGCCCAGTCGCCAATCCAGGATGGCGTGGGTCGGGGAGTTGGTATAGGTGCGCAGGCAACCGTAGCAGGACGAGTCGCAGGTCCGGGCGTGAGGGGT
>CAZQPM010000413.1:0-3236 GCA_964595195.1 uncultured Burkholderiales bacterium | reverse complement strand
AAGCCCGGGACGTCGTGGGATGCCACGCCCTCCGGGTGTCGCGAGAGCTCGAGCAGCAGATCCCGCTGCCGCACCGTCGTCCTTCCGGACCCGCGGAACAGCTCGTGAACGTAGTGCTCCCAGGCGACCGTGAGTTGCTGTTCGGTGACGTAGGCCATCTGCTCGCGCAGGCCGTCCAACAGGCCCTGGAGGGCGTAGCCGAGGAAGGGGACGAAATCGCCACCGGACTTGCTGGCTCGGTCCAGTTCCCTGTAGTAGCGGTTCCTGGTGAGGTTGTAGTGATTGCTCAGGAGGTGGGCGGCCGGGCTGGGAACGCCCGATTTCAGGAGGATGAGCAACTCGACGAGCCGCGCGGTTCGGCCGTTCCCGTCGCCAAAGGGGTGGATCCAGGCCAGGTAGAGGTGGGCCAGGAGGGCCCGCAGCACGGCGAAGGCGATCGTGTCGTCCGGTTGGGGCGCCTGGACTTGCGGTAGCCAGGCGCACAGGCGGTCCAACAGGTCGGGGCAGTCCTCGGCAGGCGCCCCCCGGTAGCTGCCGACGCCGACCGCGTGGGTGCGCAGGTCGCCCGGTACGACGCCCTCGTCCAGTTCCAGGTCCGCCAGCACGAGGCGATTGAAGTCTCGGATCAGCGGGACGGTCAGCTCGGCCTCCTGGTCTGGCTCCGCGATCGTCTTCAGGATCAGGTTCAGGCCGGTCAGGATGTTCTCGACCTCTCGACCCAGGTATTCCTTGGACGGGGGGAGCTTCAGGGTCCGGTCCAGGTGGCGGCGGACCTCATCCTCGCTGAGGGTGTTCCCTTCGATGGCGGTGGTGGCGGCCACGCCCTTGGCCAGGTAGATCTGGTGCAAGGCCTTCGACGTCCGTGGCGCCAGCGGGACCTGGCAGAGACGGCCGCACAAGGCCTGGACCTCGCCCAACTGCATCCACACCGTGTAGGGGATGAGGTTCAGATCGGCGCGAAAGGTGATCCAGGGGTGGGAACTCTGGTATGTCCGTTCCATCATGTTCATAAAGTCCCTATTTTGATGGAGTCTACGCCCATAATCTGGCCGAAGATGTCTACAAGAATGTCCAAGTGCTTGTCCAATTCTCTGGGCGGGGCTGTCCGACCTCCTGTCCGGTCCATGGGAATCGGCGCAGTCGGGTTTCGACGGGTTCCACTCTTCTATAGGCCTGGGATGGACTCGGGAAACCACAGGAGATGGAGCCGGATGAAGAACGGCCACCCTAGCAGGGGTTCGTGTCCAGGAAGTCGTTGAGGCGTCGGCAGATCAGGGCCCTGCGCGCCGCCAGGAAGTCGCTGTAGCGCTCGACTCCCAGCAGTTCCGCATCGGTCGGGATGCACTGGGCCTGGAAGCTTCCGCTTCCTGACTTCTTGAACAGGTCGGCCAGGTACTGACTCGGGGGCTTGTCGCTGATCTGGCGGTTCGTCCTGCCGCCCACGAAGGCCAGATTGGCGATGTCGTCGGCCTCTCGGGGCGGGACCCTGCCCTTCAGGACGGCCTTGGGGAAGAGGTGGTGGAACTGGAGGCGGTGGTGGGCCCCCTCGTGGGCCAGGGCAATCCTGAGGTTGGAGTTCCAGTCGCAAGCCCCTGCATCCCGGAAGGCCAGGAACATGGTCTTGAAGAGGGCGCTCTGCTGGTTCCGGCCCGCCAGATCCTCGGGGGTGACCTCGAGGCGCCCCACCTGCTGGCCCAGGCGGTCCAGCAGCTCAGCGGCGCCGCCGCCCTGGCGCACCGTGGCCAGGTCCTGGTCCAGGAAGGTCTCGCTGGAACCCCGGGAATAGCGACCCTTGGCGTTGGCGAGCCGGGCCCACCGCCTCAACAGGCGCTCCTCGTCAGGTCCCAGATTGTACTGGCGCACCTTTCCGTAGAGTCCGAGGGTGACCAGGAGGTAGGGCGAGGACATCAGGGCCGGGCTATCGATTCCGGCGTTGCTCTTGAGAAAATTCATGGCGAACTCCACCCCGCGAACGCAGTCCCCCCAGGCCGTCTTCAAATCCGCCGGGCTCAGGTCCTTGACCGTATGGAACCGGCTCTGCCCGGTGGCGAAGGCCACCAGGTTCCTCAGGTGGAGGCCCAGGTCCAGGTCGAAACCGTTGCGGGCACAGGTCTCCTGGAAGGCCTGGAAGGTCTTCAATGAACCCGGCCACCGGGCGGTGATCTGCGCCAGGGCCAGGTCGGACCCCCGGAGCTTGGCTCCAAGCGAGTTCACGCGCACGAAGATCTCCGTCACTTCGTCGTAGGTCAGCGCGCGTTCCAGGATGTCCATGCGGTAGACGTAGTTCTGGATGCTGCGCAGGTCGGCCAGGCGCTTGCCGTACTTTTCGACCCTGGGATCCTCCAGGTCCGTGACGCCGGCCCGCTTCAGGAAGGCCGTGTCGCTGGTGGTCTGGAAGACCTCGGACACCTTGACCCAGTTGGGCAGACTCTCCATCTGTCGGGTCGCCACCACGAAGGTCATGCGGTTGAGGCGGGACTGCAGATCCTGCCGGCTGGAATCGACTTCGTCCGCTTCGCGCGCTTCGTCCTCTTCACGCTCTTCGTCTTCCGGTTCCTCGCCCTCCGGCTCGTCGCCCTCCGGCGCGGCATCCCCGGTAACCTCGGTGAACACTCCCGCCCGTTCCGGGTGTTCGAGGTTGAAGAGCAACTCGATGGGCCTCTGGCGGCCTCGCACGGTCACGGGCTCCCCGCGCAGGACTGAGGCCAGCGAGGTCAACCGTTGCTGCCCATCCAGCAGGAGACGCAGGCCCTGGTACGGACTGGGCGCCTGCGAGATGGCAAACGGCTGCTGTGGGATCGGCTCGTCCGTATCCCAGACCAGGATGGCCCCGGAGGGGTAGCCACGGTAGAGCGAATCCAGCAGGTCGCGGACCTGGGTGGACCGCCAGACGTAGCGTCGCTGCATCTCCGGCAGGCGCAGCTCGCCGCGATGGATCATGTCGACCAGTTCCCTGACGCTGGCTTCCGCCTTGGCCATTCCTGGAAACCTCCGTGGCTCGCTCGGTCCTGGGCCTGCCGGCGCCTGCCGGTCGGCCCGGTGTGGGACGCTTCGCGTCCGGTCAGCCGGCGCCCCTGGCCGCCTGCATCCGCTCATACTCCTCCAGCACCGTCCGGCGGGTGCGGAACTCGCCGTGGTCGCGTTCCTCGTTCTTGCGGGTGACGGGGAAGGTGCCCAGCACGTAGTCGGTGTCGGCGCGGGAAAGATCGTAGAGATGGAAGAAGGCGGCGTCAAGC
>CAZQPM010000412.1:0-3245 GCA_964595195.1 uncultured Burkholderiales bacterium | reverse complement strand
CTCGTAGGCCGCCAGGGTGCGCCGGACCTCTCGGGCCACCCGGTAGTGCCGGGCGCCGACCACCTCCTCGGCCAGCATCCGCGAGTTGGACTGCAGGGGATCCACGGCCGGGTACAGGCCCTGGGCTGCCCGCCTGCGGCTGAGGACCAGGCTGGCCGACAGATGGCCGAAGATGTGGACCGCGGCCGGGTCGGTGAAGTCGTCGGCCGGGACGTAGACCGCCTGCACCGAGGTGATCGAACCCGCCGGGGTGCTGCAGATGCGCTCCTCCAACTCGGCCAGGTCGCTGGCCAGGGTGGGCTGGTAGCCCATCTGCGAGGGGATGCGACCCAGGACTCCCGAGACCTCGGTTCCCGCCTGGACGAAGCGGAAGATGTTGTCGACAAGGAGCAGCACGTCCTGGCGCCGGGTGTCCCGGAAATACTCGGCCACCGTCAGGGCGGCGTGCCCCACCCGGAAGCGCGCGCCCGGAGGCTCGTTCATCTGCCCCAGGACCATGACCGTGCGGTTCAGGACCCCGGAGGCTTCCAGGCTGCGGTGCAACTCCTCGGCCTCCCGGCAGCGCTCGCCGATCCCGCAGAAGAGGCTGATCCCCTGGTGCAGGGCGCTGACGTTGTGGATCAACTCCATCACCAGGACGGTCTTGCCGACTCCGGCCCCGCCGAAGAGGCCGGCCTTGCCGCCGCGCTCCAGCGGAGCCAGCAGGTCGATCGCCTTGATCCCCGTCTCCAGAAGGCCCTGCCCGGAGGTCCGCCGCGACAGGGGAGGGGCCGCCGCCCGCAGGGGCCGGCTCTCCTGGACGTCCATCTCGCCCCGGCCGTCCACCGGCCGCCCCAGGACGTCGAAGGCCCGGCCCAGCAGTCCGGGGCCTACGGGAACATGGAACGGGCCCCCGCCATCCCGCACCCGGGCCCCCCGGAACATCCCTCGGGTGGGCGTCAGGGCGACGGTCCGGACCGTGCGCGGGTCGACGTGGGCCAGGACCTCCAGGGGGACGGCCGGGCCCTCGGCGGTGTCCAGGCGTCGGTGGAGGTCCGGCAGGGGAGGGGCGAACTGCACATCCACCACGCTACCGCGAACCGCGGTCACGATTCCCGCGGCGGAAGAGACGTTCACGGGCCTGCGGGCCACGGCGGTGGGGGCCCGACGGGGTTTCGTCCCGCATCGTGCATGGCGAACCTCCGGGTCCAGGCTAGCGCCGGACGGTTCCCCTGGGAATGACCCCGGTCACGTGGTGCGGCCCGACCTACACGAACTGCAGGATGTAGTAGATGCAGGCGCCCAGGATCGCGGCCAGGGTGATCGCCCGGGCATAGCCCAACAGGCCCCGGGCCGTCGGGTCCAGGGCGTCACCCGCCCGGGAGTGGCCTGAGGCGCGCAGGTGGGCCAGACCGACCGCCAGGCTGGCCCCCAGGGCCAGGATGACGCCGCCCAGGACCAGGAAGCGGTGGGAACCCCGCAGGGGGTCGTCCCACAGGGCCACCAGGGCGAAGCTCAGCATGCCCGCAGCCAGTCCCGTCAGACCCTCGACCCGGCGCCGGTCACGGCGGGCCCGCTGGACGTGTTCGGGGGGAACCCAGGACTCCGGAGCCCGGCTCACGCTGGCGCGTCGGTCGGTCCGGGAACGTCCTTCTCGGGGGTGATCGGGGGCAACCACAGGCGGAAGGTGGTTCCCTCCTCGGGGCTGCTCTCGAACCAGACGCGCCCCCCCAGGTAGTTCTCGGCCAGCAGCTTCATGCTGTAGGTTCCCAGGCCGCGGTTCCGGCCCTTGGTCGAGAAGGAACGCTGGAAGACCTGCAGTTGCTGGTTGCGGGGGATGAAGCCGGGATTGTGCACCCAGAACTGGACGCCGGAACCCTGCTCCCGGATGCCCAGGCTCACCGTTCCCCCGTCTGGCGTCGCCTCCAGGGCGTTCTTGACCATGTTCGAGAGGATTCGGGACAGCAGCCGGGGGTCGGTGGCCAACTTCAGATACTCCTGCGGCGTGGCGACTTCCACGTGCAGGTTGTTGGCCAGCGGGGAGGTGCGGTAGTCGACGGCGATGCGCTGCAGGGTCTCAAAGGGGTCCAGGGCCTCCGAGGCGGGCTCCAGGTCTCCCTGCTCGGCCGAGACCAGGTCGCGCTGCAGTTGGATCTCCTCGATCAGCCTGCGGGCGGCCAGGTTGATCCGCTCCAGGCCTTCGCTGGGTCCCGAGTCGCCCAGCGAGACCAGCAGGTTGGCGTAGCCGCTGACCACACAAGCCGTGTTCATCAGGTCGTGGAAGAAGATGCGCTCCAGGGCCCTGCGACGCTTCTCGTGACTGACGTCCAGCATGGTCAGGATGGTGAAGCGGGTACCCTGGAAGTCCAAGGGGCAGGCCGTCACCTCCATCTCCAGGGCCTGCAGCGCCTCGCCGATCCGCGCGGTCAGCCGGCATTCGCGCTGGCACTTCTCGCCCCGCTGGGCTTGGAGGATGGCCTGGCAGGCCCCGCACTCCTGGCAGTACTCGCTGGTACCGCAGCCTGCAGGCATCCTGGAGGCATGGACGCACCCCAGGGCCTCGCCGGGCCGCATCCCCGGGGCCGGGTCCAGGCCCCGGGCCCGGAACTGCTCCAGCATGGTCCGGTTCGTCAGCAGCACCTGGCGGTTCTCGTCCAGCACCATCATCGGGGTGGGGACGGAGTCGAAGATGTCCAGCGGGACGCGCGCCCGGCCCAGGGTCTCCTGGTGGTGGGCAACCTGCTCGGGAGTGGACCGGTCGGGGGAAGCGAAGAAGGTCTCGTGGTCGGTCATCCGTGATCCTCTGTCCGGCGGTCTGGAAGGGCCGCCATCCCCCCGGGCTTCGCGTCCCGGGTGAAGGACCCTGCGTCACCGGCCCCGGTTCCGGACCTTCCGTCGGTCCCGCCGTGTCGGTCCCGCAGGTCGGCGTCGGGGGCTTCGGCTCAGGACTGGAGCCACCAGACCAGCGAACCGATCAGCACCAGCCCCAGCAGGATCAGGGTCAGCCGATCGCCCTGCGAGAGCCTGGGGGAGGGGATGCGGCTCCTTCGGGAGGGGAGTTCGTCCTTCATCTGGGGGCAGCGGTCCTTCCGTTCGGGATTCAAGAGGGCGGAGTCGGGGAGGAGTCCGACGACCCGTCGCGGTTCCGCTCCTTGACCCGGCGCAGGCGCGCCAGGGTCCCCTCGGCGGGCGCAGGAGGAGCCTCCGCGCGAGGGGGAGGAGCCGTCGGCGAGGGGGGTCGGGGAGGAGGCGCGGTGGGCGCCGTC
>CAZQPM010000411.1:0-3253 GCA_964595195.1 uncultured Burkholderiales bacterium | reverse complement strand
GCAGCGCCAGGTAGCCCCCGGCGGCCCCCAGGACCCACAGGCCCAAGGCCCGCCCGCGCATCTCGGGGGTGGGTTCGGGAACCGAGTCGCCCAGTTCCCAGCGGTCCACGCGCGGGCCCAGGATGGCCAGGAGGAATGGCCCGAGGAGGATGCCAAAGGCCGCATTGTTCAGGAATACCACGTTGGCCTGGACCAGGAAGGGAAGCAGGCCCAGGACGTCCAGGCCCCAACCCAGGGTCAGGGCGCAGGTGGCGCAGCCCAGGAGGATGGCCGGCAGGGATCGCACCAGGAGGGTCCCGGTGAACCCCGGTGGCCGATTCCCTGCAGCCAGCAGGGAAGGCAACCGCATGGCGGCACCGACCCGCCAGGCGACCATGGCCAGCAGGAAGTTGGCGGCAAAGCCCACCAGGCTTCCGGGACCGAACATCCCGCCCAGGAGGTCCTGGATCAGGTTTCCCAGGGCCGCTCCCCAGGCAGCGGGGGCCCCCAGCAGGATGCCGAAGACCACGGGAAACACGGCGGCAGGCCGCAGGTCCAGAAAGCCGGGGACGATCTGGAAGTACTTGGTGGTCAACCCACCCGCAGCGTAGACCCCGGCTGTCATGGCCATCAGGGCGAGCTTGCGGGGGTCCCTCCACATGGTGAACAGGGCGAGGTAGGCGTGCACGTCCCCTGGGTTCGAAGGCCCTGGTCCCGGCCCCTGCCGGTGCCCTGCAACCACGGGAGGGAAAGCAGGGCCCGGCGGGAAGAGGCCGAGGCCACACGGCGAAATATTTCTTCCAGGGGCCGCACCGGCCCCGGAGAAGGGACGGATCCTCCTGATGCACATCCTCCTGGCCGACAAGATGCACCCTGTCGCCATCGAAGCCTTCGAGGCCCTACCCGGAGTCCGCGTGACCAACCGCCCCGAACTGGGCGCCGATGACCTCCCCCAGGTTCTCGGCGACGTGGACGTCCTGGTGGTTCGTTCGACCAAGGTCACCCGCGCGGCCCTGGAGTCGGCTCCCGGCCTGGGCCTGGTCATCCGCGCCGGTTCCGGGGTCAACACCATCGACGTGGCCGCGGCTTCGGAGAGGGGCATCTACGTCGCCAACTGCCCCGGCAAGAACTCCGCCGCCGTCGCCGAGGTGGCCATGGGGCTGCTCCTGGCCCTGGATCGGCGAATCGCCGACAACGTCAGCCAGTTGCGCGCCGGCCAGTGGAACAAGAAGGAGTTCGGCAAGGCCCAGGGCCTGAAGGGCCGGACGGTCGGCCTGGTGGGGATCGGCCTCATCGGTCAGGAGATGATCCAGCGTTTGCGGGGCTTCGACGTCCAGATCCTGGCGTGGTCGCGCTCCATGACTGCAGAGAAGGCCGCGGACCTGGGCGTCGAGCACTGCCCTGACCTGCTGGAGCTGGCTCGCCGCAGCGACGTCGTCTCGGTGCACGTGGCCCTGACCGGCGACACGCGGGGACTCCTGGGAGCCGAGTTCCTGGCCGCAATGAAGCCCGGAGCGATCCTCCTGAACACGTCCCGGGCCGAGGTGGTGGACAACGAGGCCCTGCTCCGGGCGATGGACCAGAAGGGCCTGCGCGCCGGGTTGGACGTGTTCCCTTCCGAGCCCGGCTCCGGAAAGGCCGACTACGAGCACCCGCTGGCGCAGCATCCCAACTGCTACGGGACCCATCACATCGGGGCCTCGACCGATCAGGCCGAGTCGGCCACCGGCCTGGACGCCGTGCGTCTGGCCCGGGCCTTCCAGGCGGGAGAGCCGATCCCCAACTGCGTCAACCTGCGCAGGGCTCCGGTGGGCGGCCACGCCCTGGTGGTCCGACACGAGGACCGGGTCGGGGTGCTGGCCGGCGTCTTCGGGGCCCTCAAGGCGGCTGGTCTGAACGTCCAGGAAATGGAGAACCAGGTCTTCGATGGAGCCCGGGCGGCGTGCGCCCGGATCCTGCTGGACGGTCCAGCCCCTGCCGAGGTGATCGAGGCCCTGGCTCGCTGCGAAGGCGTCCTGCACGTGGGGGCCACAGCCGCCTGACCTGACCTGCACGACCACGCCATCCGGACCGGAGGCCCGCCACCGTGCGGGCCTCCGCCCTGCGGGCGGACGGGGAGGCCTGGCGTCCTGCGGGCCTTCCTGTCCGGTTGATGGCCGGGCTCAGCGCCGCTTCTTGCGTCCCCTGGGGGTGGGGAAGGACCGGGACCCGTGGCCCAGCCAGGCACCCAGGATTCCCAGCGTCACCCCCCAGACGGCCCAGAAACCCAGGATCCACGCGGGCGCCCAGGGGCCCCGAGCCAGGGGCCAGGGCCCCCCCTGCCACCAGGTCAGCGCGGCCGGCGCCAGGCTCAGGACCAGTCCGGCCAGCAGGATCCGGCTTGAGGCCATCCCCAGGAAGAGGGTCAGCCCCAGTCCCCAGAGAGCCCCCACGGTCATCCTGGCAAGAAGTGGTTCGACCAGGGGAGGCGTCTGCTCCGGGCCGATCCCGGCCCGGCCCAGACCCCAGGCCACGGCCCAGGCCGCCAGCGCCGCCACGCCCCCCGAGAAGAATCCGATCGCCATCTGCTGCAAGAAGGACCGCATGGAGGGGCAGCATTCCCTGCGGGTCGGGCGGCTCCTCCAGTGCGCGGAGGAGGCCGGGAGGGAAGCGGGAACTCTGCGCCATCCCGGGAAGGGGCCGATACACGTCAGTGACGTGGCCGGCCTGGCCGGAATGCTTGCCTCCCGGAAGGTCGGGGGCTATAATCAGGCAGGTTTTTTGGGGGCAGCGCGCCGGATCGGGTGCGCCCCCCGGACAGGGAGACTTCGAATGTCGCTGCGCATCCCCAAGGAACGGAAGCAGGTCGTGCTCTTCACCCGGAACCACAAGGTCGAGGGGGAGATGTATCTGCTGGCGGATTCCCGGATTTCCGATGAACTGAATGTTCGCGCCCGGGACTTCGTCCAGGTCATCAACGCCCGGGTGTACACCCTCACGGGGGACAGCCTGCTGTACACGGCCGACTTCGTGACGGTGAACAAGCATTCCATCGATCTGCTCCTGTCCAAGGAACAAGAACCGCTGGACCTGTAACCGGGCCCTGCGTCAAGAGGAAAGACATCCCATGCCGATCTACGTCTACCGTTGTGATGACTGCTCTGAGGTGCATGAGGCCCTGCAGAAGCTCAGCGACGAGCCGTTGCGCCGCTGCCCCGCCTGCGGTCACGAAGCGCTGCGCAAGCTGATCGCTCCGGCCGGGATCATCTTCAAGGGAAGCGGCTTCCACAAGAAC
>CAZQPM010000410.1:0-3271 GCA_964595195.1 uncultured Burkholderiales bacterium | reverse complement strand
AGCAGATCCGCCTGGAGGAGAAGAAACGGCTGCGCCGGGAGTCCCTGGCCCAGCAGGCGGGCCTGCGCGGGAGGGGTCGCCGCCTGCGCTGACCGGCCGGCCGCCGGGCCGGAAGGGTCCAGGCCCTACAGGGAGTGCTTGGCCAGCAGGTCCCGGCGCTGGCCGGTCTGGCGGGCCAGATCGGCCAGTTCCCGGGGCAGGGTGAAGCTGACCTCCTCGGAGACCACCTCCATGGGTTCCAGTTCCACCTCGAAGTGGGCCTTCAGCCATTCCAGGACCTCGCGGACCACCACCTCGGGGGCCGAGGCTCCCGCGGTGATCCCCAGGGACTCCACGCCCTGCAGCATCTCCAACCGGATCTGCGAGGAGTCGTCCACCAGGAAGGACCGGGTCCCCTGGCTGCGGGCCACCTCCACCAGGCGGTTGGAGTTCGAGGAGGTTGACGAGCCGATCACCAGGATCAGGTCGCAGGTCCTGGTCATCCTGCGCACGGCGGCCTGGCGGTTGGTGGTCGCGTAGCAGATGTCCTCGCTCCGCGGCAACCGGATGCTGGGAAAGCGCTGGCGCAGGGCCTCGACCATGACGTTGGCGTCGTCCACCGAGAGGGTCGTCTGCGTCAGCATGGCCACCTTGTCGGGATCGGGGACCACCAGGTCCTGCACGTCCTGGGGCGTCTCGACCAGACTGATCGAGTCCGGAGCCTCGCCCATCGTGCCTTCAACCTCGACGTGGTGGCGGTGACCGATCAGGGCGATGTGGAAACCCTGACGGGCAAACTGGATGGCCTCCAGGTGCACCTTGGTGACCAGGGGGCAGGTCGCGTCGATCACCCGCAGACCGCGTTGCTCGGCCTGCTGGCGGACCGCGGGAGAGACCCCGTGCGCCGAGAAGATGGTGACGGCTCCTTCGGGTACCTCCGCCAGGTCCTCCACGAAGACGGCTCCGCGCTTCTTCAGATCGCTGACCACGTGGTGGTTGTGAACGATCTCGTGGCGCACGTAGACCGGCGGGCCGAAGAGCTCCAGGGTGATCTTGACGATGTCGATGGCCCGGTCGACTCCGGCGCAGAAGCCTCGGGGGTGAGCCAGATAGACCTTCACGGGGACCTCCGCGGGGAAGGGGTGGCATTCGAGGGGTCGGCGCGCCCTGTTCGCTTCGAGGTTGGGGGCTCCTGCGCCGGACTCCCGTATCGGACTCCCGTATTGTGTATTGGAGGAAACCCGACCTCTCCAACAAAAAACCTCTGTTGATTTCCTGGAGAGTTGACATCCATGACTGACGAACACAACCTGGCACTTTTCATTGACTTCGAGAACCTGGCCATCGGGGTTCGCGATTCCGGCTACAAGAAGTTCGAGATCGATCTGCTGACCGGACGACTCCTGGAGAAGGGCAAGATCCTCTTCAAGAGGGCCTACGCCGACTGGTCCCGATACGGTGACTACAAGCGGGAGTTCCACGAAGCGGCCATCGAACTCTTCGACATCCCCCAGCGCAGCATCGGCGGCAAGAACAGCGCGGACATCCGCATGGTGGTGGACGCCCTGGACCTGTGCTATTCCCGCTCGCATATCAACGCCTTCGTGATCGCCTCGGGGGACAGCGACTTCTCGCCCCTGGTCTCGAAACTGCGCGAGAACAACAAGCTGGTCATCGGGGTCGGCGTGAAGAACTCGACCTCGGACCTGTTGCTGGAGAACTGCGACGAGTTCATCTTCTACGAGGATCTGCTGCGGGGTGGCAGCACGGCGGCCCAGTCGCCTGCGGCGCAGTCCCGTCTGGGCGACCTTCCCAAGAAGAAGCGCGAGTGCTTCGAACTGCTGGTGGACGCCATCCTGGCCCTGGAACGCGAGAACAAGGACGTCCTGTGGGGCTCGATGGTCAAGCAGACCATGCAGCGCAAGAAGCCCACCTTCAACGAGGAATTCTACGGCTACCGCACCTTCTCGGCCCTGCTTCAGGAGGCCCGCGAGGTCGGCCTGATCGACATCAAGAAGGACCAGAAGAGCGGGACCTACGTGGTGACCGACCTCCTGGTGCCCTGAGCCCCCGTTCGAGACATCCTGGGAGGCCCGTCGATGCGGACAAGCCTGCTGCTGATCCTGGGTCTGGTGGTCCTTGTCGGCCAGGCCGCGACCGCCGGTGGGCGGACCCCATCGTTCCGCGTGAACGGGGCCACCCACCTGGCCCAGATCGGTCTTCTGGGTCGCGTCCACCTGGACTACGACGTGCGCTCCCTGGGGGCCGCAGGGGTCCATGTCGTGGTCCACCGCTGGCCGCTGGCGACTCCAAACGCCGGACCGGATCTGGAGTGGCGCTTCTGGAGTCCGGCAGGCCCCCGGGAGGTGCGCTTCGGCAACCTTCCGGTGGGAGTCTATCGGGTGCTGGCGGTTGCCGTGGACGCCCAGGGCGAACCGATGGCCCTGCCGTCGGTTCCGGTCTACGTGGAATACGGGGGGCGACGAGCCTGGCAGGGAATGCAGCGCGACGTGGATCTGCGCGCCGAAGCCCCTCCCTTCGCGGGAGTCGGGGTCTGGTACGTGCCCGCGGAGGATATGCCTCGAGTCGAGGTGAGCCCGGCCACCAGCGTCGTCAAGCCCGGGCAGGAAGTGCTTCTGCAGGCCACGGTGCGGAACCTGGCTGCGGACTCCCCGGTGGAATGGACGCTGGAGGGCCCGGGTGAGTTGGAGCCCCTGCCCGACGGGCAGGCCAGGTACCGAGCCCCCGGAGGGGACTCCAACCGGGTGGCTCGCATCCACTGCCAGGTTCCCGGAACCGGCGCGACCGGAGGCGGAGCCACGGTCCTGGTCACCAGCGTCGAGGTCGGCCCCTGAAGAGGCCCTCGCCGGACCCGACCGAGCCGGGGAAGGTCAGGAAGGGCATCCTGGGAGACCTGCCGAAACGGCAGCACTTCTCTTCAAGGAGTCCGATATGAAATCCAGGTTCGACCGAGTCAATCCCCGCATGCCCTTCCCGGAGTTGGAGGAGAAGGTCCTGGAGTCCTGGCGCCAGGACCGGGTCTTCCACAAGACCCTGGAGGCCCGCGAGGGGGCCCCGGAGTTCATCTTCTACGAGGGACCGCCGACGGCCAACGGCAATCCGGGGATCCACCACGTGCAGGCTCGGGCCTACAAGGACCTCTTCCCCCGCTACAAGACCATGCGGGGCTTCCGGGTGCGCCGCAAGGCGGGCTGGGACTGCCACGGCCTGCCCGTGGAGATCGAGGTCGAGAAGCGCCTGGGCTTCTCGGGCAAGCAGGCCATCGAACAGT
>CAZQPM010000409.1:0-3275 GCA_964595195.1 uncultured Burkholderiales bacterium | reverse complement strand
GCCATGACTTCGTACATCTTGGTCTGCGTGTCCTGGATGATCTTCCACATCTCCATCATCCACTTCTGCCGGTCCGCCATCATCTGCATGTAGATCTGCTGGACTTCCTGCTGTTCCTTCTGGAACTGCTCGTAGTTCCGGGCCGCATCGGCCTGGCTGGGCCCACCGGGACCCCCGGGACCGCCCGGACCATCGGGACCGCCTGGAGCACCCGGGCCACCGGGGCCGCCCGGACCATCAGGTCCACCGGGTCCACCCGGGACGTAGGGGCTCAGACCCTGCTCGGGCGTTCCTGGATACCGGGGCTCCCAGTCGCCCTCGATGATCTCGCCGGTCAGCGGTTCGGACTTGACCGGGAGGGCCGCTCCATCCTGGACCGGCACGGGCAGTCGGTCCCCCTGGGAGACCGGGACGGGGAGGTTCTTGGGTTCATCCTGGGGTGCGGGCAGGTAGAGCTGCTCGGAGTCTTCGTTCTGCTCCTGGAGCACTCCGGCGTGGGCCGCGTTCTCGACGTGGTCCTGGGCCAGGGTGACGTGGTCCTGGGCCAGGGTGACGCGATCCTGGCTGGTGCGCTCGGGGGTGACCCCAGTCCGGTCTTCGCCGTCAGCGGGGCTCTCCACGGCCTTGCGGTTGGCAAGCTGACGCTGGCCGCCCACCATGTGAAGATTGTTTTCGTAGGTTCTCTGCGAGATGGGGGTGGAGTTGATCCTTTGAGGGCCGGCCATGGGGCCTCCTTGGCTGGACCCACCGTTCGACGATGGAACGTCTGGGGTGAGCGACTGTGGTCCCATTATAGCCCCCCGGTGCCCTGGGAGAAAGACGGAAATGTTGCGTTCGTGTTACAGGCGTCCCGCCCGGCCGGTCCCGACCATACCGGGAGCGGTCGGACGGGACGCCGATCAGCCGATCAGGACCTTGTGCCAGGCCTTGAGGATCTCGTCGTGGACCTTGCGGCGGTTGATCATGACCTCCTGCCACAGTCTCTGGATCTCGGTCTGCACGTCGGCGAGAAGGGCAGCCATCCGGGCCTGGCTCAGTTCGCGCTGGGCCCGCATCCGGGCGTAGATCTCCTCGGCCAGCAGTCGGTCCTGTTGCGCCTTCTCCTTGTCCAGGGCCTCACGTTCGCGGGGTCCTGGTGGAGGCTTGGCCTCCGCCAGGGGGGAGCTGACCGCCTGGCCATCCGGACGGGTCGGCGGGGGTGGGGACCCGAACTCTCGCGCCAGGAAGGTCGGGGGCGTGGGCGTGGGCGTGGGCGTGGTGGGGTGGGTTCGGCCGGTGGGGTGGAACTCGTCGGCGTGGAGGTCGGCCACGACCGGGTCGGGACCTGGAACCGGCCAGGATCTCGTGGGGACGGGTGGACCCACGGTGGAACATCGCATGGGGGCGCCTCGTCGGGTGGAGTGCTTCCGGCCGGGCCCACCCGGTCGGAAGGGATCCTGGCGGGTCAGGAGCGGATGTAGTCGTCCCACTTGTTGAACATCTTGTCCTGGGTCTTGGCCTTGTTCACCGTGACCTCTTGTTGGGTCTCGAAGATCTTGGTCTGGGTGTCCTGCAGGATCTTCCAGCGTTCCATCTGCTGCTTCTGAGCCTCCGCACCGATCTGGGTCTGGATCGTCTGGGCCTGCTGGTAGTCCGACATGTACATCTGGAACTGGCCCACGGAACTGGCCTGACCGAGCATGGGCGTGCACCTCCTGGGGGATTTCGGGGTCCGGTCCTGTGTCGGGCCTGGGACCCGATCCGATCCTAGGAGGCGTTTCTCCACCGCGATCTTGCCAGTCTGTTGCCGGGTTGTGACCGGATTGTTGAAATTTCTTGAACGCGTCGGCCGGCGGGGCGGTCCCTGCCACAAAGCGCAGGCGGCCCGAGTCGCCTCGAGCCGCCTGTTCAGAAGACCTTGGATGTTCCTAGGAGCGGATGTACTCATCCCACTTGTTGAACATCTTGTCCTGGGTCTTGGCCTTGTTCACCGTGACGTCCTGCTGGATCTCGAAGATCTTGGTCTGCGTATCCTGCAGGATCTTCCAGCGCTCCATCTGCTGCTTCTGAGCGTCAGCACCGATCTGGGTCTGGATCGTCTGGGCCTGCTGGTAGTCCGACATGAACATCTGGAACTGGGCAACCGAATTGGCTTGTCCGAGCATAGGACACCTCCCGCGTTCTGGAACTCTACCTTGGGGCTATTATCACGAGTCCCCCCCGAAATGTAAAGGGGTCTACTCGTCCGCTTCGGGAAGTTCTTCGGGCTGGGGGAGGGCCTCGACCTCGGGCAGCCGGATCCCCAGGTTGCGCAGGTCCTCGCAGATCTTCTCGTTGTTCTCATACAGCGTCAGGATCACGCCGTCGCGGGCGGCCGTGACGACGACCTCGAGGACCTCGACGATCCACTGGCCGATGTCGACCTCCTTGCCGGAGGAGATCTGTTCGGATATCCGGCCGCATTCCCAGTTGACCCGTTCCCGGGTCCGGTCCCAGACGTCCAGGTACATCCGGTTGAAGATGCTGATCATCTCTTCCGGGGTCAGGCCGATTCGCGTCTCCATGGCAGGGGGAACCTCCGATGGAACCTTCAAGATGGAACCTTCAAGGCTTGGGGCTGGTCGGTTTCGTTCCCACGGATCAGGATCCTTCCGCCAGCTTCTGCCCGACTTCGCGCATGTACCGGTCGATGCCGGCCAGACCCATGGCCCTCACCTGGGCACAGGCCTCGCCCAGGGCGCTGAGGATTCGATCCAGGTCGGCATGCGAACAGATGAACGGCGGGGACATCCGCAGAACGTGGGGGGCGTGGGCCATGCTGGGAAGGATCATCCGGTGGTCCTTCATCAGGATCGAGGAGACCATCAGGCCGTAGCGGGGGTCCCGGGTGAAGACGCAGCGCATCAGGCCCTGGCCTCGGTGGCCGGCCACCACCGCGGGGCAGGTCCTCTGCAGGGAATCCAGCCCCGCCTCCAGGCGGCGCCCCAGTTCCTCGACCCGTTGGACCAGGTCTTCCTTCTCCAGGACGTCCAGGGCCGCCAGGGCGGCCGCGCAGGCCAGGGGATTGCCTCCGAAGGTCGAGTTGTTGAACAGCGGTCGTCGCAGGGATGCATCCTGGACCTTCTGGTTGAACATCAGGGCCGAGACCGGCATCACCCCGCCCGAGAGGTTCTTGCCCACCGAGATCATGTCCGGGACCACCCCGGAGTGCTCGGCGGCGAACCAGCGACCCGTCCGGCCCCGGCCGGTCTGGATCCCGTCCAGGCTCAGCAGGGCACCCCGCTGGGCGCCCGGGC
>CAZQPM010000408.1:0-3277 GCA_964595195.1 uncultured Burkholderiales bacterium | reverse complement strand
TGCAGCACCGGCGTGCTCCGGCCCCGGGGCCCCGCCGGCCTCTCGGTGGAATCCCTGGCCATGGGGCACCAGGTCCGCACTCTTGCGGTCTCCCGCTTCGAGACGCAGATCGGGACCCTGGAGGATGCGGCGCTGCGGGCAGCCATCCGTGCGGCGCTGCGCACCTGGCTGGATCTGGACTGAGGCGCGGTCCTCCGAAGGCCGTGCAGGGCGACACCGGCCTTCACGGCCGCCTCCCGGCGGCGCAGGGCCCGAAAGCCGGTGGCCTCCGGGCCCTGGCCGCGCCCCTCCAGGGCCTGGCCTGATCAGGGAGGACCCGCCGCTCCGATCATCGCTCCGCGGGAGACGTCGGTGCACAGACCTCGACCTCGCACCGATAGCCGGTCAGCGCGTCGAGTTGCCCGGCCACCGTGGAACCGCGGAATAATCACCGTCGCGCCCCAGCGCCCCCCCAGGAGTGTCCTGGTATGGGTGTCTTGCGTGCTCCACCGGCGCTCAGGACCAGCACCCGCGACCTCCTGCAGGAGTTGACCGCGCCCTCCCTCTGCCGCAGGATGTCTGCATGACGACGACGACCGACCCGATGGTGGTACTGCGGACCCTTCCGATGGGGCTCGACCGGTTCCAGGCCCTGGAGCTGGCTCGGCCGGAGAGGCTGGAGGAGCTCACAGCCCTGCTCAAGGACGAGGACGTCGCCCCGGTGGCCGCAAGGGTGCTGGCCCTGCTGGGTAGCGAGGCTGCGGTGCCGGCCCTGGAGGCGGCCGCCGGGCGGGCGGAGGCCGAGGTGCTCGAGGCGCTGGCGGACTGCGGCCCCGCGGGGCGAGCGGCCCTTCGCCGCCTGGGTGCGGATGCCGCTGTCGGCGGCCAGGCCATCCTGGCGATGGCGACCCGCTTCGACCGCCCTGCCGCCCTGCCCGCCCTCCTCCACGGACTCACAGAACTCGGCTCGGGAGCGGCCAGTGGGCGGAATCGCGACATCTCCGCCATGGCCGTGCTCCTCCAGGGCTGGCTGAGCGGTATCCGCCGGATGCTGGACGGCGAGCAGTTCGAGACTCACCTGGATCCGTTCGCAGACCTGCGGCTGGGCCCGCCTTCCACCCCCCTCCTGGATCTGCCTTTGCCGTGCGTGGCGCGCCTTCGCAGACAGAACCACGAGGCCTTGCGCCTGTTGGCCGAGGGCCGCCAGGCCGCGACCCGGCTCTTCCGGGAGGACCTGGAACGCCGCCTGCAGCTCGACGAGGTTTCCACCGGGCGCAACGAACCGTGTCCCTGCGGCAGTGGCCGCAAGTTCAAGAAGTGCTGCCTCGAACGCCACGCGGAGGCGCGTCGGACGAGAGACCTGGCGGAGCGCTGCCTGGAGATCGACGAGCTCATCGGCTTCTTGGAACCTCCGACGCGACACGCCGACTCCGCCCGCCTGCTCGGGCTGTTGGCCACCAGGGACGCCCTAGGCCCCTGGGCCACCGCTGGCGAGAGCCCCCTGGTGAGGTGGGCCTCGGCCTGGAGCCGCCTCCGACAGGCTCCCGGGGACGTGGCGCTGCGTCAAGTGCTGGCGGCCCTTGAGGTCCTCCCGGCTCCCGACGTGGACACGGAGAGCATCCTTCTGTGGCTGGCCTCCACCCTGCACGACATCTGCCCGGACCGGCTTCAGCTTCTGGTGCCCGCCACGGCCCGCTTGAGCTCGGGTCCTGGCCTGGGTTTGTTGGCAGCGACGCTCGCCACCAGGCCTGAGGCCGAGCTGGCCGCCCTGCTCGAGGAGGTCTGCGCGGCCGGGCGCGGGCCGGAGGCCATCATGTCCGTCCTCGAGGCGGCGATGAGCATGCAGGAGGGCCCCGAGCTGGCCGAGGAGGCCATCCCCTTCCTCCGCCACGCTGCCGCCGAGGACCCCTCCTGGCAGGAGAGCCTGGAGGCGGTGCTCGAGTGGACCTCCACCCTGCTCTGGAGGCCCGTGCCCACGCGCGTGGAGCTGCCTTCCGAGGCGGCGGACCGGGCTTGGTGGCTGGAGGTGCTCGAGAAGGTCGAGGAGGCGCCGGAGGGGCCGACCCGGTTGGCCGGTCGTCTGCGCCTCCTGGCCGCCTGGCCCGAGGGCCTCGAGGAGGTCTTCGAGGACTCCCGTCCGGCCCTGGACGAGGAACGGCGCTTCCGGGCGGAGTTGGCCCTGCGCACCCTGCGCGAGCTGGAGGAGGCCGTATTCCGGGAGGACTCGCTCACGGCGGAGTTCCTCGCCGAGAAGTCTGGCGCCCTGCTCCTGCTGCTGGGAGAAGAGGGGCTGGACTGGGTGCTGCCCGAGGGGGCCCCGCTCGATCAGGCGATGGCCGTGGCCGCCGCCGCAGGCACCCTGGCCGCGGAGCTCGGGCTGGACCACCCCTCGGCCGTCCAACTCGGAGCACGGATCGCGCTCCACCAGGGTGGTGCTCGTGGGCACGAGGCGGAGGTGGGCGTGGCCGCCCGGGTGGCTCTGGAGGAAGCCTTTGCGAGCGCCGGCGGGAGTCAACCCGAGACGTTCTTTCGGCTGTGGGGGGAGAGGAGTCCCGCGGAGCCGGCCCCCTTCCCGGAGGGCGCCGACCCCGTCCTGGTGGAGAAGGCGCGCCGAGCGGGGCTGCACCCGCTGGAACTCGCCGCCGAGTTCAGCGCCCGGGGGAGGCGGCTGGCCGCAAGCCCGCCTCGGCCAGGCCCGCCCGAGGCAGCGATGGTGGCCCCCGCCCCAAGAATCGCCGTGTTCCCCTTACCCGATCGGGCCGGCCAGAACCCTCCCGTCGCGCTGGCGGACGACCCCATTCCCGCCCGCAAGGCCATGCGACGCGTGCTGCGCCGCCTGCTCCGCACGGGCAAGATCGGCGAGTCGCACACCTCGGTCGACCTGGTCAGTCGCGGCGTGGCGGGGCACCTCCGCGGGGCGGTGAAGAACTCGGTGGATCTCCTGCTGGCCCGGGGCGTGTTGCGCGAGAAGCCCACCCTGGTGGGGCTGCACACCTCGGTCGAGTCCCGGCACGTGGGCGCCGTCGAGCGGTTTGTCGAGGAAGGCTGGCTGCCCGACCCGGGTCTCGCCGGAACGCTGCGAATGGAAGCTGCCCACGCCTGACCGGCCAGGCTCGACGCCGCCGCCGACATCCGGGCGCCCGGCCCATCCGGGCCACCATGCCTGAATCGGTCACCGGGGTGCCCTGGGTCGAGTGAGACGTCCTTTGATGCCGACTTGAAGACGGCCTGTAGACTGCGGCCGAGATGAGTCACCACGACGGTCCGCCCCCAGAGGGGTTGGGCGCAGCCGGAACTC
>CAZQPM010000407.1:0-3330 GCA_964595195.1 uncultured Burkholderiales bacterium | reverse complement strand
CCGGCGCCGAATGCCTCTTGACACGGGCGCTCCGTGCACGTAAAATCACGTTCGTCCCGGCGGGGTAGCTCAGAGGTAGAGCAGGGGACTCATAAGCCCTTGGTCGCGAGTTCGACTCTCGCCCCCGCCACCAGAAGAACCCCTGGAAACCCGGGGGTTTTCTTGTTCCTCCCCGGCTGCAGGCGGGAAGTGCTGCGGCCCGCGAGGAACCTCCCGCAGCGCCGGTCCGGGGACCCGGAACCTCGCCGGCGACACGATCCTCCTGGCGAAGGTCCTGGCCCCACCGTGATGTCTCCGCTGGCTGAAAGACTGCTGCACCACCTGGAAGGCACAGGACTGGTGGCCCGTGGTTCGCGCTGCCTGGTGGCCCTGTCCGGAGGCGGGGATTCCGTGGCGTTGCTGCACCTGCTGACCGAGGTGCGGGACCGACTGGACCTGGTGCTGGGCGCCGCCCACCTGGACCACGGCCTGCGGCAGGAGGCCACTGACGACCTGCGCTTCGCCCGCGAACTGTGCCGCAGCCTGGGTATCCCCTTCCTGAGCGCCCGGGCACGGGTCCGCCAGCACGCGGACCGTCACGGCCTGTCGCTGGAGGCCGCCGGCAGGAAGCTGCGCTACCGGTTCCTGTTCCAGGCCCGCCGGCGCCTGGGATGCGAACTGGTGTTGACGGCTCACACGGCCGACGACCAGGCGGAGACGGTCCTGCTGCGCCTGGTGGCGGGCACCGGTCTGCGCGGCCTGGGGGGAATCCGCCCCCGGCGCCGGGACGGTGTGGTCCGGCCGGTGCTGCCCTTCACTCGCGACGAGCTGCGCCAGTATCTTCGAAGCAGGCGGCTGGACTGGCGCGAGGACGCGACCAACACCGTGGCCGACGCCCCGCGGACCCGCGTCCGCCTGGTGCTGCTGCCCATGTTGCGCCAGTGGAATCCCCGGATCGTAGAGGCCCTGGGTCGCCTGGCAGCCTCGGCGCGCCAGGACGAGTCCTACCTGGCCGGGCGAGTCCGGCGCCTCTGGCCCGGGTTGAGCAGCGAGGCTGAAGGCGCCAGCCTGGACCTGTCCCGGCTGCGTTCCGTGCCCCATCCCCTGAGGACCCGGATCCTGCGCCGGGCCCTGACTCGAATGCGCTGTCGGGCGGAGGCGCGCCACCTGGAACTCCTGGGTGACCTGGTCGACGGTCCGGGCGGGCGCAGCCTGGACCTGCCGGGCGGCATCCGGGCGTTCCGACGGCCCGGCGCCCTGGCGCTGGAACGCCGGGCACCGGCCTCCTCCCCCGTCGACCCTCCCCCCTCGGTGCTCCTGAGTCAGGAATCCGGCACGACGTCGCTGACGGCCTGGGGCCTGGAGCTCGGGTGCACCCCCTCCGAGACTCCGGGAGCCAACGGCCCCTGGCAGGTCTGGCTGGATGCCGACGCCCTGGTCTTTCCCCTGGAATTGCGCCCCCGGCGCCCGGGAGACAGGTTCCGTCCCGCCGGCGGCCTGGGGACCACGACCCTGAAGAAGTTCCTGCACGCCCGAGGCGTCGCGCGCGAGCACAGGGACCGCGTGCCGCTCCTGTGCAGCCGTGGGGAGATCGTCTGGGTCGTGGGCCACCGCGCCGCAGCCGACTTCCTGGCCACCCCATCCAGCCGCCGGATCTTGCATCTGCACGCACGGTGCCCCGGCGGTCGTTCCGACTCCGCTCCCGACAGGAGCCCGTGGGGGCCTGCCGAAGCGCCAGCCCCCATGACCACCTGCACCCCCGCCCCCGGCCCGGTAATCGTCACCCACGAGCAGATCCAGCGACGCGTCCGCGAACTGGCCGCCGAGATCAGCCGGGACTATCAGGGGCGTCCCGTGCATCTGCTGGCCGTGCTGCGAGGGGCCCTGCCCTTCCTGGCCGACCTCTCCCGCCAGTTGACCCTGGACGTCTCCTTCGACTTCCTGGCCGTCACCCGGGAGGGCGCCAACGGCCAGGTCCGATTGATCAAGGATCTGGACCGCCCGGTAGAAGACCGGACGGTCCTGCTGGTGGAGGACATCGTCAACGAGGGGACCACCCTGCAGTATCTGTTGGAGACGCTGCGCCTGCGCCGTCCCGAGGAACTGCGCGTCTGCACGATGTTCGATCGCCCCTCGCGCCGCCGGGCCGAGATCCGTCCGGACTACGTCGGCCTGGAGCTGGACAACCGCTTCGTGGTGGGCTACGGGCTGGACTACCAGCAGAAGTACCGGAACCTGCCATTCCTGGCGGAGCTATCCTCTGGGGACTGACCGTCCTCCCGACGCGGGCCCTCCGGTTGCACCCGGGTGCAACCTCGCCGTTGTCCCCCTTCCAGCGGGCGTGCTATGATGGCTGCGCCCCGGCGTACAGCAGGGCGCCAAGCGCGCCCGGGAGCGTCCCCGCCAAGGCCCCAGGATGGGTCTGCAGGGGTCTGGGGTCTGGGATGGAAGGCCCCCGGTCAAATCACCACGATGCGCCGCTTCGGACGGGCGGTCCGGTATTGAAGAGAGGTATAGTCGGTTGCCGAAACCCCTGCGACAGTTGCTGTTGATCATTGCCCTGAGTGTGGCCGGGCTGATGGTCCTCAACGCCGTGCAGTCCCATTCCCCCGCCACCGTCCTGAAGTACAGCGATTTCGTCGAGGCCGTCAACCAGGGCAGGATTGCCACGGCCACGATCCAGGGGGAGAAGATTTCGGGCACCTTCAAGAACCCCGCCGAGGGCGAGCCGAAGAACTTCAAGACCACCTTCCGCAGCGAGGTCAAGCCGGCCCCGGAAGAATTGCTGATGGGCAGCAAGGTCACCACCGAGATCAAGGAGGACAAGGGGATCGAGTGGTGGGTCGTAGTCCTTCAGGGCCTGCCCTTCGTCCTGGTCTTCCTGTTCTTCATGATGATCATGCGCCAGGCCTCCGGCTCCGGAAATCAGGCCTTCGCCTTCGGCCGATCCAAGCACAAGCTGGTCTCGGAAAACCGCGTCAAGGTCACCTTCGAGGACGTGGCCGGGGTCGAGGAGGCCAAGGAGGAACTGGCCGAGGTCGTCGACTACCTGAAGTTCCCCAAGAAGTACCAGAGCCTGGGGGCCCGCATCCCCAAGGGCGTGCTGCTGCTGGGAGCCCCCGGCACGGGCAAGACCCTGCTGGGCCGGGCCGTGGCGGGCGAGGCCGGAGTGCCCTTCTTCTACATCAGCGGTTCGGACTTCGTGGAGATGTTCGTCGGCGTGGGTGCCTCTCGCGTCCGGGACCTGTTCGAGCAGGCCAAGAAGTCGGCCCCCTGCATCGTCTTCGTCGATGAGATCGACGCCGTCGGGCGGCAGCGCGGAGCCGGCCTGGGGGGCGGGCACGACGAGCG
>CAZQPM010000406.1:0-3336 GCA_964595195.1 uncultured Burkholderiales bacterium | reverse complement strand
CGTAGCGAGCGCCGACCTCGGTCACGTGGAACATCCAATTCTTGCGGCCCACGGCTGGCGACGAGGTGACAAGACACGAAGTCACCGCCGACCGCTTCAGGGGTCGCAGGCGGCGGGTCGCCCCTGCAGGACCCGCGCCGGCTCGACGGAAGAGAGCCCCGGCGATGAAGGACCCCAAGACCACACTGCAGGCCGTCAGCAACGGGTTCCTGGTCCTGCTGGCAACCCATCTCGCCCTCGGCGAGGTCCTGGGCCGGATGGGACATGCCGTCCCCCCCAGCCGCTACCTCTGGAACACCCTGATCCTCGAACCCATGGTCACCACGGGTCTGGTGGCGATCGCCGTCTTCTATGCCGTTCTGGTGCGGGACCCGCGCAAGAGGATCCTCTGGCTGGTCGCAGGCCTGGCCCTCGAGTTGCTCTTCGAGTCGGACCGGACGGCCTTCCATGGCCCGACCTGGGAACACAAGCTGACCTGGGGGGCGGGGCTGGGCTTCGCGGGGCTCTTGGGGCTGGTCTGGGAAATCCTGCGCAACCCGACCCTGCGCCCTGAGGCCTGGCTCTATCTGAAGCTGGCCGGAATCCCCCCGCTGGCCAAGGCCGGCACCGGTTGGATCACCATCATGCAGCAGGAGGCGTCCCCCAAGGTGGCGGACAATCTGGGCTACGCCTTCGAGAGCGCCTGGGGCTTCCAGCCCTCGGTCCTGCTGGGCCGCCTGGTCTATTGGAGCAGCTCGACCTACGGTTTCTTCACCCTGGTCTACGTGGCGCTCTCCTTTCTCATCTCGGTCGCCCTCCTGGCCTGGCTGCGCTCGGGGCGGCGCCTGGACTTCGAACCCTTCTCGGCCTTTGCCCTCTGCGGATTCGTGGGGACCCAGTTCTATGCGGCGCTCCCGATGGTGGGTCCGCAGATCTACCTGGGCGACCTCTTCCTGCACGGGACCTGCCCGCTGTATCCGAACCACCTGAACTGGGTGGAGGCCCCCACGGAATTCCAGAGGAACTGCTACCCCTCGCTCCATGCCGCCTGGATCTACCTGGTCGGCGCCGTGCTCTGGCCACTCGGACGGAGGGCTCGGGCCCTGGCGGCGTTCCTGGTCCTGACCACCCTGGTGGCCTCGGCGGGGTACGGAACCCACTACATCCTGGACTTCGTCGCCGCCGTGCCGCTGTACTACGGCACACGCTCCATCTGCTCGGGTCTGCGCCCTCGGAACCTCATCCTGGGCGGCCTGCAGTTCCTCCTGATCTGGGGAATGGCGCAGGCCGTCCTCAACATCGGAGCCATCCTGGCCCTGCACCCGAGACTTCCGCTTCTGCTGCAGATTGCGGTGATCGGACTGTCATACCTGCTGTTCCGTCTCGGTCAGGGCTTCGGCCGAGGCCGCGCCCTGGCCGAGCCGTCCCCGACCGCCCGACCCTCCGCTGGCCCCCAGAGCGCCGACCCCGGCGCGATCCAGCCCGAGTCCGCCCTTCTGCTGGATTCCTAACCGGCCCACCAGCGGCCCTCCGGCGAGGGGAAATACCCGATCCGGCATGGAAACTCCCCAGGCATGCTGTTCTGGTTGACCCGCAACTTCAGGAACTTCCGCAAGCGCCGGGGGGCAGGGATCGCCCTGATCCTCCTGTTGGTGCTGCTGGCCCTGGTGGGCAACGCGACCTGCTTCTACCTCTTCGAGGCGGGCAGCTACCCGGGCCTGACCTGGTTGGATGCCGCCTGGTACAGCATCGTGTCCATCTCCACCATCGGCTACGGCGACTTCTTCCCGAAGACCCTGGGTGGGCGACTGGGCGCAACCCTGTTCATCATCCTGTGTGGCCTTTCCGCCTTCAGCGCCCTGCTGGGCCTGCTGGTCGATGGGATGGTGGAGATGTCCCAGAGGGAGCTGATGGGCTTGAGCACCGTCCCCTGCCGCAACCACATCCTGATCGTGAACTTCCCCGGCGAAGCCCGGGTTCGCCAGATCATCGAGGAACTGCGCCTGAACGACCGCCCCCGCCAGCGGGACGTGGTGATTGTGTCCGAGCGGGTCGAGCGCCTGCCCTTCGCGCTGGACAACGTCTTCTTCGTGCACGGGTCCCCGCTGCAGGAGGAGCCCTTCCAGCGCGCCCGCTTGGAAGAGGCCAGCGTGGCCGTGGTTCTGTGCACCGACCCCGGCGACCCGAATTCCGACGGAGTCGTGGCCTCGGTGGTGACCATGCTGGAGCACCTGCGCCCGGACATCAAGACGGTGGCCGAATGCCTGGACGACCGCCACCGGGTGCTCTTCGAGTCCACGAGGTGTGACTCGATCATCTTCTCGAACCGCGTGGTCAACCATCTGCTGGTGCAGGAGAGCTGCCAGAGCGGCGTCTCGCGCCTGGTCGAGAGGCTGACCGACCAGGCGGACGGAGATGGCCTGTACTGCGTGCCAGTGGGCCCCGACCCGGACCTGGAGGCGATACCCCTGGCCTGCGCCCTGCTTTCTCGGGACATCCACCTGATGGGCCTGACTCGCGAAGGCTCGACCCGGATGCGCCTGCAGGGGCTGCGCCTGCAACCGGGAGACGGGCTGCTGTACGTCGCCGACCGCCGCTACAGTTGGGAGGAACTGGCCGCCCTGGCCACCGGCCCGGCCCCCACCTGAGCCGCCCACCAGAACCCGCGGGCCCGGCCGCAGGAGTCCCGCAGCCGTCGCAGAAGGGGGAACGCGCGGAGGATGTGTTGTCTGAACCCGGGCTTCTTCCCTCCGACTCCCCGGAAACTCCCAAGTGGCGCGAGCTTCCGTAGACCGAGGTGCCGTCATGGCCGAACCGATTCGCGTGATCATCATGGGTGCCGCAGGGCGCGACTTCCACAACTTCAACACCTGTTTCCGGAACAACCCGGAGTACAAGGTGGTGGCCTTCACGGCCACGCAGATCCCGGACATCGAGGGACGGCAGTATCCCCCGGCCCTGGCCGGCTCGCTCTACCCCCAGGGCATCCCGATCTACGCTGAGGAGGAGTTGACCCGCCTGATCCAGGAAAACGACATCCAGCAGGTGGTGTTCTCCTATTCGGACATCAACCACGCCGACCTGATGCACAAAGCCTCCCTGGTCCTGGCCGCCGGCGCCGACTTCCGCCTGGTCGGCCCGCGCGACAGCGCGATCAAGTCGAACATCCCGGTCGTGGCGGTGTGCGCCGTCCGCACGGGCGTGGGCAAGAGCCAGACCACCCGCCGCGTGGCCGAAATCCTCAAGGAGGCCGGGATCCGCACGGCCGTGGTGCGCCACCCGATGCCCTACGGCGACCTGGAGAAGCAGAAGGTCCAGCGCTTTGCCACCATGGCCGACCTGGACCTGCACAAGTGC
>CAZQPM010000405.1:0-3342 GCA_964595195.1 uncultured Burkholderiales bacterium | reverse complement strand
CTTCAACAGGTCGATCACCTCTTGCGGCATCCGGACCAGCAGGGCCGGGCTTCCAACCTTGCGCTTCGTCATGTGCTGCACCTCCGACCAGGCTTCAGGCCCGGTTCTGGCCAGTCTAGCATAAAGCGCGCTTCCTGTCAAACGTATGATCGCCAAAGGGGTGTTTGGCGATCATGGACACAAACATTTTACAATCTCGACACCTCAGGGGCCTGCCAGCGGATGGGGACCAGGGCCCGGGTAGGGTAGAGGGCGCGGACCTGCTCCAGTCGTTCGGCCACGTCCTGGCCCGGGTCCACCCAGACCAGCAGGAGTTCCGCCTGGTCGACGCTGCGCTGCTCCAGGGCCCGCAGGCGGCGGTGGCGCTCACCATTGAGCACGGCCAGCCTCCAGGATGCGCACACCGGCTTCGAGGCGGGCGGCAACATCCTCAACCACCTCAGCCTGGCCACCGTCGACGGTCAACTCGAATAGCTCGTGGGCCATGTCGCAGGCCTCCCGGTCCTCGACGATCATCCGGACCGGAGCATGCATCCGGGCCTTCTGCTGCTCGCGCTGGTCCGGGCTGGCGGCCTCCAGGGCCTTCAGGCGACGGCGATGGCTAGATGTAGCCACGAGCGGCCTCCAGGATGCGCAGACGTGCGTCGAGGGCATGATAGGCAAGTGCAATCTCCTCGTCTGGGGCGCCGGCCTTGACCAGGGCCTTGCACCTGTGGAACAGGCGGGTGATCTCCTCTGGGGTGGGGAGGGTATCCTCGTGGTGGTTCGGCTCGCGGTGGGGACTGCTCTTCACGGGTGGCTCCTTTCTTATCCCTCCTGGGCATCCAGTTTCATGGCGAGTTCCGCAACTAGCTCGTGGACCTCAGGTCCGTCTTCCGGGTATCCCTGCTCGACCAGCACGGCAACCCGGTCCATGATGCGCAGCAGGTCGGCCGCGTCTGGGTGGGCCAGAATGGCCTGCCAGGCAGCGTCGCTGCCGCGCTGGTCCTCGTCCTCGACCGTGGGGCGCCGGGCTTCCAGGGCCCGCAGGCGGCGCATCAGCGTGGTCCTCATGGCTCCTCCGCCTTTCGCATGACCTCGGCCCACGTCATGCCGTTCTCGCGGGTCTGATCCTTCTGGACCTCCAGGGCCCGCAGGCGCTGTTCGAAGTCTTCCTCGCTGCGGACCTTTACCGAGAGGTCCAGCACAGCCCGGGCAGCAGCAACTCGGGCAGCGGGACGGGCGTCCGGGTCCCGACACACAGCCAGCAGGGCATCCAGGGCTTCACCTGCTGACGCCTGCAGGTGGGCCAGCACCTGGTCGAGCACCTGCCGACGGGCACCGTCATAGGCCTCCCGGAAGTCCGGCCTGGTCATCCATTCCCTGAGGGTGCGCTCGTTCACGTTGCAGGCCTTGGCGGCCTCGACGATGGAACTGGATGCCAACAGGGCCCCGATAGCGGCCTCGCTCTTGTTGGACAGCTTCCTCTTGCGCGCGGGGCTTTGCGGGGGCTTGCGGGCCATGTGCGTGTCCTCCTCTCGACGGCCGCCCCTACGCGGGCAGCGTGGTGTCCTCGGCGATCTCGTTCCCCCAGCACACGAAGCCGGGGCGGGGGGTGCGCTGGAACAGCGAGCATCGAGGGCCGGGTGAGTTCCGGGTGATCAGCTCGTATGCTTCGGCCGGCTTCGCGCTGTGCTTGCCCCTGGGCGCGGTGAAGAGGTTGGGCTCCCTGGTCCCGTTGACCAGGCGCATCTTCTGGTTGGTGGTGCCGAACAGCAGGAACTCGGTGGAGCCCCGGCCCCAGTATCCCATGCCGATGGTGGGGATCCCGGAGATCCCGATCTCGGCCGCCAGGACCTCGGCCAGGGTCTCGGCCCGACGGGTGCGCTCCGGACCAGACAGGCCCGCCTCAGGAACGAAGTCCAGGACCCGGCGACCGACCTCGGCCAGCGACCTTCGAGGCCTGGTCTTCAGCCAAGTGAAGACCTGCTTCACCTCGAACCTCCAGTGCTCGACGATGGCGAAGGCCTGCGGCAGGAAGTCCTTGGTCGCCCAAAGCCACAGGTGCGCCCCGTCCGGGTGTAGCAGGCGGCGGACCTCGGGCCCCATGGCGAAGAGGTCGCGGACCGGCATGGTCGGGTAGGGGCAGTGACTCCTCTGGCGCTGGGTGGTGTTCGTGCCGTTGAACGAGCGGTCGCGATACTGCCAGGGCGGGTCGACCTCGACGCAGCGGAAGGCGCCGGAGGGCAACGCGATGGTGGGCGGGGTGGGCGTGGTCATCGGGTAGCCTCCTGTAGCTCGGTGAAGTCCAGCGCGCCCAAGTCCGGGCGGCACCGGCCGCGGGGGTCTGGGTCCGGCCTCAGAAGCCTGAGCCGGGCTTCCAGCCTATCCAGGCGGCGACCGAAGGCCTCCAGGTTGGCCTGTATCTGAGCGAATGTCGGGTCGGTCATGATGCGTCCCTCCTCGTGCGAAGCCCGTCGTTCTGGCGTTCTCGTCCATCTGCACAAGACTTGTGTGAATCGTTTGGGGTTGTCCACAGGCCGGCAGGCCCCCAGGGGATCCCGGTCGCGCCGGTCACCCAGTCAAGCTCGCGGGTGTCGGTCAGCACGGCGGCAGCGAGGTTGCGGAAGGCGGTGCGCAGGAAGTGCATGTCACCTCTCGGCCAGGAATACTCGACGCTGCCGTCGGCCGCGAATTCCAGGTGCAGGATGGCGTGGGGGTTGGTTTCCATCGTGGCGATCCTCCTCGTGTTGGTGGTGGTGGTGCAGGTCGGGCCTGGGTGGTGGTGGTCCTGGCCCCGTAGGTTCAGCGACGACCCCGCAACGGACGCAGAAGGCTTCGTCTGGGCCCGCTATGCGGCGCCACAGGCCTCCCTCGCCACAGGCCGGGCAGCAAGTCCTCCGGACAGGTGGCGCGGCTCCTGGGGCGTTCTGGGCGGCATCCTGGGCCAGCGTGGCCAGAACCCGGTGCGCTGCTGCGATACAGGCTGGGCAGCGGGGCGGGTGGGCCTCAGCCAGCGGAGTCCCGCAACTCAGGCACCCATCGGGGGTGTCCGGAGATCCAGGCACGACGAGGAAGGGCACCCCTCCCGGGTGGCGGGGCTGGTCGCGGAAAGCCTCGACCCGGACGGCGACCTCCTCCTCGAAGGCCTGGTCGACGTGGTGGGTGTCAGCCTGGTCGACCTGCTCGCGCAGTTCCTGGGCGGGGAGGGGGTCCTCGGTGGGGGCCTTGACGGCTTGGTCAGCCACCTGGGCGGGGGCGGGCTCCTCCTCCAGCAGGGCCAGGAGCACGGGCTTGTGCTCGCGGATGGCGCTGGCCAGGTCGGGGGTCATGGACCCCTTTGGGGCACGGCAGCGGACAATG
>CAZQPM010000404.1:0-3363 GCA_964595195.1 uncultured Burkholderiales bacterium | reverse complement strand
ACCGCGTAGGAGATGGTGCGCCCGGCCAGGCGGGGGCTGCGCGTCTCCAAGGTCAGGGTCACCTCGTTGCCGGGCTGCTCTTCCAGGGTTCCCCGGGCCTCGTCGCCCGGGTCTCCCACCGGGAACTGCAGGCACAGGGGGTCCCGGTCCTGGGGAGCGAAGGACAGGGCCGTCGCCGGCGGGCGTAGGGTCAGGCAGTCCGAGGGCAGCCACACCCCGGCCGCGCCCCGGCGTGCCGCGCCCCGGCGCCGGGCCCAGGCCACCAGGCCCAGGCAGCGGCGGCAGGTGTCGCCCTCCAGGTGTTGGCGGGTATCCTCGGAACCCTCCGTGATTCCCGCCCCGATGCCCAGCAGTTCCAGCGTTGGGGGATGCCCGGGAGGTTCCTCTTCAAAGCGGGCCAGGTTCCGCTGGCAGCGCCGGCACGTTCCCTCGTGGGCGTGCCTCCACTCCCCAGGGGTCCAGCGGGTGGGGTCCAGCCTCAGGGCCCGCAGGCGGGGCAGGGAAAGGCACTCGCCGCTCCGGCCGGCCTCGGCTTCCACCCGGTCGGCCTGAGCCAGAAGGTCCAGGAGCCCCTCGAGTTCACGATCTTCCATGTCCTGTCACCTCCCGGGCCCGCGGTGGCCTCTGGCCTCCATGTCGCGACGCAGGCGCCGCTTCGCCGTAGTCTCCTTCTCGTGCACCCAGTCCACCGAGCGCCTCTCGGACTCGGCGATCGAGCGCAGCGACTCCCCGTGCATCCGCCGCAGCAGCACCCGGCGGTAGGGGTCCACGAGTCCTCGCAGGCATTCGCGCAGGTCGTCCAGGGTGCCGGCCAGGACGGCCCGCTCCTCGGTGCCCGAAGTCGGGTCCGGAGGGTCGACACGGCCCGTCTCGGAAAGGCCGGGCACCCTGCGGTTCCGGCGGAACCCGTCCACCACGGTGCGCTCCACGATCTTCGCGAACCAGGCGCGCACGGTCGCCCGGGTGGGGTCGAAGCGGGCTCCGCCATCGCGGGTCCGGACCACCCGGAACAGGGCTTCCTGGGCCAGGTCCCGCCGCTCCTCGACATCCAGGATCCCCCGACAGCGGGCCACGGTCAGGGCGAAGGGCTCCAGGCGGCGCTCCAACTCCTCGAAGGCCTGGGCGTCGCCCTGGTACCAGGCCGAGAGTAGCTCCTCGTCGCTGGGCATTCCGTCCTCCGTCTTCCTCCATTCTTCCGCGGGCGGGGTGGCGGCGGTGGGCCGTCCCGGCTCTTGCGCGCGAGCCTTCCGTGTCCGGGACTCTCAGACCTGCGCCGGAGACACCGTCCATCGTCCCACGTCCCCCTCTACGGAGCGGCCAGGCCCTCTTGGGGAGGCAGGGGGAGAATTCCTTCAGGCCGAAGCTGGAAGCCCGTGAACACCGACCCCTTCTTGGACGATGCCCGGGCCCTGACCGAGCCCCACCGCCCCCTCTCCGAGCGCGGCCGGGCTTGGCGGCGTCTGTCCCGCGAGGGCTACGAATCCCTGCTGAGGGACCTGGTCACGCGGGGTCGAGGGGAGGACCTGGCGGACCTCCTGGATCGGGTCCGGACCGCGGGTGACCAGCACTGGGTGGCCCACGAGTATCGCGGCCCCGGCCGGCAGGCCTGGGCTCGCTGGCGGGGGGCGCTGTGCCTGGCCTTGAGCCTTCTGGCCGACCGGCCCGGGGAATTCCTGGAGGAGGGCTGCCGGCTGTTGGGAGGGCGGGTCGGGCGTCCGGTGGCCCTGGGTCCCGAGGCTTGGGTCCCCGCCCTGCTGGAGGCGGGATGGAGGCTGGGAGTGGCCCGCGACCTCCTGGAAAGCCTGGGGCACGAGGCCCCTCGACGCCCCGCAGCCCGCTCGCGCCTGCGGGTCCTGGGCACCTCGGGCCGGGGGGCCTTCCGGGCCTGGCTGGAGGTGGTCGCCCTGCCGGAGGGCTCCGGTCAGGTCTACGGGGCTCCGGATGTGCTGCTGGTCCCGCGTGACGAGGCCTTCGAGGAAGCCCTGGCCAACGCGGTCCGGGCGTCGGGCCTGGTCCTGGACGGACGGGACCTGCGCTGGAGCCTGCGCGGGGTCGGCCTGGACCTCTTGGAGGGCCCGTCGGTGGGCCTGCCCGCGGCCTTGGCCTTGAGTCGCCTGGATGGGGGCCCGCCCTGGCCCGAGGGGATGGCGGCCACCGGGGCGATCACGCCAGACGGCCGCCTCGGCAGCGTCGGATCGCTGAGCGACAAGCTGCAACTGGCTGCGCGCCACGGCTTCGCTCCGGTCTGCCATCCCGCCGGGCAGCGCGAGCAGGCGGCGGACGAGGGGCTGGACGGGCCGTCGAGGCTCTGCGCCGACACCCTGCCTGAGTTGATCGATCTCCTGCACCTCCACCAGGAGAAGCCCTGGATGCTTCCTGCCCGTCCGTCCCCCTTCTGCGGCCGTGCCTTGGAACTTCGGCAGGTCCAGGAGCGGCTGCGGCCGGGTGTCGTGCTGGGCTTGGTCGGACCCGGTGGGATAGGCAAGACCACCCTGGCCTCTCGGGCCCTGCACGGGCTCTTCGCGGACGGCACGCTGCAGCGCCGCTTCCCGGGAGGCCTGGTGACCTGCGACTTCTACCGGAATCCCCGCGTGGACGACGCCGTCCAGCATGTCCTGGAGGCCCTGGGCGAGCCGCCCGGCCCGACGCCGATCGATGCCCTGCGCAGGGCCCTCTCCCGGGAACCGGCCCTGCTCTTCCTGGACGGTGCCGAGGGGGCCGACGACCTGGAGGCCCTGCTCTCGGTCCGAGGCCGGGCGGGCGTGCTGCTGACCACCCGGCAGGAGGAGCAGGTCGACGGGGTCCCCCTGCGGCTGGGTCCCTTCCGCCGTGCCTCCTCCCTGCGCCTGCTGCGCCGCCGACTGGGCGGGGTGCGGCTGGGGCGGGCCGGGGCCGAGCGGCTCTGCGACCTGGTGGGCGACCTGCCCCTGGCGGTCCACCTGGTGGCGCGCTACCTGGCCACCGGCGCCGAGGCACCCGAGGACTTCCTCCGGCGCCTGGAGTCCGACCCCCTGCCGGCCTTGGACCGGGGCGGCCATCGCCGGGACAGCGTGCCGGTGGTGCTGGCCCGGAGCCTGTCCGGGGCCGACCCCCTGGCCCACCGGGTCCTGGCCTTGCTGGGCCTGCTGGGTTTTGCCCCCGTGCCCCCGGGTTGGATCTCGGCGGCCCTGGGCCCGGGCCCGGCCCGCCAGGGCTGGCGCGAGCTTCGCCGTCGGGGCCTGGTCCTGCGCCGGCGAGGGGGCTACCAGGCCGGCCATCGCCTGATCCATCAGCACGCCCGCACCCGGGAGGCGGCGGACCCGGCCGCCATCCGACGCCTGGTGGCGGCCCTGGCCCGCTGGGGCCAGCGTGGGGCCGCCGACG
>CAZQPM010000403.1:0-3365 GCA_964595195.1 uncultured Burkholderiales bacterium | reverse complement strand
AGTCGTGGGCGCGGGCCAGCACGATCGTTCCGGATATGATCGGTCACACCGTGGCCATCCACGACGGTCGGCGCCATGTTCCGGTGTACATCACCGAGGAGATGGTCGGCCACAAGTTGGGCGAGTTCGCTCCGACCCGGCTCTTCCGCGGGCACGCTGGGACCAAGTCGGAGAAGAAGAGCAAGATCAGGAAGTAGCTTCGCCCCGCGGTCCCTGATGGAACCGTGAGTGGCTCGCGTTGAGTATTGTTGGAGGAAACGATGGCAGAGGACAAGGGTAAGCAGGGCGCCCCGGAGGCATCCAAGGCCTCGGGCGCCGGGAAGATGGATCAGCCTGCCGCCTCCCGCCCGGCCCCGGCAACGGGTGTCGAGGTCCGGGCCGTGGCCAAGTATGTGCGGATGGCCCCGCGGAAACTGCGCCTCGTGGCTCGCGCCATCGCTGGCCGGCCGGTTCCGGAGGCTCGCAGCATCCTGGCCTTCTCGCCCAAGCGGGCGGCGCGGACGATGGCGCGGGTCTTGGGGTCGGCAATCGCCAACGCCGAGAACAATCGGAATCTGGAATCCAAGGACATGGTCGTGTACCGGGCTTTCGTTGACGAGGGTCCCACCGGCAAGGGGTTCACGCCCCGGGCTCGCGGGCGCGCCAGCCAGGTCCACAAGCGGACCAGCCACGTGACCATCGTCGTCAAGGAGAGAGAGGGCGTCCGCTAATGGGCCAGAAGATCCATCCCATCGGTTTTCGCATCGGCATCATCCGGGGCTGGGACTCCCGGTGGTACCAGGACAAGAGTTACGCGGAATGGCTTCATGAGGACATGAAGGTCCGTGCATTCATCGAGAAGCGTCATCGCACGGCGGGCATCACGCGTGTGGAGATCGAGCGGGCCAACAAGGTCCACGTGATCGTCAACACCGCCAAGCCCGGCCTGGTGATCGGCAAGCGGGGACAGGGAATCGAGGACCTGCGCAAGGGTCTCGAGAAGCTGACCGGAAAGCCCATCAAGATCTCCGTGCAGGAGATCAAGCAGCATGAGTTCGAAGCCGGCCTGGTCGCCGAGAACATCGCCGAGGCCCTGGTCAAGCGGGTGGCCTTCAGAAGGGCGATGAAGCAGGCGGCCCTGCGGGTCATGAAGGCCGGAGCCAAGGGTGTGCGCATCCAGATTTCCGGCCGCCTCGGTGGTCACGAGATCGCGCGTTCCGAGCGGACGTTCCAGGGCAAGGTGCCCCTGCACACCCTGCGGGCCGACGTGGACTACGCGATCCGCACCGCGGAGACCACCTACGGCGTCATCGGCGTCAAGGTGTGGGTCTACCGCGGAGACATTCTGCCCGAGCGCGCCGTCCCTCAGCAGCCGGCCGTCGCTGCGGGGATGGCCTGAGCCAGAGATTCGCGTGAGGGGTGGTCCGGCAGCGGATCGCCCATCACGGTGGAGGTAACCGATCATGTTGAGCCCGAAGAGGGTCAAGTATCGCAAGACGCACCGCGGGCGTATGAAGGGCAAGGCCCAGCGGGGTAACACCGTGACCTTCGGCGAGTTCGGCCTTCAGTGCGTCGAGCCGTGCTGGGTCACCGACCGTCAGATCGAGGCTGCCCGCGTGGCGATGACTCGCCACATCAAGCGCGGCGGCAAGGTCTGGATCAAGATCTTCCCTGACAAGTCCGCGACCAAGAAGCCCGCCGAGACCCGCATGGGTTCGGGTAAGGGCTCTCCGGAATACTGGGTTGCCGTGGTTCGTCCCGGCCGCATCATGTTCGAAGTCGCCGGGATTCCCGAGGATGTGGCTCGGGCCGCGATGCGCCTGGCAGCCTTCAAGCTGCCGATGAAGACCCGGTTCGTGATCCGGGAAAGACTGGGTGGTGAGCGAGTTGAAGCTTAAGCAAGAGCGCACTGGCCTCCGGGAGCTTGGCCTGGCGGAACTGCGCGAACGACTGGGCAATGCCAAGCAAGAGCTGTTCAACCTCCGCTTCCAACTGGCGACGGGCCACCAGAACGACTCGTCTCGGGTCGGCCAGGTGAAGCGTCAGATCGCCAGGATCCACACCGCGATCCGGGAGTTGGAGTTGAAGGAGACGAAGCATGTCTGAAGATCGTGGAATGCGGAAGACGCGAATCGGCAAGGTCGTCAGCGACAAGATGGACAAGACCGTCGTGGTCGCGGTGACGCGCCAGTTCGCCCACCCGCTGTACAAGAAGTTCATCCAGCGGACCAAGAAGTTCCACGCCCACGACGAGAACAACGAGTGCGGCGTGGGGGACCTCGTCCGGATCCAGGAGACCCGGCCGATGTCGGCGACGAAGCGGTGGCGCGTGATCACCATCCTCGAGAAGGCCCGCTAGACCCGAAACCAACCAGTCTTGCTCTGGCTGCGGGACGCCCGGCTCTGGGGATTCCGCAGCGCGTGATATTGAAGGAGTAGCGCCATGATCCAGCAGGAGACCAGGCTCAGGGTTGCCGATAATTCCGGCGCTCGCGAGCTCCTGTGCATCCGGGTCCTCGGTGGCTCGACCCAGACCTACGCAGGTGTGGGCGACATCATCGTGGCCACGGTCAAGCAGGCCCAGCCCGGCGCGGCTGTCAAGAAGGGCGACGTGGTCAAGGCCGTCGTCGTCCGGACGCGCAAGCCGATTCGCCGCCCGGACGGTTCTTATATCCGATTTGACGAGAACGCGGCCGTCGTCATCCGCGAGGATCGCAATCCTCGCGGGACCCGCATCTTCGGCCCGGTGGCCCGGGAGCTGCGCGATCGTGACTTCATGAAGATCGTTTCCCTCGCCCCCGAGGTTCTGTAGTCAAGGAGAGTAATCCCATGCCTCACGTGAAGAAGGACGACACCGTCGTGGTCCTGGCCGGCAAGGACAAGGACAAGCGCGGGAAGGTTCTGGGCGTGGAACCGAAGCGGAACAAGGTGCTGGTCGACGGCGTCAACGTGGTGCGCCGCCACACCAAGCCCCGTCCGCCTCGCTTCCCGCAGGGTGGCATCATCGAGAAGACGCTGCCGATCGATCTGAGCAACGTCATGCTGGTGTGCCCGAAGTGCGACAAGCCGACCCGGATCGCAGCCAAGGTCAACGACGATGGCTCGCGCTCGCGGGCCTGCAAGCACTGCAACGAAATCATCTAGAATTCGAGCAACTTGATCTCCGTGGGTCGGAAATCCACGGGTAGGAGGAACCCCAAGTGGCCAAGCAGACTGCGGCACCGGGCAAGGCACCTGGCAAGGCGCCCGCCAAGACGCCCAAACAGGATAAGAAGCGCGAGGGAGAGATGGCAGCTGGCGGACGTCCGCCGGTCGCCGACCTCAAGCTCAAAGCGCGCTACCGGAGCGAGATCGCCCCGGCGCTGCGCGAGAAGTTCAACTACAAG
>CAZQPM010000402.1:0-3369 GCA_964595195.1 uncultured Burkholderiales bacterium | reverse complement strand
CACGGGCCTCCCGGCGGCGACGATGACGGACGTGCGGGGCAGGCCCTGACCCAGGGCCACGGCCAGGGTCCGGGCCGGGGCCAGGGGACCCTGGGGGGCCGCCAGGGTCCAGCCCTGGGGGACAGCGAAGGTCACAGCCAGATCCAGCATCGCGTCGGGCTCGGCCTGGAGCAGGGGGATGGCCGGGTCCAGGTAGTGGATCCCGTGGACCGGCGGCGGCAACCTGTCGACCTGGAAGTCCAGGCGGACCCGGCCCGGCATCGCGGGGAGTCGGGTCGGGCCGGTGTGGACGTCACCCTCCAGGCGGATGACCGGGTTGCGGCCGGCCGGAGGGGTCAGGGTGGCTCCCCGCTGGAAGTCTCCCGTGCACAGGAGCCGGCCCCTGGAGCCCCCCGCCTCGGGGTCCAGGTGGCATTCCCCCTCCACGCGAATCAACGCCATCGTGGGGAGTTGCGCCGCGGCGGGTTGCGGTTCCTTCCTCAACTTCCTCAAGGATGATCCCGGTCATTCCGGAAGCCGGTTCCCGGCGGATACTCTTCGAACCATGGGAGGGGTCGGGGGATGGGATAGGTCGATGGGACGGTGGGGGTGGAATCCGGGGGACTTGGGAGGCAACGTGCTGTTGGATGCGCGACCCGTGCCCAGGGGGGGGCTGGTGCTCCGTCGCGAGCACGACGACTGGGCGATTCTCTTCGATCCCGACACGGGGAAGGGTTTCGGCCTGGATCCGGTGGGCATCTTCCTGTGGGAGCACATGGACGGCCAGCGCACGGTGGGCCAACTGGTCGAGGCCCTGCGGGAGGTCTTCGCCGAGGTCCCGACCCACGTCTGCGGCGACGTCCAGGACTTCCTGGGCCGCCTCGTCGGTCGCGGTCTGGTGGACCTGCTTCCGTGAACTCCAGGCTCATGGCCACGCCTCGGGCCATGGACCTGGTGGTGACCAACGGCTGCAACCTGCGTTGCCGCTACTGCTACCACTTCGGCAGCGCGGGCGAGGTGTCGGGCGACCTGCCCCTGGCCGACTGGCGGCGCTTCTTCGGGGAACTGGAACGCTGCTCGGTCCTGGAGGTCAGCGTCACCGGAGGGGAGCCCTTCCACCGCCCGGACCTGGCCGAACTGCTACAGGACCTGACGCGCCGGCCGCTGCGCACGCTCCTCTTCTCCAACGCCACGCGGATCGGTCCCGAGGAGGCCGCCTTCCTGGCCGGGTTGCCCCGGTTCCAGGGGGTGAAGGTCTCGCTGGACGGCGGCAGCCCGGCCAGCCACGACGCCTGCCGGGGCGCGGGCAGTTTCGCCAGGGCCGTCCGGGGAATCCGTCACCTGCAGGCGCATCGGGTCCCCGTCTGGCTGCAGGTCACCCTGCACCGCCTGAACGTCGAGGACCTGGAGGAGACGGCACGCTTCGTGCTGGAGGACCTGGGTCTTCCCTCCTTCCACCTCAACTCGGCCTACGACATGGGCCTGTGCTCGCGGAACCGCGAGTCCGTGTGTCTGACCCTGGAGGAGCGGGTGGCGGCCATGACGACCCTGGAAGGGCTGGAACGCCGCTTCCCCAAGCGGATTCGCGCGACGGCCGGGCCGCTGTCCCAACTGCGCCGGTGGACGGCCATGGAGTCGGCGCGCCGGAAGGGCGAGGTCTGGCCCCAGGGCGGGCACCTGGCCGCCTGCGGGGGCGTCTTCCGCAAGCTGGCGGTTCGGGCGGACGGGGCGCTGGTACCCTGCAACCAGCTCTCGGATCGGGTCCTGGGGTGGGTCCAGCACGACGATCTGCGCGCCGTCTGGCAGGAACATCCGGAACTCGGCCGTCTCCGGCGTCGCCAGGAAGTGCGCCTGGACGACCTTCCCCACTGCCGGGACTGCCCCTGGGTCCCGTGGTGCACCGGTGGCTGTCCCGCCGGCGTTCCCCCCGGAGAGGCCGACCGGCCCGACACCGAGGACTGTCTGCGCGCCTATCTCGACCAGGGAGGAAGGCTTCCCCTTGAATCCGCCATCCGTTGAGGCCACCTGGCCGCTGCGCACCCTGTATGCCTACCTGACCGAGGGCTGCAACCTCCTGTGCCGCCACTGCTGGCTGGCCCCCCGATGGGACCGGACGGGGACCGAGGGGACCACCCTGGACCCCGACCTCCTGGCGCAGGTCCTGCGCCAGGGGCGGGAGCTGGGCCTGGATTCGGTCAAGCTGACCGGCGGTGAACCCTTCCTGCATCCCGGGATCCTCCAGATCCTGGAAGGGGTCCGCCAGGAGGGCCTGCATCTTTCGCTGGAGACGAACGGCACCCGGGTGACCCCCGATCTGGCCGCAGCGGCCGCCGCCTGCCGCCAGACCTTTGCCTCGGTCAGCCTGGACGGGGCCGATCCCGAGAGCCACGAGCACGTGCGCGGAGTCCCCGGCTGCTTCGAGGCGGCGCGCCAGGGGATCCGTCACCTGGTCGCCGCGGGCGTGCGGACCCAGGTCATCCTGACCGTGATGCGGCACAACTGCGGGCAGCTCGAGGCCCTGGTGCGGATGGCCGAGGACCTGGGCGTCGGATCGGTGAAGTTCAACGTGGTCCAGCCCGCCGAGCGCGGCCAGGGCCTGCACCGCTCGGGCGAGGCCCTGGGTGTGAAGGAACTGGTGCACCTGGGCCGGTGGGTCGAGCAGGATCTGGCCCCCCGGACCGGATTGAAGCTCTACTTCTCCTACCCCATGGCCTTCCGCTCGTTGCGCCACATGTTCGACCGGGAGGAGGGGGGCGGGTGCAGCGCCTGCGGAGTCCTGAAGATCCTGGGCTTGCTTCCCGATGGTTCCTACGCCCTGTGCGGGGTGGGGCGGACGGTATCGGAACTGGTCTTCGGGAACGCCGCGGTCGACCGACTGGCCGACGTGTGGCACGGCAGCCCGGTCCTGAAGAGCCTGCGCGGAGGCCTTCCCGACCGCCTGGAGGGCGTCTGCGGTCGGTGCCTGATGCGCCATCGCTGCCGAGGGGCCTGTCTGGCCCAGAACTTCTACACAACCCGGAGCCTGTGGGCTCCCTACTGGTTCTGCCAGGCCGCGGAGGAACAGGGAGTCTTTCCCCCCTCCCGACTGGCGGGGGCGGCCCCGACCGGGACCGCCAGGTGAGCACCGGCCCTTGGCAGGCCGGGAAAGGAGGGGACCGATGCCTATCTATCAGAGCCCGATCCTGGTGGACCTGAGCGAGGGTTCGCCCATCGGCGACTGCTCGGCTGGCTTCAACGAGCGGATCGATTGCATGGACGGCAACAACGAGTAGTCGCGGAGTCTTCGGGGCCGCGGGAGCGAGGATGCGTTCCCGCGGCCCCTCGTTCCGCGCCTTCCGGACCCTCCCGCGGCAGGACTGAGGAGGCACCCTCTCCAAGTTACCCCGGCGC
>CAZQPM010000401.1:1609-3371 GCA_964595195.1 uncultured Burkholderiales bacterium | reverse complement strand
TGTGGGAGCTTGGGAGGCGGGCAGCCAGGCTCGCCCGCCTCCCCGGCTACCCGATGTTGGCGCAAGCCCGCGGGGTCGGGTTCGCTGGCCGGATCGGGCTTGAATCTTATTGTATTCCTCTGGGACTGACAAGAATTGTCAGGGTTTGATTTCGGGTAGGATGGCTCGGCGGCTGACATTTCCTGTCACTGGACCACAATGCCTGTAGAGCATATCTACTTCACAAGCGTGTGGATGGGAGTGGAATATTGAATGTTTTCTGCTCTTTACAAATGGCCATGAATGATCCAATATAGAGGGGAAGTAATGCTGCGGGTGGCGTCAGGTCCAGGGGGGCAATGGCCTTCCATCAACAGGCATGATCTTCTCCTTCCCGTCTCTCTGGCCTGGCCTGACCCGCAATCGAAGCATTCGCGAGGTTCCCCGTGATTCAGGAGACTGTGGCTGACCGTCCGACCGCTTCCCCAACCCTGGACCTGCCGGGCTCGGACCAACCGGTTGAGGATCTGCTCCCGCTCCTCCCGCCCAGGTTGGTGGCATCCCTCACCGCCAAGGGATTCATCCGGGTCTGCGACCTGGTCTCGCCGGATCGGCAGGCGGAATTGCAGTCCTGGCTGGCCTCCTGGCAGGTGCAGCAGCTTCGCGAGGCCCTGGAACTGTGGCCGCTGCAGTATGCTCAGGACCTGCGGGACCTGGATCCGCTGCCCGAAGGCCTGGACTGGTACCAGGATTGGGACGGTGAGGACGACTGGGACTTCCTGGCCGAAGAGGACCCCGAAGACCCGGAGTTCGACGAGGTCGATGACGAGGACGACGAGCCCCATCTGGACCGGGTCGATCCTGCGCAGACCCGGGTCCCCGCGCCCGCTTGCCGACCGGCCCTCGCCGTCTGAGCGCGTCCCGGCTTTTCAGCCTGATTTCCGAGCCGGGCGGTAGGTTCCAATCAACGATCCAGACCTGCGCACGGGCCACACCCTCGGCGCGGTCGGAAGAGGAACCTGCCGACATGCACATCCCGTCCTTCAGCGGTTCTGTGGCGCCGAGCGCCGGTATCTCCCGTTCCGAGATCCGTCAATCCCTGGACGCGGCACCTCCTTCGGAAGCGACGCCGCTGCCACAGGACCAAGCCCTTCTGTCGGCTGGCAAACCGGGTGCGGCCCCCCGTCCGGCCCTGGCTCCCGCGGTGGCGGAGGCCATGGAGGTCCACGAGAGGCTGGCCACCCTGACCGGTGCGGATCGCGAAGCCTGGATCCAGGGGTACCGCGACACCCATCGAGGGCAGATCTTCGCGGCCCTGCACGTGCACAACCATCAACCCATCTATCGACCCGGGGTCCACCCGGCCGACACGCCGGAGATCCAGAGCTACGTGCTGGGCACGGGCGACGCCGAGAACCGCCGCGAGGTCTACACCACCGCGGACGCCTATGCCATCGAGGAGAACCCGGGCCGTCCGGATCTGGGCCTGCAGGTCTCCTACAGTGGCTCCCTGATGGAGAACCTGGACCGGACGGCCGAGCGCGGACTGTGGCCGGGCGCCGGGTGGAACGGCCGCTACCGCAGCGTCCGCGAGGGCACCGACACACCTCTGGGCAATGAGCGCCTGGACATGGTCAACTTCGGCTACTATCACCCGCTGATGGGACTGATCGCCACGGGTCAATCGGGTCAGGACCGGGATCTGGACCTGCAGATCAAGATGCATCAGCAAGCCGTTCGGGACCACTTCGGAGGGCAGGTCAGCCGAGGCTTCTTCCCCCCC
>CAZQPM010000401.1:0-1599 GCA_964595195.1 uncultured Burkholderiales bacterium | reverse complement strand
GCCTGGACCGACCGGATGATCCCCACCCTGGAGGCCAACGGAATCCACTGGACCATCGTGGACAACCTCCACGTGGACCGTGCCAACCAGGGCTACGACAATCCCCGCGACGGTCTGAAGGCTCCGAACCCCGCAGACCGGCGCAATCCCCCCGCCGAGGTCTACGAGACGCTCTCGAACGACCTGGCCAAGACCCACGTCGTGTCTCCCCGGGCCCTGAGGCCCCACTACCAGAAGTTCGTGGACCAGCAGACCGGCGACGAGAGGCTGGTGGTCGTGGTTCCCCAGGAGCGCTCGCTGTCGTCCTACATCCAGAAGGACCGCAACGGGGGGCGCGTCCAGGAGGTGCTGGACCGCTTCTCGGCCCATAACACCGATCCGGACCACCCGTTCCTGGTCCTGATGGCCACCGACGGGGACAACAACGGCTCCAACTCCGGCTCCTTCCATCGCGATGTGCCGGTGGATCTGGCGACCCGCTTCCCGGGCCGGGTGTCGCTGCTGACGGTCGAGGACTACCTGGCCATCTATCCCCCCGAGAAGCCCCGCCTGGTCAGCCCGGACGGGCAACCCCGCCGCTACGAGGGCGGCGACGTGGTCCACGTGGAGGACGGGTCGTGGTGGGGGGCCAATCTGGGTGACCCTGAGTTCTCCAAGTGGATCGACAGCCCGGCCTACCAGGGCTTCTCCCCAAAGGACAACTCCTGGGCCTGCCTGACCGCTGCCAAGAATGCCGTGCTCACCGCAGATTCGCTGGAGCGGGCGGGCGACACCCCGGAGAGCCTGCGCAACATCGCCGGGAATCGGGGCAGCGACACCGAGAAGGCCTGGCACGGTCTGCTGGTCGGGCAGACCTCCTGCTACGAGTATTGGAACGCCGATAACGTGCTGTCCTACTCGTCGGTGAAGGGCGCCAACATGGCCTTGGAGAGCGCCGGGAGGGTGATCGGCCGCCACGACCCCAGCCAGGACAAGGTCGGCCCCACCGTGTTCCTGCCACGGCATACCCCCTACAACCCTGGTGGGCAGCCGGGCGAATTCGAGGTCGTCACCTACGCCTACGATGTGCATCAGGTCAAGGATGTCAAGATCAAGTACCGCCTGGATGCCGACGGCAAGTTGGATCGGCCCCAGGACTTCATGCTGGCGGGCGGCGAGGTGGCGCCCTGGGCCGGCGAGGTCGAGATGGCCGGCCGGCCCTACCCGGACCTGGAGAGTCGCCCTCCGGTGTGGCTGGACCCCAAGGCCCGGGCCGACGTCTACCGCGGCACCGTGAACATCCCGATTCCTGAGGGCACCCCCGGCGCCATGGTGCAGTACGTGGTCGAGGCCACCGACAGCCTGGGCAACGTCTCGGTCTCGCCGCTTCGCAACGTCTGGGTCAGCGCCGAGGGAGCCCCCCTCAGCAACGACGAGCTGCACGCCCGTCTGGGCTCCGGGGATCCCGACACGGTGGCTGGCGGCATCGGCTACATCCTGTCGCACGGTCGCAACGACCTGAACCTGTTCAACCACCTCTTCCACCGTTTGGAGACGGGTGGGCCTGCGGTGCTGGAGAGCCTGTCGGCTCGGGCCCGGGAGGGGCGGTTGACCCTGTCG
>CAZQPM010000400.1:0-3377 GCA_964595195.1 uncultured Burkholderiales bacterium | reverse complement strand
CCCTGCGCATCCTGGGCACCGACCTCAACCGCGAGGCCCTGGACCTGGCCGGGAGGGGCCGGTACCGGCCCGGAGCCTTCCGGGAGATGGAGCCGGACCTGCTGGCCCGCTACCTCATCCCCCGGGGACCCGATTTCGAAGTGAAGCCCGAGTTGCGCCGCGTGGTGGAGTTCGCAGAGGCCGACGTCCTGGCGGGTCCGCCCCTGGACGGCCTGACCCTGGTCAGTTGCCGGAACCTCCTGATCTACCTCAAGCAGCCCCTGCAGGATCGCCTGCTGGCCAGCATCCACCCGGCCCTGGTGCCCCGGGGACTGCTCTTCCTGGGGCAGGACGAGAGCCTGGGGGTCGCCAGCATCCCCCTCTACGTGCCTGTGGACTTCCGACACCGCATCTTCGCCCGGCGGCGAGGGGTCGAGGGCTGATGGCTGCGGTCGTCCGGGCTCCGCGTCGAAGGGTGGTCGGTCCTGCTAGCGGTCGAGGAGGCCCGACATCGAGGAATACTGCGGGAAGCCCGTGCCCGTGTCGACGGCTCCGTGGTTGGTCCCGGCACACAGGATCGTGAAGTTGTCCGGTTTGGAGCTGGAGTGGAAGGTGGCCGAGTAGGTGTCCAGGCTCGCGCTGGGGCACGTCGGAATCTCGCGCAGGTACTTCCCGTTCGTGGTCAGGATGGCCAGGGACGTCGGGTAGCGGCCCTGGGAGTCCGTGGAGTAGAGTTCGGCGGCGGTGGCCATGTTCTTCAGGTTGGCCTTGCAGGCGGTGAACTGGGAGAGCGCTCGCGAACGCCTGAAGTTCGGGATGATGATGTAGGCCAGAAGGCCGATGATGACCATCACGATCATCAGTTCGACCAGGGTGAAGCCCCCCAAGCGGCGACGGGCGTGCAGGCGAAGCGGCATCTCGTTCCAGTTCCCTCTCCAGATAGGCCCCTATTCTAGCACGTTGCACGTTCTGCAACCCGGGTCAGACCTCCTATGTCACCGCCTGCGGTCGTCGTGGCGGGAGGCACCGCGCCGCTCGCAGGCCCCGGGGCCCCGGCTCGCCGGGTCACCCCTTCTCCTCGACGACCACCTTGCCCATGGTCCGCAGTTTCTCGACCAGCAGGTTCACGATCAGGCTGCGGGGCAGGACCCCCAACTGCTTGAACTCCAGGCCCTGGTTGCCCGGGTTCTTGACGCCCCCCACGAAGAAGCGGATCATGTCGGCCTGCTTCATCATCTGGCAGATCTGGCCCACGCACGAGCCTCCCTGGTAGTCCTCCAGGTCCTCCTCCAGGATGTTGTAGATCTGGTTCAGGGTCACGGCTCCCTCGGTCACCAGGTCCAGACCGGCGATCTCGTAGGTCGGGGGCGAGGCGAACGAGGTAGACAACTCCAGGACCTTCAGGGGCTGCTTCAGTACCCGGGCCACGATGTCGGCGGTCGTCGAGCCGCAGACCACCTTGCGGCCCTCGCGGGCCATGAAGCGCTCCACGAACTCCCTGTCCGCGGCTTTGGTCCGGGCCGGACCCGTCAAGAGGTTCAGGACCTGGGCCTGGCGGCAGGACAGCACGGCCATCGTGGTGTCGTCGCCGTGGGCCCCGCCCGACAGGAGCCGGGCCTGTTCGAGGATGTCCGGCGGGACGTCCTCCAGGCGCTGCCCCCGCCGCAGGTGGGCGTTGACCTCATCGACCACCCGCTCCTCGCCCCAACCCGTGCCCTTCATGCGGCCCAGGCCGGCCTGGGTCACGCCGTCGGTCATCAGCACCAGGGCCTCGCCCGGGCGCAGGAGACCGCTGGCTTCGCCGACCACCTCGTGGCCCCGGGTGAAGTAGCGCAGGGGCAGCAACTCGGCGGCTCCCTGGCTGACCAGCAGGGGCGAAGGGCTCTCATAGCAGAGCACGGTGTACTGGCCGGTGTTCAGTACATGGGCCAGGCTGAAGGCCGCGAAGGGGATGCCCTCCTCGGTGCGCGCCCGATGCATCATGGAGACCACCATCTCCGAGGCGCGGGCCAGCGAGACCCCGTTGCCCAGCAGGTGCATCAGGCGATGGGCGCACATGGTGGCCGCGATGTTGGCCCGCATGCCCGACCCGATGCCGTCGCACAGGACGAACCAGGTCTCCTCCCAGGTGCGGCGGCACAGGTAGTGGTCGCCGCACACGTTGTGACGGGTCTTGCGGGCCTGAGCCACGGTGTCGCAGACGTAGACCGGGTCCCGGTCCGCGGCTGGAACGGGCGGGGGTTGAGCCTCACTGATCATGGATGCTCATCAGCTTTTCCACCAGTTCCTCGCCCCGGGCGGTGCTGTCGCCCAGGAAGCGGGCCAGGGTCTGGGCCATCTCGATCTGGTGCTCCAGCAGCTCGCGGGCCTGCAGGACCGTCTGCTTCTTGATGGCGTCCAGCCGGGCCTTGGTCAACTGGATGCCGGTCACGTCCGTGAAGATCCCGACCAGTTGCCGGTCCTCAGGCAGCCGGTAGGCGATCAGGTGGAACTCCTTGCCATAGGCCGAGACCATGGCGTCGATGCGGTCCTGGCTGCCGGTCTGCAGCTTCTCGAAGGCGCCGGCGTCCACCAGGTAGGAGATGCGGCGCCCCAGGACCCCGTCGTTGCAGGTGAAGTAGTTGCAGAACGAGGGGTTCATCGAGAGGATCTTCAGGTTCTCGTCCAGGGTCACGATGCCGTTGGGGCTGGTCTGGATGATCTTGTCCGTGCGCCGTTCGGCCAGGCGCCGCGTGTAGGGGACGCACATCTCCACGTGGGCCATGCCCTGGATGACCGCCCGGGCCATCTCGCGGCAACTGCCGTAGCCGCAGGCTCCGCAGTTGAGCTGGGCCACGGGGTCGCTCTTCTCGGTGCGCTCGTAGACCTCCAGGATCTCCTCCTCGGTGATCTCCGAGCTGTCCAGGGGCGTGGCCTCGTAGCCGGTGGTCATCTCGATCCCTGCCCGGGGGAGCTCGGGCGGCTCGGGCAGGGCCGACCGGCGGGTACAGTAGGCCAGCAGGTTGGCACGGCGGTGGAAGACCGTCTCGGAAGAGCCCGTGGCCGGCCCGCTGATGCACCCGTCCTGGCAGAAGAGGGGCTCGACCAGGTGCATGTCCCAGGACGAGTCCGGAGCGGCGAAGAGGGCCTTGACGTTCTCCATCCCGCTGGTGTGCAGGATGTCCTTCTGGGTGGCGTCGGCGGAAAGGCCGACTGTCTTGATCATGCCTCCCGGCAGGGGGAAGAGCTTGGCCGTCGGGATCCGGCCCTGGTTGTCGAAACCGCTGGCCGCGCAGTCCTCCAGCCGGATTCCCTCGCGCTCCAACCAGCGGTCCAACTCCTCGCAGGTCAGCCCGGCGTCCACCGAGCCCCGGGACTCCGGGCGCTCCGCCCCGCCCTTCTCGGCCAGGCAGGGTCCG
>CAZQPM010000399.1:0-3380 GCA_964595195.1 uncultured Burkholderiales bacterium | reverse complement strand
CCAGCCTCCCATCGGGAAATCGTCCTGACGTCGACGGCCATCAGCCGGGCCAGCGCCGACTGAGACAGTCCATGGGCGTTGCGCAGGTCACGGAACCAGAGACGTTTCATCAGGCGGGGACCTCCAATTGTTCGGCGATGTCGCGCAGGGCCTCGACAGCCCAGGCGTAGGGGTGGTCGATGCGCTCTGCGTCGAGGGCGGCGAGGGACCGGGACGCCTCCAACAGGTGCGCCACGGCGTCCCCCATGGCCACCTGTAGGCCCAGTGCCGCGCGCCCCGCCGGCGTGACGTAGCGTCCCCGGATGGCTCCGGGCGGGTCGTGGACGAGCCCCAGGCGGGCGAGCGTGCACAGGTGGCGGTGGACGGTGGACTGCGCCCGGAGGCCGACGTGGTCGCGGACCTCGACGATGCTTGGCGGCCGGCCGTGCTCCTCGGCCAGGCGCCAGACGGCCTCCAGGACGCGGCGAGTGGCGGGGGTCAGGCGCTTGGGGCCAGGGGAGTAAGTCATGGCAGCACGTCCTCCGCTTTCCGTCCGGCTGCGATCGGGATGAGCCGCCAGAGCCTCTGGCACTCCGGGTCTCGACAGACCTCGCCCTGCGGCCTGGTCCAGTCGGCGGCGTCGGCCATCCTGCACAGGGCGGCCCAGGCGGCGCGGATCTCGCCCCGGATTGAGCCGAGCGCGAAGCCGCTCTCATTGTGCGTGATGGTCCAGCGCTGGTCGTTGCGCGGTTGTGGCACCGGGTAGGCTTTGCCGCGGACCAGTTGGTGCGGTTGGTGGATGGCCAGCCCCCGATAGGTCCTGCCGGGCACGTGGTAGGTCGCGCCGTGCTCATCCCGGAGCATGATGGAGGCCTGGAGCCTGGGCATGGGTGGGGTCTGGCTCATGCCGCCTCCACGTCATCGAGCAGCCTGCGGGGCAGGTCCTGTCGCTCGGGGCTCAGGGCGAGGGCGTCGCGCAGCAACTCGTCGATCCAGGGGTATTGCGCGGCCCGCTGTGCGAGGTCGAGGACCGAGACCCGCATGGCCTCCTGGCCGGCGCGGTAACCATCCTGATGGGCGGCGTCACGCTCGGCCTGCAAGCGGGTGACCCGCTCGGCGATCGCGTCTCCGATCCCCTCCGCGCTCGCAGCCTGTTCCTCGGGGGTCATCCCAATGGCAGTGGCGACAGCCTGCATCTGCCACGCCACTTGGTAGATGATGATGTCCCGAGTCTCGACCTGCCCCTGCAGCCGCTGCACCTCACGCGCCAGGAGCGGGGTCGCGGTGCGGTAGTAGGCCACCAGGGCGGCATCCGTATCGGGTCCTCCGTGGACCAGATATGCCGTCTCTCCATCCCGGACGACACGGCCGGCGGACGGCTGCCACGGCCCTGGCGTCGCCTCAGCGTCGAGGCGCAGAACCTCGGCGATGGTCTCGTTGGTGCTCATCTCGTCACCTCTCTCCGTGCGGCGTCCCGCTCCCGCCGGTAGCGCTCGATTGCCGGCATCACGTGGTCGTAGATGAGCCGGACCGACGCAGCGGACTCGTCCCAGGCCAGGTCGGTCAGCAGGCGGCGCATCGGCCAGGTCGCCACGGTGGGCCGGCACTGCAGGTCGTCATTCGTCGTCATTGGGCCACCTCGGCGTGGATGTCCAGCCAGGTCGCCTGCTCGGGGCGGGCTGGCGGGGAACAGGATGCGCAGCGCACGACTCCGGCCGGGCTGCGCCAGAAGCGGGTCGAGGTGCAGTAGCAGGGGGTGGTGGGGTCCGGGTCGGGTGAGGGGCCGCCAGGCGGGTACAGCCCGACTCCGAACCAGCAGGACGCGCACAGGAAGCGACCGGGGTAGACCAGGGGCAGCCAGCGGACCTGGCGCTTGCATGCAGGGCAGGTCTCCGGCGGCTTCGGGGCGGGACGGGGCGCTGGCGGCGGGGTGGGCGGCGCAGGCTTCTCGGCCACGACAGCCGTGGCGGCACTGGAGAGCAGCGCACGCAGGGCGGGCCTCGCCTCACGCAGCCGGACCAGGAGGCTCGGGGTGAGCGCCCCCGGGCCAGCCTCGAAGTTCACCTCGCCGCGGTAGAGGTAGAGGCGCACGCCCGCCTGGGTGGCCTCCGCCAGGAGGCTCTCCGCGGGCGTCACGGGAGGACCTCGGGGGAATGGTGTCCAGGTAAGACCCAGGCCGTGTCCAGGTAGTGTCCAGGTAAACGGTGCGCTGGAATACCCATGAAATGGGGCCGTGTCCAAGCAGTCCAGGTAAACGCCATGGATCTTAACCCATGCATGCGATCGCATGCATGCTGACATATGACGTCATGTGGCCTTCTCGCGTGTATTTTAAGATTTTGTGTTTTACCTGGACTGCTTGGACACGGCCCGTAAAATGGGGATTTCTTACCTGGACGCTGACTTGGACATGCCTGGACACGGAGCGCGTGTACCTGGACACAGCGAGTCATCACAGCACCCCCCTGAACATGCCGGCGTCTCCCAGGTCCTGGCTGACTCCGGCCAGCGAAAGGCCCACCAGGATACGATCCCTGCCCGCCCCCCGAGGCCCCTGACGGTAGTCTTGCAGTTCCGGCACGTGGGCCCGGACGCGCCGGCTGAACCACTCCTGGCGGAGGGGCTTCTTGATGCCCTCGGCCTCGCACCAGGCCAGATAGGCCTCATAGAGGCCCTGCCGGGATACCGTGCCCTCCTGGAGGCAGCACTCCTCCAAAAAGAGCTTCACGGGGTCGCACTGGCGGCGATACTCGTCCTGGGCGGAGTCGGTCTCGGGCGTCGCCGGGAAGCCCCCCCGCTCTACGAGCCGACGGAGTCCGCGGACGGCGAGGAGCAGTAGGTAACTGCGCCCCTCGGTGGTGTTAAGCTTGGCCTCCAGGGTCGGGTCGGCTTCGTGGGGCTCGAAGCGGCGCGGGAACGGGATGATGATCCAGCGCCTAAAGAAGCCATCGCTGAGGTCCTTGGTGGCGGGCAACTCGTTGGCGCTGAAGATGAGCTTGGCCCGATTCTGGAAGGTGAAGCTGGGCTTGAATTTCTGCTCAACCTCGATGACGTCGCCGGTGACCAGCGACTTGAAGACGTCGCTCTCCTCGACGGCCTGGCGAGGCAGGTCGGCGTAGATGTTGAGCATCTTGCCGACCAGGGAGGCGGCCGCGAAGCGGTTCTCGGCCAGGGCCTGGAGGGTCACGGAGGACACATTGGGCCCGCCGAAGGTGGCCCGGACGATGTTCAGTAGGGTGGACTTGCCGTTGGCTCCCCCACCCACGAAGACGGCCGCCTTCTGGTATCGGCAGTCAGGGAGGAGTCCGTAGCCCAGGACCTCCTCCAGGAGCCCCCGGACGGCCGGCGAGGGCAGGATCTCGTCCAGGAACTGGTCGAGCCTCTGGTGATAGGCGTCAGGG
>CAZQPM010000398.1:0-3392 GCA_964595195.1 uncultured Burkholderiales bacterium | reverse complement strand
ACCGCGGATCCTGCCAGGAGGACCTCGTCGAAGAGAGGACCCAGCCGGTCGACGATCCGGGTGAGAAAGCTCTGGTCGTGCAGTTGGAGGCGGGCCTTGTCGATCCCGCCGAGGCGTCGCCCTCGGCCCCCTGTCAGTATGATCAGGCTGGACACTCGGCCTTCCTTCGGCGTCGTCGCCTGGGCTGCCTGCCAACCCGCGTCTTTCAGTCCATCGCCAGGTGATGCGTGACCAGGCGCCATTCGCCGTCGACCTGGACCCACAGGTGTGTGAAACGCCGCGAGGACTGCACCTGGCGGCCGTCCCGCAGGGTCTGGACCTGCCAGGTCCCGGTCACGATGGCGGTGTGGCCGTCGAAGACCCTCACCTCAGGGTCGTGCAGGTCCACCCGGGTCACCTGTCCCGAGTCGGCTTCCCAACGGTCGGATTGCATGCACCCCGCGGCCAGGGTCAGCCTCTGCTGGCTCTCCAACTGCAGGACCGTGGCCTCGGGAGTCGGCGTCTGGGCCAGGGCCACGCCGCCCAGGACCAGGAAGGCTGCCAGGATGTTCAGATACCAGCGCATGGTCGATCCGTCCAACTTCTGAAGAGTCCCTTTCGGGCTCGTCCCACGCTCGCATAGTATATCCATCCTAGAACATGCGCAACCCCCGAACAGGGGCCTGAATCCGCCGCCTGGGTGCGGAAGCGGGGCATGGAGACCCCTCCGGGGCGGAAAAGGCATTCCGGAAACCCGGCTGAGGACTTCACGGCCTGGCTGTGGCGCTGTCGCAGTGCAGGGGGAGGGTCCTCGCGGTAGCCTGGAATGGCGCCAGCCAGGGTTTTCGGGCACGCCGAAGGCCGGCTGGCATCCATCGAGGCCGCCACGGTAGAGACGCTTCTCGGACTTCCGGCGGTCAGGCCGGGGCCGCAAGGATGAGCCTCCCGATCTGTCTTCGGATCTCCTCTGAGGAACCTGACCGCTCGCCGCGACACCCGAACGATCATCTCCCGAGCGTGTTGCGTCACTCGCCCTGGGAGCCGGATCAGGTGGAAGCGCACGGCTTTGAGACGGCGTTCCGACCACGAGGCGTCGATCTTCGTCAGGGCCAGTATCTTCATCGCTTGGTTCAGGTTGTGCGCCAGCACGGTGATCAGCCACCAGGCTGCGTTTACTCCGAAGTGCTTTGAGGGCACCGTTCCGCCGGCCAACTCGTTTTTCAGGACATCGTGGGCCTGCTCACTCCTGCCGCAGCGTTCGCGATGCCACCGGATCACCCGGTCGCCGTCCCAGTCCAGAAGGTTGGTAACGATGGCCCGAAGCTTGTAGGCCGACGTGTCGAATTCGGCGTCGGGGGCCGGGAGGTCCAGGTGCAACTGCTCATCCGTCTCTGGCTGAGGTTGCTTCCTCAGCACCTCGCGAACCGCCAGGTAGCGATACTCAGGGTTTCCCTTCTTGTAGGCAATCCGCGTGGTCACGAAGGGGACCTCGGCCCACTCCTGCTTTGGAGCCTTCGAACCTTCCGGTTGAGGATAGGGCTTCCACTCACTGGCAGGAATCCTGGAAATCTCGGCCTTCAACTCGGGCGTCATGTCCGCGCCTACGGCGAAGTGGATGACCCCAAACCGGGGATGCCTGCCTTCGGCCATCATCCGCAGCAGGTCGTAGTCGTAGCCGGCGGTGTCGGTCCGAACGAACACCTTCTGGACGCTGTCCGGCAACATGTCCAGGGCCTCCTCCAGCACTCGCCCCATCCTGGGACAGAGGGCCCTGCCGGCACGTTCCCGTCGCGGAACTCGGTGTGAAGCATGACTCCGTGCTCCGCCCAATAGACGCTCAGGGGCTGGAAGGCCCGGTAACCCGCGTAGCAGAAGAGCGCCTCGCGCTTCTCCACCGCGACCAGGGTCGCGTCGATGTCGAGGGTGGCCGTGTCCACCGGCCTGCGGGCCTGCACGGCGGCCACCAGGTCCTGGTTCACCAGGCGCAGCCCTTTCAATGAATCCGACGGCTGGGGAATGAACGTTGAGCCGTGGCCTCTGCGGGCCTCCTCTTCCGGGTTGCGGAAGCCATCCAGATAGCGCCGACAGGCACCTGGCGACGGGACCGAACGAGTCGGATCCTTCCTCCACCGCCGTTCCATGACCCGGCGTTCCGGGCGTGAAAGGCCCTGCTGGTCCACCCGGCGCAAGAGCCTCCCGAAACCACCGTCCTGCTCCAATCGGTCCAGGTCATCCACGCAGTCTCCACCGGCTAACTGCAGAAACAGCAGCGCCATCACCATCTGCCGATCAGTGTAGCCCTGTGTTCCCTCCCGCAGCTTCACGTGGCGTTCAATGGACGCTGGAAGACCCAGCACCTGCGCCAGGTCCAGATAGGTGCCGAGCCCAGCCAGCGCAGTCTGGCCATCGTCAAATCCTTCCACGCCCAGGTAATTGAAAGGCAGGAGCTCCTGTGCCATGCTGCGCATACCCCGTTTTTGTTGGATCGTCTGGACCGTGACAAGAACAGACTTCGACAACTGCGGGGTTTTCCTTGCTTTTGGCGCATAATATCCCGTGAGGTCACACTCTTTCGTTGCGTCAATCGGTGCGCGGTCTCTCCGGGGCGTCCTGTAGGCTTGTTCCCAGCCGCCTTCGCGGCTTTTCGCGTGGTGAGTCCCGCCCGGCGACGACCCTCTGGAAGATATCCAGAGAGGATTTCCGGGGACGAGCCCCAGCACCGCGCGCGTTGGTCCGCGGACGGCCATACCAGGCTGGCCTGCCCGTGACCCCGGCGTGCGCCGGCCTCCAGCCCCCCTACCGACAGGGAACCGCTTGAAACGGTGCACCTGAACTGGGACCCAGGCAGTTCCCATTGCGGGCCCTGCCCGGGGACGACCTGCTGGAGTTCTCGGTCGCCGGCGATCTGGCGCACCTCGCGAGCTTCAACTTCAAGCTGCGACGGCTTCGATGGCGGCGACGACCAGGCTGACCGCGTGAGCCACCGCGTCTTGCCGGGCCGAGGCCGCCGCCTGGCCCAGGGGCAGACCTCGGGCATCCCGCCAGTCCAGCCCGCGGTCAGGGTTTCCGTGGATCCGCAGGGTGCCCCGGTGCACGTTGCGGTGGCAGCGGGTGCACAGAAGGACCATCCCCGAGGGCACGCTGAGGCCGCCCTGACAGTACAGGGTCATGTGGTGGGCGTGCAGCCACACGGTGTGCGGACAGTCGGGGCACATGCAGGCGAAGCCGTCCCGGCGCTGCACCGTGCGCCGGGTCTCGGCCGAACCGCGGCGGCTGCGGGCCCCGCGCTGGATGGCCCGCTGGCGCCGGCCCTGCGACGCCGATGCGGGCTCGTACAGAGGCTCCGTCGCGGTGGCCAGGGCCCAGAAGGGCTGCCGTTCGGCCGACAGCAGCCGCAGGTCGGGGTTGTCGGG
>CAZQPM010000397.1:0-3424 GCA_964595195.1 uncultured Burkholderiales bacterium | reverse complement strand
GTCGACGTTTCCGGCCGGGGTGAACGTCCCGATTGTGTCCTTCAGCTCGTCGAGCTGCTTACCAGCCGCGAAGAACTGGTGCGCCAGAGCTCCGACCTGTCCGCCGATGTCCTGCAGATATCGACCGGCATTCGCCAGGGACTCGAGCCGCTGCGTGGACGCAATCTCGCCGAGGGCGTCTCCAGCTCCTTGGGCGCCCTCCCCGGCACCCTTTGCCTTTTCGCCCAGATCACCGAGGGCGTCACCGGCCTTTCTCGCGCCGTCCTCCACACCCTTGGTGTCTGCGTCGATCTTGAGGGTGACGTCGGACATCTCTCCTCCTGGTAGCCACGTGAGATACATCCCCACCCGGCCGAGTCTCCCCGGCCGGGTGGGTTGTCAGGCTACGACGTGTAGCTGGCGGTGGTGTTGTAGAGGACGAACTGCGCCTCGTAGCCCAGGGCGGGGTCGTTGTAGACCACGAAGGGCACCTGCTCGGTCATGCGCTCGGAGCCCGACAGGTTTCCGCCCGCCTCGGACGGCTTGCAGCGGGCCAGGTCAATCCGGGCCCCGTAGCGCCAGGACTGAATCAGCACCGGGTCCGAGACGCTCACTGCGCCAACCGGGTCACCGAACATCTCGACCACGCCAGTGAACTCCTCTGAGTCGCGCACTTTCTGCCAGTAGTCGTGGTTCTCGAAGGCCAGGGTCATGGACCCGGACACCTCGCGGATGCCGGCGCAGATGTTGCGGATGCGCGGGGTCCCGGTCAGCCCGGGCAGCGCCTGCAGGCCGTTGCTGACGGTCAGTTCCAGGGCCTCCACGCGGTCCAGGACGGTGCCGTCCACCACGAACCGGGCCTGCCAGTTCATGAAGGGCTGGACGCAGTTGAAGCTGGGCTCAGGGTTGGTGATGGTCTCCCAGTCCCTGGCCATCAGGTCCCAGTCCAGGACCACAGGGTTCCCCGCGTCGCCCACAGCCAGCTTCAGCGTGTTCATCCGGCAGCCCGAGAAGCACTCGCCCAGGTCGTTGTCCATCAACTTGCTGACGGAGAACGAGGGCAGTTCCGTCTCGGGCAGGGCGGCCGGGGTGAAGGTGTGCTGGTAGATGGAAGCAGGAGGGACGACGGTGCTGGTCAGGGCCAGCCCGAAGTCCCCGTAGGCCGCTCCGTCTCCGACCACGATGGCCAGCAGCTTCTCGGTCCCAGGCGCGCCTCCGTTCGCCGTGCGGAAGACGGCCGTGCCATACTGCGTGTAGCCAGAGGGCAACGGCGCAGGGTTGACCCAGTGCACCACAATCTGGACGGCGTCGACGGCCGAGACCTTCAGGCTGGCAGGAGACGGGTTGGTGAACCAGTGGTTGTCGTCGATGTCCTTCAAGACGGCGCAGACCTTGTAGTAGAACTCGCCGGACATCTCGCCATCACCGTCGGCCTCACCCGTCGGGGCAGCCGTGATGGATCCGGCCAGACCAGATGAGGTCACCTGGCCGTTCAGGTAGTAGAGGGGCAGGCCCATGTGCATGGCATCCCCGTTGACCTGGAAGCCGCCAGAGGCCTCGCGCAGGCCAGGGACGCCCATCTGCCGCACGCGGGAGCCGCAGATGGTGGCCGGGACGAAGATGTTGCGCTTGCCCTTCACTGACTCGGAGTTGATAGGCAGCCACAGTTCGGGCTCCACCCCCGTGCCGTAGGTGCTCTCAGTGCCAATACCCAGGGCTCCACCCCAGGACTGTCCGTTGCTCATCTTGATATTCTCCCTTCAGGTTGCCCTTATAGCGGGGTCGGCTCGGTGCGGTGAATCGTGACCGGAATGACCAGGCCGGCCACCCACTGGCTCATCTGCGTGGCGAAGCCCAGGCGAGGCTGACCCGTGGCGCGCACCCGATAGGTCGCGCCATCCGCCACCAGGTCGCGCTTCATCAGGGCCAGGAGGGCGGGCAGGACCCCTGTGGAGGCTGCCCCTCGGCCGGACCAGACCAGCGCCTGCAGGTCCCGCTCGGCACTGTCCTGGCCCTCCATGTTCAGGGCGAAGACCGCCACCTCGAAATCGAAGCGCAGTTCCACCTGGGACACGGTCCCCTCGACCGTGAAGGTGTCGGATGCCGACACCGTGACCAGGGGGTAGTCCAGGTCGTGGGGAGTGTCGTCGGCCCCGGAGCGCACGGTCTGGATGCCCTCCAGCCGGCCTCCTGGCGCCTGCTGCCCCTGCAGGTAGGCCACCAGGGCATCCTGGATGTTCAGCCACATATCAGTCCACGCTCTCCTTCAGCCACTTCTTGACGGCCTGCTGGAACCGGCCGATGGCCTCGGCCGGGATGACCAGGTAGGGTCTGGCCGGGATGCGGATGGTGCGGGCCCGGAAGGTCATGCGCACCGAGGCCGCGGCCGCGAACTTCTTGCGGATGGGCGTGCCGTCCAGCTTGCTGCCGACGCGCACCTTCCCGTCCTTGCCTCGCAACAGCATCCGGTTGCCAATCCGCGCGAAGGTCCGGGGCGCCAGGTCGCTGCGCGGGCGCAGGTTGATGGTTCCGCCGAACTGGTGGATGCGGGCATAGACCAGGTTGCTGCCGATGGTCAGGCTGCGAGGCTCCAGGCGGTAGATGTTGCCCGTCCTGCCCTGGCTCAACGACTGCTGCAGCCTCCCGGTGTCCCGCAGAATCCTGGCGCCCTTCCCTGACTTGCGCCGCCGGTAGAGGGTCTTCGGCTTGAGCGGAGTCCACTGCGTGGGCCGGCCCTGGGCGCGGAAGTTCTTGTCGAACTCGCACATGGCCATGGCGCCCAGCCCGATGAGCAGGGGCCGCAGGTCGCGACTGGAGTCCACCAGACCCTGCAGTTTCTTGTCGGCTGCGAACGAATCCACGTCGATGATGAGCCTGGGCATCAGTGGCGCCCTCGTCGCGGGCCATAGAGCCAGAGCGGGTCGGACAGGTCCTGGCGCCTGCCATAGGTGGTCGAGAGGATGCCGACCGGGCGTGTCTCGCTGGACAGGACGGCCTGTTGGACCAGCTTGTCTCCCTGGTATTCGCCCGAGGCCAGCAGGTCCAATAGGGCCAGGGCCTGCTCGCGCCACGCCCGGGCCGTGACCGACTCGTCCTCCTCGGCAGCCGAGTGAGATGCCAGCAGGGCCCGGGCCGCCGCCAGGTCTCCAGCCACCTGCTGGACAACGACCGGCACCGGGTCGAAGGGCACGGTGTATCGGGACGCCAGGCGCACGTCCACCTCGGCGTCCGCGGCCGCGATGGCCGAGGCCAGGATGGCATCACCCTGCGTGCCCGGCGGGAATCTCGTCAGTCGGGTGGCGCGGATGTCCTGGACGGTGTTGTAGGACATGGTTCACCTCGCAGGGGAGTCGGCGCCGGGGCAGGTCGCCCCACCCCGGAGCCGGGGGGGGGTTACGCCTGGGCGAGCACGCGCAGCACCACGACCCGCTCGTGGTGGTAGAGC
>CAZQPM010000396.1:0-3487 GCA_964595195.1 uncultured Burkholderiales bacterium | reverse complement strand
TCGCCCGTACCCTTCCGCGAGGAGTCGGCGTGGCCGCCGATGGCGATGAGGGCGTTGCCGAACTCACCGGCCAGCTTGGCGGCCCGCTCCAGCACGGCCTCGACGTTGGGGTCGTAGAGCGTGTTCGGCTTGGGGTTCCCCAAGTCGTCCCGGGCGGGCTCGCGCAGGTTGGCCGAGTTCGGGTAGAACTGGATCTGCAGCGAGGTGGTGACGATCGGGGACTCGGCCGACACCTTGGAGGAGGTGGCCGGCACGAAGGTCGTCTTGGACTCGTCCTTCTGCTGGGCGAACTTGCCTTCCGCCGCCAGCTTCTTGACCACCGAGAAGTCGGCCACCTCGTCGAAGCGCACGTTCCCGCGGATCAGGCCCAGTTCGCGGTAGACCGAGGAGATCGAGTTCCAGGAGCGTTCGAAGTTCGTGGGGTTGTTGGCGTTCAGGAAGAACTCGCGGTTCTCGGCGAAGTTCGTGATGTGGGCGTCGTTGGCCATGCCCTGGACGTCCTGGGGCTCCATGCGGTAGCCGTCGGCCATCCACTTGATGGCCTGGGCGAAGGTCGTCGCGTTGCGATCCTTCACCATCTGCATGCCCTCGAAGATGCCTTCGACCAGGCCAGCCACGATCTCGGGGTGGTCCTTGGCGAAGTCGGCGCGCACCGCCCAGACGTCGGCGATCAGCTTGTTGGCCTCGGCCGTGGTGGACAGAAGGCGCGTGCCCGGCACCTTCTCGGCGATGTTGTAGATGTCGGGGGCCCAGGAGACGCAGGCGTCGATGCTGGAGTCCGAGACGAAGGCGGCGGCGGCCTCGAAGGCCGTGGCGGTGTACTTCGTCTTGACATCCTTGGCCGGGTTCAGACCGGCGGAGATCAACAGGCTGTTGATGTAGTACTGGGAGGGGCTGTTGACCGCGTAGACGATCGTCTTGCCCTTCAGGTCCTTGACGCTCTTGATGGCCTCGCGGACGACGATCCCGTCGCCGCCGCTGGACCAGTCGACCTGCTGGTAGATCCGCGGTGCGGTGCGCGAGTCCTTGGTCAGCTCCTCGGAGAACAGGACCATCATGTCCAGGGTGCCCCAGAGCACGTGGCTCTGGCCCGAGGCGAAGGCGTCACGGGCCTGCACGGCATCGTCGACCAGCTTCAGGTTCACCATGAACCCGTACTTCTTGTAGAAGACGCTGTCGGTGTTCGGAGCGAAGCCGTGGTTCGCGGCCACGATGGGCAGCCAGCCGATCCACACGTTGATCGGGAACTCGACGACCTTCTTGTCCTTGTCCCAGGTGTAGCTGCTGACGCCCTTGACGGGGGGCAGCTTCTGGGCGGGCACGTAGGAGTATTCCTGGAAGGTGGTCACCGAGCCCGGAGCGCCCGCGGTGGTCTCGGCACCGCTGCCGGTGTCTCCACCCCCAGCCGGAGCTCCCGAACTGGTCGCGGTGGGACCTCCCACCTGGTTGACGGGGCCCTTGGCCAGCATCTTGTAACCGAAGAAGGCCAGAGCCCCCACGATCAGCAGGACCACGAGCTTGCCGGCGGCGGTCAGGCCGGCCGGTTTCTGTTCAGCCATGAAAAGCCTCCTTGATTGCACTGCCCCCACGGGGCATCCGGTTCACGGAATCCAAACATCGTGGATTCCACGATTCGCGAAGAAAAACCGAACGGTGGGAGCCTAGGCGCCCTGGGCCGGCCCCAGTTCGCGTTCCATCGGCGGGGCCTGGACCTCGGCGGGAGCCGGCGGGGCGGCCAGTCCCATGGCCGTGGCGAACTCGGCCAGGGCCTGCTGCTCGAGGGCCGATTCCTCCTCGGCCTTGATCGCCCAATCGCCGGTGGTGGCCGCGTCGCTGGCCACGCGGGCCTTGCCCATGGCCTCGGTGACCCGCTCGTCCAGCTTCTCTTCCAGGCGCTCCAGGGTGGCTCCGCTGCCCGCCAGGTCGAAGGAGGTCGCCGTGGCGATTTCGGCCAGTTGGGCCTGGGCTTCGGCGATCTCGGCGCGGGACAGCTTCTGCTTGATGTTCTCGATGCGCTTCTGGGCCTCGCGGACGTAGACGTCGCGCTGCGAGGAGAGGTTGCGGTACAGCTCGTCGGCCTGCTTGAGTTGGGCCTCGTTGTCCGCCAGACCCGACTTCATGGTCTTCAACTGCAGGGCCAGGCGGCCCGCCGCGTCCATCTGCTTGGCGTTGAACAGGGCCGTGGCCTTGGCCGTGGTGCGCTCGACCTCCTTCTTCTCGCGGTCCACCTGCATCTTCAGGCGCTCCACCAGGGCGGCCTGACGGGCCAGGTTCTTGTTGTAGTTGCCCACCGCCTCGTGAAGGGCCTGGACCTCGGCTTCGAGGAGGGCCTTCGGGTTGGCGGTCTCCAGCCCGGAGATGAAGAGGCTGAGGAAACCCTTGATCAGCTTGCTGAGACGCTGGAACACGGTAGACCTCCAGTCCGATTTCGGCGCAGGGGACGCGCCGCCCGGAGGCTTCCCCGTCGAACGGAGAGTTCCTGGGAGGCGGCCTGGGGGCAGGGTGGCGGCCCCGGGTGCAGAAGTCGGCCGGTCCCGCGCTCCGTGAAAGCGTGGGCGCAACACACGGAGGCTCCCCATGAAGACAGTTCAACTCAAGGACGGCATCTACGAGGTGGGCGCCGTTGACTGGAACGAGCGCAGTTTCCACGGTTACTCCACGCCCCGGGGGGTGACCTACAACGCCTACCTGATCGTGGACGAGAAGATCGCCCTCGTCGACACGGTGAAGGCCCCCTTCGCCGAGGAGCTGCTGGCCCGCATCGCCCAGGTCGTGGACCCGGCCCGGATCGACTACGTCATCTCCAACCACGCCGAGCCGGACCACTCGGGAGCCCTGCCTCGCGTGCTGCAGGCGGCCCCCCGAGCCAGGGTGGTGGCAGCCGACCCGGCCGGGGTCAGGACCGTCTCGGGGCACTACGACACCCCGATGGAGTTCCTGGCGGTCAAGGCGGGCCAGAGCCTCTCCCTGGGCCGACGCGAGCTGGTCTTCGCGCCCACGCCGATGCTGCACTGGCCGGACAGCATGGTGACCTGGTGCCCCCAGGAGAGGATCCTCTTCTCGAACGACGCCTTCGGGCAGCACCTGGCCACCAGCAACCCGTTCGACGACCAGCAGGACCTGGCGGTCGTGATGCACGAGACCCGCACCTACTACGCGAACATCCTGATGCCGTTCGGCAAGCAGGCCCGCCAGGCCCTGGAAGCCGTCCGAGGTCTGGAGCCTGAACTCATCGCCCCCAGCCACGGGGTCATCTGGCGTGGCCACGTGCGGGAGATCCTGGAAGAGTACGACTTCCTGGCCAGCGACCGGCTCCAGGATAAGGCCGTGGTGGTCTTCGACTGCATGTGGGGGGCCACCGAGAAGATGGCTCGGGCCGTCGTGGAGGGCTTTGCCCGCAAGGGCATCCCCACCCGACTCTTCGACCTGCGGGTGACCCCGCTGGCGGCGGTGCTGACCGAGATCCACAAGGCCGGGTATCTGGCCT
>CAZQPM010000395.1:0-3510 GCA_964595195.1 uncultured Burkholderiales bacterium | reverse complement strand
GGGCTGGCCGCCTTGTGAAGCCCCTGGAAAGGAGGGGATCACCACCCGCACATCGCCCAGCAGTTCCGCCTTGGGCACCCTGGCCGTCAGGAACAGGACCTCGAGGGACTCGGGGGTGATCATCAGGACGTCGGCGGGGTCGGCCAGGAAGCGCTTCTTGCGATCCGCCCCCACGTCGCCGTGCCACTTGAAGCAGGTCAGCCCCGCCAGGCGGCTCAGCAACTCGACGCGCGGCTGCTGGTTGTTCAGCAGGGCCCGCAGGGGCGAGAGGAACAGGGCCCCCACCCCGCGAGAGGGGCGCCGCATCAGGAGATCCAGGGTCGGCAGGAGGGCCGCCTCGGTCTTGCCGCCGGCGGTGGGGGCCAGGACCAGGGCGTTCCGGCCGTCCAGCAGGGCCTCGAGGGCCATCTCCTGGACGGGGCGCAACTCGCGCCAGCCCAGGGTATGGACGATGCCGTGCCGCAGCCGCTCGTTCAGGCGGAAGAAGGCCGAGGGAGCCTGCCCGGCCGCCGTGCCTGCCGAGACCGCCGGGAGGCCACAGGCCCCCTGCCCGGCCTGCGGGGTTCCGTCCGGGGACGTCACAGGTCCAGTTCCCGGGCCGCGGAGCCCAGCAGGTCCTCCTCCTCCGGGGTCAGGGCCGCGCCCCCGGGCTGGAAGCGGTACTCGGAGGCCGGCGAGTAGGAGGGATACTGGTCCACCAGGTCCAGCACACCCACCAACTCGCGCAGGAAGAGCCGGGGGACCACCTCCACCCGGCCCCCGAAGCCCGAGGTGACCCGGTCGGCCATGGCCGCCAGGACTCCCTCGTCCACCACGGCCTCCATCCGGGCGGGGTCGGCGGCCGGGTACAGGGCGCGCACCCGGCGGGCCACGGCCAGCAGGCGCTGGCGGTCGAAGGGCTGCAGGCGGACCTGGGCCTGCCGCAGGTTGTCCGGGCGGTCTTCGCGGAACTCCACCCGGATCCGGTCGTGCAGGGGTTCCAGCAGCGGCACGCCCTGGGCGCTCTGGAAGAAGTCGGGGGTGCCCGTCACCAACAGGTGCAGGCCGGGGAACTCGTGGCGGTCCAGGGCGTCCACCAGTTGGCGCAGCACCTCCAGGCTTTTCAGGCGCTCGGGGCGGTGCAGGCGCAGGATGGTCTCGACCTCGTCCAGCACCACCAGCAGGCCCGGATGGCCGCAGTCCCGGGCCAGTTCCAGCAGGCCCCGCAGGAAGGCCAGGACGTCCTCGGACTGGACCTTTCCGGTCACCCCCGCCCCCCGCCTGGCCAGCGCGCCCACCTTGGCCTCGCCGGCCATCCAGTCCACCAGGCCCCGGGCGGCGGCGAAGTCGCCCCGCAACTGGGCCTGGTGGTAGGCGGAAAGGCAGGCGGCCAGGCGCCCGGCCCGCTCGCCCACCGGAACCAGGTGCTGCTGCACCTTCCGGGCCACCACGGCGGCGAACTCGGGGTCGTCCTCCGAGATCCCCTCCACCTCGACGACCTTGGCCTCCAGGCCGAAAAGCCAGCGGTCCACCAGGCTTTGCAGGGCGCCGCCCGCGCGGCGGCTGGGGGTGCACAGCCCCTGGCACAGGCGTCGGTAGACCGCGTCCAGGCGGAAAAGCGGCGTATCCGCCACCGAGATGACCACCTTGCTGGTCAGCCACCCCTGGTCCAGGGCCTCGGCGGCCGCCAGGCTGGCCAGGAAGGTCTTGCCCGAGCCGTAGGGCCCCCGCAGGAAGCGGTAGGCCGAGCGCCCCCCGGCCACGTACTGGCGCTGCTCGCGCAGGGCGGCGACCAGGGGGTCCAGGCCCACGGCGAAGTGCTCCAGGCCCTCGGGCGGCACGGTCCCCGAGCGCAGGGCGTTGACGATGGCCAGGGCGGCATCCCTGGTGATCATGGGGCCTCCCGGCGGAAGGCGTAGATGCGGCCCTCGGGCCCCTCCCCCTCGGGAACCACGCCGGGCCAGCCGGCCAGCTTCTCCAGCAGCGCCTCGACCAGGCCCGCCGGGCGTCGGATTCCCAGGGCCTTGGCCAGTTCGGCCTCGCTCATCCGGCCGTGGCGGATCAGGGCCTCCAGCACGGCCCTCTCGGAGGGCGACAGGCGCACCGGTGGCACCTTCACGCGCACCAGGTCGCCGGCCGCGGTGCGCACCTCCAACACCGTCCCCTTGGCGGCCTTGCCTGGGGCGGGCTCGGGGGCTCGGGCCTGGGCCAGGCGCTGCAGGGCCTCGGGGTGCAGCACCACCTCGCCGTCGAAGGTGGAGCTCAGCACCTGCCGCCCGTCCCAGGCCAGCAACTGGCTGGCCCGGGTCAGCAGCGTGCGCAGGGTGGCCTCGGGAAGCTGCAGCAGGCGGCCCAGTTCCTGGCGGGACAGGGGCCCGGCGGCCCGCTCCAGGGTCTCCAGCAGTCCCAGGACCTGGTCGGGGTCGGGAGCCTCGGCCCCCAGGGCCGCCCGGCGGGACCGGACGGGGTCGGAATCCAGGGCCACCCGGGCCAGGGACGGCGCCGTGGTGTCGCCGAAGAGGGGCAGGTCGGCCTCGGGTTGAGCTGCGAGAGGCGGGGGCTGGGGCAGGTCGAGCGGCCTGGGCAGGGCCTCCTCCCACCAGGCGGGGCGCTGGCCGGGCACCTCGCGCCAACCCGTCACCTTCTGGCCGGCCGGGGCCAGGACCAGCAGCGGGGGCAGCATCTCCTGGGGCGTGGCCCCCCCGTGGTAGCCGGCCCTCTTCTGGGTGTAGCGCAGGCGCTCGCTGTAGGGGACCACCACGGTGCCTCCCCCCAGCAGCACCCGGGCGCCCTGGACGACCTCTTCTCCCGGCCCGGCACTGCCGGTGCGCCAGCGGTCGGCGCTGACCTCGCTGCCGGAACGAAGATCGCTGCCGCGCTCCAGGACGTGGCCGTGGTCGCTGGCCAGGACCACCACCCGCCCGCCCCGCAGCGCGTGCCCCAGCAACCAGGCCAGGGGGGCGATGGTGTCGACCGACCAGGCGAAGTCCAACTGGTCGGCCGTGGCCAGGTGGTCGTCCACCGCGTTGACCACCACGCCCAGCACCCGGTGACGGTCGCCGGCCAGGCGGTCCGCCAGGTCCTGGGGCAACTGGCCCTGGGCCGGGCCGGCCAGGTCGGCCTTGTGCAGCAGTTGCGGCGGGCAGTCGGCCCGGCAGGCCTCCATGAGTCCGGGGTGCTCCCGGAAGCCCCTGCGCTCCAGGGCCTGGTCGCCCGCCACCAGGCTGCCGGTCAGAAGACACGTCCGACCCGTCTCGGTGACGCTGGGAAAGACCGTCAGCACCGGGGCCAGGGGCCCGCCGTCCTGGGGCTGACGCTCGGTCCAGCCCAGCCTGTCCAGGGCTGGGGTCAACTCGCGGATCACGGCCCAACTGGCTCCGTCCAGGACCACCAGCAGCACCCGGTTCCTGCCCTTGGCCAGCGGGGCCACCACGCGGTCCAGGACGGACTCGATCCCCAGCAGGCCCTGGGGCACGGCCGCGCCCGCCAGGACCAAGGCCTTGCCGAAGCAGCGGTTCTCGTCCTCGCGCC
>CAZQPM010000394.1:0-3521 GCA_964595195.1 uncultured Burkholderiales bacterium | reverse complement strand
GAGCCCTGTTCACCAAGGTCTCGCGGGAGATCTTCATGGCTGCCCGAAAGGGCGGTCCCGAGCCCGAGAACAACTTCATCCTCAAGGTGGCCATCGGGCGCGCCCGAGCCGTGAACATGCCCGCCGACAACATCAAGCGCGTCATCGAGAAGGCTACGGGAGCCGGAGAGGGTGAGAACTTCGAGGAGGTCACCTACGAGGGCTACGGCCCGGCCGGCGTGGCCATCCTGGTGGAGGCGGCTACGGACAACCGCAACCGCACCGCCGCCCTGGTCCGCTCGACCTTCTCCAAGCACGGTGGGAACCTGGGCGAGTCCGGTTGCGTGGCCTGGCTCTTCGAGCGTCGGGGGCTGCTGCAGGTGGCCCAGGAGGGCGTCGATGAGGAGGCCCTGCTGATGGCGGCCCTGGAGGCCGGGGCCTTGGATATGAAGGCCAGCGACGAGGTCTTCGAGGTCCTGAGTGAACCGGCCGACCTGCACGCCGTCAAGGACGCCGTGGAGGCGGCCGGGTTCCGCATCGAGGAGCTGGAGATCACCCAGATCCCCAAGACCGCCGTCGAGGTCGGCCGTTCCGAGGCCCCTGGGGTCCTGCGCCTGATGGAGGCCCTGGAGGATCTGGACGACGTGCAGAACGTCTATGCCAACTTCGACATCCCGTCCGAGGTGCTCGAGGAGATCCAGGCGGAGAGCCGTTGAGTCGCCTGGTCCTGGGTGTGGATCCGGGCAACGCCCGGTGTGGCTGGGGTCTGGTGGCCGAGGAGGAGGGGCGCCTGTCCATGGTGGAGTGCGGGTGCCTGAGCACCCCCTCGACCATGGGCAGGGTCCAGCGCCTGCTGCGGATCCACCAGGGCCTGGCCGAGATCCTCCAGCGCCATCGACCCGATGAGGTGGCCGTCGAGCAGCTCTTCTTCAATCGCAACGTGACCAGCGCCATGGCCGTGGGCGAGGCCCGGGGCATCGCCCTGCTGGCGGCCGGTCAGCACGACCTGCCTGTCGCCGAGTACACGCCGTCCCGGGTCAAGGAGGCCCTGACCGGCAGCGGTCGGGCCTCCAAGCAGGAGGTGCAGTTGCTGGTGGTCATGACCCTGGGTCTGGACAGGCCACCCCGGCCGGACGATGTCTCGGACGCCCTGGCCATCGCCCTGACCCACCACTTCTACAGGCAGCTCACGCCGGCATGATCGCTCACCTTTCGGGCTGCATCGCCCACTGCGCCGCGGGTTGCCTGGTGGTGGACGTCGGAGGGGTAGGCTATGCGGTGCAGGTCCCGGACCCTCTGGCCGAGACCTCCGAGGTGGGGCAGGAGGTGCGGGTCTGCACCCACATGGTGGTGCGCGAGGGAGAGATGGCCCTCTTCGGCTTCGCGTCCCCCCAGGAACGGGAGATCTTCCGCCTCCTGATCGGGATCACCGGGGTGGGCCCGCGTCTGGCCCTGAAGGTGCTGTCGGCCCTGAGCCCGGCCAGCCTGGCCCGGGCGGTCCTGGAGCAGGACGTCAGGACCCTGACCCGCATCCCCGGGGTGGGGCCGCGCACCGCCAAGCGGCTGATGCTGGAACTCTCCGAGAAGATCGGGGCCATGGCTCCTGATCTGCCGGAAACCCTGCTGGACGGCCAGGAGGAGGCGGAGGGGGTCCTGGTCTCGCTGGGATGCACCCGTCAGGAAGCCCGCCAGGCGGTGCGCCAGGCCCGCGAATCCCAAGGGCCGGGGGCCTCCGTGGAGCATCTGGTGATGGCCGCCATGCAGGCCCTGGGACAGCCCTAGGAGCAATGCCCATGACTTAGGCTGGAAGGCCTATGAAATCGACGATTACCTGCCCTTCCAGCCAGTCTACCGGCTCGGGCGGGTCACTGCGTCGCTTGAGGGGGTAGTTGCTCATCTTCCTCTTGACCGCGCGACGGTAGCGACGTGGGCGCCGGGGTCGATCGATCGCGAGGCCGGCGACTATGGCCAGTTGCACATCGCCGTCCAGAGCGGTGCGGACCTCTGAGCACCGATGAGCCAAGAAGTCCAGTACCCTCAAGAAGCTGAGCTCCAATGGATCGACGCCGTGCTTCTCGGCAGCGGCTGCCATCGGGTCACGGACTTGGTTGTAGGCGAAGAGTAGGGCATAGATTTCCTGAATAGCAAGGTCCGAAAGTTTGCTGCGGAGTTGGGTGGGACAGGTTCCGTTCCGGGGCGCAGCCTGGTGTGTCTTGATTTCGTCATAGCCGAGCTCGCAGTCCCAGCGGCGGTGGTAGAGATTGGCGAGTTCGAGGGCAGGGTATCGGCGCGGGTTCAGCAGGCCTGTGGCAAGCACAACTCGCTCTCGGGGTCCGATCTCATATGTTACGAGTCTCGCCAGCGTGGAGCCCCGACGTTTCTTGCCGTCCACTACTGCCATGCCATTGAGGCGTACCAGGGAACTGCCGTCGGAGAGTCGGGCAAGAACCACCGGTTTGAACGACGCCGAGAGCCGAACCAGGAAGTGGACGCCGCGCCGCTTGGCGGCAAGGAAGAAGGGTAGGCCAGCGAAGCCCCGGTCGGCAAGGATCAGGTCCTGACGTTCAAGATTTTCCAGGAGCGCCATGGCAGGGGCGCGCTCGTCCGGGTTCCGTGTGGACCCGATGGAGCATGCGACGTATTGACGACCACGATCTCAGGCCACCACCAGTTCGCGTTGAGTGGCCGCCCTCATCCGACCGCAGAATGAAGCAGGGCCGCCCCCGGGGGGACGACCCTGCTTGGTCCAAGGGGTGTAGCCGAGTCTTCGGTCAGAAGGGCGCATCCATTCGGACGCGGGCGAGGTGCTGCAGCCACTCCCATGCGATGGCGTCGGGCCGGCGCGTCTTGTCCGAAGGGAACGCCCCGTGCGATTCACGGAGCGCGAGCCAGGCGGCCAGATGGGCCCGGTGGTAGCGCCTCGCCTGAAGTCGGTCCGCGATCCGGAGGATGGTGTCGATTTCTCCGGGGGGCAGCTCCAACTCGCGGAGCTGGTTCCGCCGGGGCTCGGCATTGGGGTGGTAGGGCGGCAGGTCACGCGGCCGGGGGGTTGCCCAGGCGAGTTGCGGTGCCCACTCCAAGATGTCCAGGGTGTGGTTCAGGGGGGCGTCATACGTGGCTCCGCCTGTCAGGTTCAGGTATAGCGGCCGGGGCTCCACGTACTTGGGCGTAGCCTCCAGGAGGCAGCCGCGCAGGCCGGCAGGGGACTGTGCGAGGCCGAGATAGCGCTTCATGGTCGCCACCTCAATTCAAGTCGGCCGGGAGCACTTCGCTCACGGCCCGGTCCAGGCAGGACTGATCGACCAGGTCTTTGCCCTCCAAGGCGGCCGCCATCAGGCAGTGGTAGGCCAGGCGGTTGACCGTGCGGGGCAGGCCATTGGTGAGTCGGAAGAGCTCCAAGGTGACGTCCCTTGGGACGATCGGCCGGTCGCACCCGGCCCAGCGCAGATGGGCGGCGAGGTACGGCTCGATCTCGTGCTGCTGGAGGGTAAGCGGTGTCTTGAGCGCGTTCTTCCGTCGGTGTCGCCGCTGCGCTATGGATC
>CAZQPM010000393.1:0-3522 GCA_964595195.1 uncultured Burkholderiales bacterium | reverse complement strand
CGCGGCCAGGATATCACAGCCCATGGGGGGTGTCAAACGAGGTGGAGGTGCCGCACCCTCTCCCAGCACGCGCCGTCCGTGCTGGCCGGCGGGGGCGGAGACCCGCCCTCCACCTCGAAGGGAAAAGGCCTCGGCCCCATGACGGAGAGCCGACCGGAGGAAGCCCTGAGCTCGTCCAACGCTGCCCGCGACCATCTGCGCCGGTTCCTGCAGGGCCTGGAGCAGGGGATGCGCTACCTCGTCGAGGCTCCACCGCCCGAGGTGGACCGCACGCCCCGCTGCGTGGTCGGGCAGTTCGACCTCGTGACGGTGTCCCGCTTCCAGGGAGGGGCGCGCAGCCGCTCGGTCCCCGTGCTCCTGGTGCCGGCGCTCATGATCAAGCCCTACCTCTTCGACCTGCGGCCCGGGCACAGCCTGGCCGAGTTCCTGCTGCAGAGGGGGTTCGACGTCTTCGTGGTGGATTTCGGGGTTCCCGACGAGGCCGACGCGCACCTGCGGATCGGCGACTACGTCTTCTCGTTCCTGCCCCGGGCCCTGGAGGCGGTTTCCCGGGCCTGTGGCCGGGAGGGGGCCACCCTGCTGGGCTACTGCACCGGCGGCCTCTTCGCGCTGTTGGCGGCCGCCAGCCATCAGTCCGAGGTGCGCAACCTGGTCCTGCTGGCCTCGCCGATGGATTACGAGAAGATGGGCCTGATCAGCTTCATCACGCGGCGCTACCAGCGCCAACTGCACGCGCTGATCGATCGCTTGGGCTACGTCCCCGGATTCGTGCCCAGCCTGGCGGTGGATGTGGCCGATCCCCTGGGGGGGCTGACCCGCTACTCGGACCTGTTCCTCTCGGTCTGGGACCACGAGTATCGCAAGGGCCGGCAGGCCCTCAACCACTGGTTGCACGACCTGGTTCCCGGGCCCCGCGAGGCCTGGAAGGAGTTCCTGGACACCTTCGTGGTGGGCAACGCCCTGGTGGAGGGGCGCTTCAACCTGGGGGGTAGGGTGCTGGACTTGCAGGAGGTGCGTTGCCCCCTGCTGGCCGTCGCCGGCAGTCGGGACCCGATCGCGACGGTGGCCTCCACCCGGGAGGTCGTCGACCTGGTCGGTAGCCCGGACCGGACCTTCCAGGTCGTTCCGGGTGGCCACGTCGGCCTGGTGGCGGGTTCCTCGGCCCCGGCCACGACCTGGAAGGTCCTGGAAGAGTGGCTGGAGCCGCGTTCCAGTTGACCCGCCCGCCGGAATCGGGCGTGCGGGCCGGCGAGCGCAGCGGTCCGGCCTTCCGCAGGGTTCTGGTTCCATCCTTGAGAATGCTGGACCGGGTGGGCCACAAGGAGGCGTCGTGAACCAGGACTTCCTGAGCACCTTTCCGCCGAATGCGCGCGTCCTGGCCGTGGGCTTCGAACCGGACGTCCTGGTGGTCGACCTGGACGGCACCGGCGAGGTCCGCGTGCCGACGGGGCAGGTGACCGGTCTGTTCGGCGCCGGGCTGTTGCGCGAATCCACCCATCTGGAGACCGAGAGGAAGTTCGTCCAGAAGGAGTTCAACTCCGGACCCTTGATCTTCGGAGGCAAGTCGACGCGCCTGGTCCGCGAGGTGACCACGAAGATCGTGACCGACAAGGACGTCCAACCCGTCCTGGCCCTGCGGGTCACGGGTGTGCCCGAGGTCTGGTACGTGCAGTCCACCTCCTTCAACTATCGTCGAACCCTGGGGCCGGACATGAGCTATGCGGCCGGGATGAACCTCAGGACCCTGGTGCGGCGCCTGGCCGACCACTGCCCCGAGGCCTTCCGGGATGAGTACATCCTGGCCGTCACGGAGGGCCGCACCCCCCCCGAGCCCCTGGACGGACTGCTGACCTTCCTGAACCGGGTCACCGACGGACCGGAGTCGGGCCTCGCTGGAGGCGGGGACGCGTAGGGCGAGAGGCGCGCACGCCTGGGCGGGGGCCGCTGGGAACCGGCGGGGGCGCCACCACGACCAGCCCGCCCGGTCTTGACCTGAAGGCAGGCACCCAGGCACCAGCCGGGGGCGCCCGGTGGAGGGTCTGTCCCCCTGGTTCCCGAAGGCCTGGGCCATGAGCACTCTCCTGATCAAGAACGCTTCGTTGGTGGCGACCTTCGACGCCGTCGGTCGCCGTATCGAGAACTGTGACATCCTGGTCCGGGGCAACCGGATCGAGGAGATCGGCCAGGGCCTGGATCCCGGTTCCGTCGACCGGGTGGTGGATGCCGCCGGGATGCTGGTCATGCCCGGCATGGTGAACTGCCATCACCACATGTACCAGACCCTGACCCGAAACATCCCGATCGTCCAGGAAGCCGAACTCTTCCCCTGGTTGGTGCACCTCTACGAGATCTGGCGCGAGTTGACTCCGGAGGCGCTGTACTGGAGCACGATGGTCGGCATGGGGGAACTGCTGCTGACGGGTTGCACCACCACCTCCGACCACTTCTACCTCTTCCCCCAGAGTTGTCCCGAGGAACTCTTCGACCAGCAGATCAGGGCTGCCAGCAGGTTGGGCATCCGCTTCCATCCCACCCGCGGCTCCATGTCGCGGGGCAAGACCCAGGGCGGCCTGCCGCCGGACGACGTGGTGCAGACCGAGGAGGCCATCCTGCGCGACTCCGAGCGCGTGATCCGGGCCTTCCACGACCCCGATCCTCTGGGCATGGTCAAGGTGGCCCTGGCGCCCTGTTCGCCCTTCTCGGTGACCCCTGGCCTGATGAAGCAGACCGTGGCCCTGGCCCGGCGCCATGGGGTCCGCTGCCACACCCACCTGGCCGAGACCAAGGACGAGGACGCCTACTGTGAGCAGCTCTACGGCAAGCGCCCCTACGAGGTCATGGAGGAATACGGCTGGGTGGGCCCCGACATCTGGTTCGCCCACTGCGTCTACCTGAACCAGGACGAGATCCGGCGGGCCGCCCAGACCGGTACGGGAGTGGCCCACTGCCCGGCATCCAACCTGCGGCTGGGCTCCGGGATCGCCCCGATTCCCGAGATGTTCGAGGCGGACGTGCCCGTCGGCCTGGGGGTCGACGGCAGCGCCAGCAACGATTCCTCGGACATGCTGGGCGAGGTCCGGAACTGCATGTTGATCCACCGCCACCGCACCGGGGTCGCCTCGATGTCGGCCGAGCGGGCCCTGACCATCGCCACCCGCGGCGGGGCCCGGGTGTTGGGCTACCCCGACCTGGGTCGCCTGGAGGTCGGGGCCGGCGCAGACCTCATCGGCATCTCCCTGAGGCGCCTGGGCTACGCGGGCGCCCTGCACGACCCCGTGGCGGCCATCGTCTTCTGCGGGGACTCCCACATCGTGGACTTCTCGGTCGTGAACGGCGAAGTCGTCGTCGAAGGCGGCCGACTGGCCCGCGTGGACGAGGATGAACTGTGGCAGGAGGCCAACCACTGGGCCCGCCTGATGGTGGAGCGGGCGGCGAAGCGCACGGGGGTCGACTTCCTGCGCAAGGACGGCCCCGGCCTGGTGGCCCCTCGCCCCGCCCAGGAGCCGAAGGCCTGAGGGTCCC
>CAZQPM010000392.1:0-3532 GCA_964595195.1 uncultured Burkholderiales bacterium | reverse complement strand
TGGGATCGGGAAATCTTCCTGTGGTCGGGAGGATTGGACCCCGGTGCCCACCCCGCCTGGAGAGGCAGGATGGGCACCGAAGGAGGTCGGTGACCGCGCGGATCAGGACAGGGCGTGGCTGACGATGGAGTCGCGCAGCTTGGGTTCGAACCAGGTCGACTTGGGTGGCATGATCTCGCCGGCGTCCGAGATGGCCATCAACTCGTCCAGGGAGACGGGATACATCGAGAAGGCCACGGCGGCCTTGCCCGCCTCGACCCGCCGCACCAGTTCATCGGTGCCCCGAATCCCGCCGACGAAGTCGATCCGCTCGTCCGTGCGGGGGTCGCCGACACCCAGGCAGGGGCTCAGGACGTGGTCCTGCAGCAACGCAGCATCCAGGCGTTGGGCGGGACTGCTGGCCCCGGCCTTCAGCCCGTTCAGGTCCAGGTCATACCAGGATCCGCCCAGATACATGCTGACGTGACCGGGCGTCTGGGGGGAAGCGGCGGCCCCGGGTTGCAGCGGGACGCGGGCCCCCACGGCCGCCAGCAGCGCCTCGGGAGTCTGGCCGTGGAGGTCGGCGACCACGCGGTTGTAGGGCATGATCCGCAACTGGTCGGCCGCGAAGGCGACGGCCAGGAAGTAGTTGGCCGGCTCCCGGCCGGTCCAGTGGGCGGCCTCCTCGCGCATCCGGGCCCGGGTGCGGCTGGCGCTGGCCGCGCGGTGGTGGCCGTCGGCGATGTACATCAGGGGGATCTCGGCGAAGGCCTGGACGAGCGGCCCGGTGGCGGTCACGCGCCAGGCGGTGTGGCGGATTCCATCCGCAGCCGTGAAGTCATACAGCGGATCACCCTGGCACAGACCGTCGATGATGGCGTCGATCCGGGCGTTGCCCCGGTAGGTGAGGAAGACCGGCCCCGTCTGGGCCCGGGTGGCCAGGATGTGCCGGGTCCGGTCATCCTCCTTGGCCTTGCGGGTCTTCTCGTGCTTCTTGATGGCGTCCTGGTCATACTCGTCCACCGAGAACGTCCCCGCCACGCCCGTCTGGACGTGCTGCCCCATCTGCAGGCGGTAGATGTACAGGGCCGGCTCGTCGTCCACCAGGAGGATCCCCTGGCGATGCAGCTCGTCCAGATTCTCGGCGGCCTTCTGGTAGACGGCGGGGTCGTAGGGGTCGACGCTGTCGGGCAGGTCGATCTCGGCGCGCGAGACGTGCAGGAAGCTCGTCGGCCTGCCGGCAGCCAGGTCCGCGGCCTCTCGCCGATCGACGACATCGTAGGGAACGGCGGCCACCTGGGCCACGGTCTCGGGGGTGGGGCGCAGGGCTTTGAAGGGGCGTAGGATCGACATGGGGTTCCTTTCCGAAGGGACCGCGCCGACGGGGCGCGGCGAAGTACGGTCGAACGCGCCCCCCGTCGGGGGCGCCGGACCGCCTGGGTTCGGGTCTCCACCGGGAAGGGTGGAGACCGGCGTCAAGGGGCGCTCTTCCCTGGAACCTCCAGTTGCCAGCCCGCGGGGCGGTGCCGGGGTTCCAGGTCGGCGGTGAAGTGGCGGAGGAAGGGGGGCTCGTGGACGATCCGGTAGCCGGGGATCTGGTCCTTGTGAGCGGCGACGCGCTGGGCGACCTCGATCACGTAGTCGATGTGGGACTGCGTGTAGACCCTGCGGGGCACGGCCAGGCGGAGCAACTGCAGGCGGGCCTCAGGGAACATCAGCGAACCCACCTCGACGCTGCGGATGCCACCCTCCAGATACAGGGCACTGGCCAGGGCCACGCCCGGGTACTCTCCGGCCGGGATGTGTGGCAGCATGCGGCCCGCGTCGACGAAGACGGCGTGCCCGCCGGGAGGTTGGACGATCGGGAAGCCCGCCCGGCTGAGGCCCTCGGCGAAGTAGGCGATGCTGCGGGTCCGATAGCGCAGGTAGTGGGGATCCAGGGATTCCTCCAGGCCCACGGCCATGCACTCCAGGTCGCGGCCGGCCAGGCCGCCGTAGGTCAGATAGCCTTCGCCCAGGATCAGTTCGTTGCGGAACAGGGCCGCCCAGTCGTCACGGCGGGTGGCCAGGATGCCGCCGATGTGGACGATGGCGTCCTTCTTGGCCGACATCGTGAAGCCGTCGGCCAGATCGAAAATTTTCCTGGCGATCTGCGGAAGGGTCCAGTCCTGGTAGCCGGGCTCGCGGGTGTGGATGAACCAGGCGTTCTCGGCGAAGCGCGCGGCGTCCAGGAAGAACGGGATGCCGGCCTGCCGGCAGCGCTGCGAGACGGCCTCCAGGTTGGCCATGCTCACCGGTTGCCCGCCCACGGCGTTGTTGGTCAGGGTCATCATGACCAGGGCCACCCGGTCGCCGTGCTGTTGGAGTGCCCGGTCCAGGGCCTCCAGATCCATGTTCCCCTTGAAGGGGGCGTCGCGCTCGGGCACCAGGGCCTCGGGGACGGGCAGGTCGATGGCCTGGGTTCCCACCTGTTCGAGGTTGGCCCGGGTGGTGTCGAAGTGGGTGTTGTTCAGGACGACCTTACCGGGTCCCAGGACCGTGCGGGCCAGGATCCGTTCGGCGGCCCGACCCTGGTGCACCGGCAGCACGTGGGGATGGCCGGTCAGGCGCTGGACCACCGACTCGAAGCGCCGGAACGAGGTGGAACCGGCGTAGCTCTCGTCGCCCTGCATCAGGGCCGACCACTGGATGGCGCTCATGGCGCCGGTCCCGGAATCCGTCAGGAGGTCGATGGTGACCTCCGTCGAGTGCAGCTTGAACAGGTTGTGCCCGGCGCGTTCCAGGGCCCGCAGGCGAGAGCTGGCGTCGAGGATGGGGATGGGCTCGACGGACTTGATCCGGAACGGTTCCACGATGGTCTTGAAATCCCAGTCTTCCACGATTCCTCCAGGTTGGCTTGGGGTCTTGCGGTCCCGGCGCAGTCGCTGCGCCAGACCTCACGGCTGGTCGGAGGGCCTCCGTGACCCTGATTGGAATCTGCAGGGGGCCGTGAGGGCCTCCAATCGGGACAGATGGTGCAGTGCGCCCCTCCGGTCCGTTCGGCACATCTGCGCCGAGGGGCGCAGGCTGGAGCAGACGGCGGGTCGTTCGGGCATGCCGAAGAGAAGGCATCTGAGGTCTTCGGCCAGGTGGGGACAAGGCCTCCCGGCGGGCTTGCCGTCCGGCAGGCCCGGTAGGGGACTGGAGATGGAGGGTGCGATACAGCAGGCCCCGCAGCCGGGGCGGCAGGACGTGGAATCGGCGTGTGGGGAACTGCTCTCTGGCGGCATGGCCCGGGCGCGGCCTTCGACCTGATGCTCGCCGACCCTGCGCAGGCGCAGGGTCCCTCCCGTCGAAGGGCGGCCCCCGTGGCCGGGTGCCAGCCTGGTCGTGGGAGGTCATCATGCAGGAGCGTCCCCCGGTGCGTCCCTGGGAAGTCGGGCTGGTGGCTGCCGTCCTGCTGGTCGTCGCCGGGGCCGGCCTGGTCTGGATTGCGGCCGATGCCGCCCCGCCCCTGGAACACTCCGGCCGGTCGATCCAGGACAGCATCCTGCTGTGGAGGCGCCTGGAGGCC
>CAZQPM010000391.1:0-3533 GCA_964595195.1 uncultured Burkholderiales bacterium | reverse complement strand
GGTCATTGACCGGCTTTCTCTTCAAGAACGGTCATTGACCGGCTTTTTCTTCAAGAACGGTCATTGACCGGCTTTTTCTTCAAGGATCTGCAGCACCCGGTTCACCAGGGGGTCCTGCCCGGGAGGGGCCGGAGGCAGATCCGGAGGGTCGCGGGTCAGGGCCCCCGTGATGGCCAGGTGCTCGATGTAGGCCACCTGGTCGGTGCTGAGCACCGCCTTCACCCGGACCTCGAAGTCCTTGACCAGGCGCGCGCCCTCCAGGATCCGGACCAGGGCCGGGCGCACCCGCTTCTTCTGCTCCGGGCTCAGGGGCCTGGGCGAGTCCTGCAACTGGGCCACGCCCCACAACAGTTCCGACAGGTTCCAGGAGAGCGCCTGCCCGGGAGCCGAGGCCTGCGGGGTGCGGCCCTGCCCTCCCGAGGGTGCCACCACGGGATCCGTCAGCCCCGGAGATTGCGACCAGGCCGGCAGATAGGGGCAGGAGAGGGATAGGACCAGCAGCACGGCCAGGGTCCACCAGGTGCGCGCCATGGGTTGTCTCACTTTCCCAACTTGTCCAGGGCCCGCTGAGCGTCCTTGTCCAGTTCCTGAGGGGGCAGGGGCCCGTCCTGGGATCGGGTCGCTGAGTGCCTGGCCCGCATGGACTCCAACTGCTCGGGCGTCAGGGTGTCCAGCAGCAGGAGGCGGGCTTCGGGGACGGCCCCCTTGATATCCTCCATCCGCCGGACCAGATCCAACAGATGCCGGGCCTGGGCCCGGGTGAGGGCCAGGTCCCCCCCTTCCCGCTCCAGGTAGTAGACGGTGAGCAGGGCCCGCCGGTAGGCGTCGTTGGCCCGAGGCCTGCCGCCCCCCCCCGGCCCGGACTGTTCGCCGCCGGCCTGCCCCGGTCCACCGGGCCTGGGCAGGCCGGCCCGGGCAGGGACATCCCCGGGGGCGTTCTCACCGAAGGCGACGGGGATGCTTCCCAACGAAGGCCCGCCCGGAGCCACCGCCTCGGCCCCCGGAGCCAGTTCGCCCTCCTCCAGGGCGGGCGTCTCCTTCAGAGGTGCGGGCTCGGCCAGCAGACCGTCGTCGAACTCCGGCCCCTCCTCGGGTCCTCCCTGAACGGGCAGGGTCAGCTCCAGACGGGAGATGGCCAGGCTCCGCTGGGGGCCTCCCCACAGAACGAAGGCCACCTGCCCGACCACGACTGCGGCCAGCAGCAGGAACAGCAGGCGCTGACCCAGATGAATCCGCTTTCCCGACACGTCCGGGGATCATAGCAGATGCACCGCCTGGCGGAAAGCGCGGGCTGCGGGCCGGGTGCTGATCCTCAGCGCCGGCGAATGTATATTCGACCATTTCAGGTGACAGATGAGCACGAGCCGCACCGCCCATCCAGCCCCCACCCAACTCGAGCCCCGCGCCACCATGATCTGCAGGCATTGCCTCGACATCATGGTGGCGCCACGCCAGCGCGGGCAGGGGGAGCGGGCCGAAATTGCCCGGGGCCCGCGGGAGGAGTATAATCCACGCCTATGGACAGGGAAACGCCGGAACTGATCAACACCCCTGCGGGCCTGGAAGACCTGCTGACCCGTCTCGAGGCCGCCCCGGTGGTGGCCGTGGACTCCGAGATGGACTCCTTCTACTCCTACCACGAGAAGATCTGCCTGGTGCAGTTCTCGACCGCGAGCGCTGACTACCTGGTGGACGCCCTCGGCCTGGATCTGGCGCCTCTGGCCCCGGTCTTCGAGGATCCGTCGCGCATCACCATCTTCCACGCCGGCGAGAATGACATCCCCTACTTCCGGCACCAGTATGGTTTCGGCTTCGCCCGCCTCTTCGACACCTACCTGGCCGCCCGGGTCCTGGGCTATCCCCAGTGCGGACTGGCCAGCCTGCTGGAGAAGCACTTCGAAATCCACCTGGACAAGAAGTTCCAGATGGCGGACTGGAGGGTCCGGCCCCTGCCCGCCGACATGGCGGAGTACGCCCGGATGGACACCCGCTTCCTGCTACCCCTGCGCGAGCGGCTCCTGGAGGAACTGCGCGCGGCGGGACGCCTGGAGGAGGCCGAAGCCGAATTCGAAAGAGCCGCCTCCGCGGAGTGGAACGAACGCACCTTCGACCCTGACGGTTGGGTGCGCATGAAGGGGGCCAACCGGGTTCCCGGCCAGGCCAACGGGATGCTGCGGACCCTCTACGCCTGGCGTGAGGGCGAAGCCAGCCGGCGCAACCAACCGGCGTTCCGCATCCTGCCCGACCAGGTCCTGGTGGGCCTGGCGACCGCGCCTCCCGAGGACCTGGAGGCCCTGGCCGGGGTCTCCCGCCATTCCGCGCTGCGCACCTGCGGCGCCGCCATCATGCGGGCCCTGAGCGAGGGTCAGAGCCTGGGTCGGGTTCCCATCCCCCGCCCGCGCGGACGGGGCCAGGACATGTTGACCCGGGAGCAGGAGGCCGCCTACCGCCGCCTGCGAGCCTGGCGCAACCGCCGCAGCGCCGAGCGCGGCGTCGAACCGGACCGCGTGGCGCCGAACCGCCTGCTGCGCCAGGTGGCCCTGGCCGCCCCGACCACGCCCGAGGAACTGGCCCAGGTGCCCGGGATGGAGCCCTGGCGCCTGGGCGAGTACGGGGTTGCGATCCTGGAGGCCTTGGACCCCGACGGCGAGGTCTGAAGGGGCACCCCCTCCCCGGCCAGGACCGACCGGGGAGAGGGGTCTCGACCCGAACGGGGGCGGTCAGGCCCGGGGCATGGTCTCCAGCAGCCGGTCGTAGCCCTGGAGGGCCGCCACGACCAGCCGCCCGGCCAGGAGACGCGCAGCTCTCGTCAGGGCCACCGCCGCCGGCGAGTCGGGATCGCTCTGGACCACCGGCTGCCCCTGGTCGGCGGTCCGGCGCACCCGGCTTTCCAAGGGGATCTCTCCCAGGAAGGGGATTCCCAGGCGGTCGCTGGTCTGAGCCGCGCCGCCATGGCCGAAGACATCGTCGCGCTGCCCGCAGTGAGGGCACGCATAGTAGCTCATGTTCTCGATCAGCCCCACCACCGGGGCGTTCAACTTCTCGAACATGTGGATGGCCTTGACGGCCACGGAAAGGGCCACGTCCTGCGGGGTCGAAACCACCACCGCCCCGCCCAGGGGGACCATCTGGCACAACGAGAGCTGGATGTCTCCGGTACCGGGTGGCAGGTCGACGATCAGGTAGTCGAGTTCTCCCCAGGCCACCTGCTCGAGGAACTGGCGCATGACGCTGTGCAGCATCGGCCCCCGCCAGATCACGGACTGCCCCTCCTCCATCACGAGGCCCATGGACATCAGCTTCAATCCGAAGCGCTCGGCCGGGACGATCATCTGGCCGTCCATCTGCAGGTCCTCCCGGGAGAGGCCCACCATGGCCGGGATGCTGGGGCCGTACACGTCGGCGTCCAGGAGGCCCACCCGGGCCCCGTCGCGAGCCAGGGCCAGGGCCAGGTTGACGGCGACCGTGCTCTTGCCCACGCCGCCCTTCCCGGAGGCCACGGCCACCACGTTCCGGACTCCCTTCAGGAGGGG
>CAZQPM010000390.1:0-3535 GCA_964595195.1 uncultured Burkholderiales bacterium | reverse complement strand
CTGGAAGGGCAGGCGGCGGAACTGGAAGTTCTCCAGGATCGGGTGGCTCACGGCTGCACCTCCCCGTCCTCGCGGTAGCGGGTGAGATTCTCCTCGCGGGCCAGCCGCTCCAGGTGGGCCTGCTCCAATCGCCGCAGGTAGTTGCGGGCGGCCTCAGATTTCTGGTCCCCGCCAGTCCGCTTCCGGCGCGAGACCCGGTAGACCAGGTCTACCGCCCGGGCCACGGCCACCACCCGCCCGTCCTTCCACAAGAACAGGCGGCGCAGGTCGTTGGGGTCAAAGCGGATCACCGCCCTGGACTGGCCGGCATGCTCCAGGCCCACGCTGTACACGTTGCCCTCGAAGCGGACCTGCCCCTGGACGCTCACCTGCCGCGTCGTCCACTGCAGGAAGGCCAACTCCAGTATCTCCGGGCTGGCCGGTCGGAAAACGGCCCCCTTCAGCCTCTCGGCTGGCGTCTGCTTCGTGCTGGAGTGGGGCGTCGAGTGGTAGTCGGCCAGCCACGCCACCAGCAGGCGATTCAGTTCGGTCAACTCCATCGGTTCCACGTTGGCAACCTCGTCAAGCAGTTGCATACGCAGGGTCCTGAAGAACCTCTCCTGCTTACCGCGGGACATCGGGTAGCGCGGCGTCGAGTGCACCTTGGTGATGCCCAGGTCCGAGCAGGCCAGGGTGAAGGACTTGCCCGAATACACCATGCCGTTGTCGACGAAGAGCGCCACCGGTAGGCCGTACTTGGCGATTGCCTTCCGCAATGAATCCTCAACGGCAGCCTGCGTCTGGTCGGGGTAGGCCTCCAGGTGGCAGACGTGGCGGCTGCGGTCATCCAGCCAGCAGACCACCATGCTGCGCACCCTCTTGCCCTTGTGGAGAACGGGCGGCCCGTAGAGGATGTCGCCCTGCCACAGGTCGTGCGGCGCCCCCGCCTCGAAGCCGACGAAGGGGCCCTTGCGGTCCGTCCTCTGGCCCCGCCGGGAGCCGGCCGCCCTCAGGTGCCGGCCCAGGGTCGTGTAGGATAAGATCCCCTTCCATTCGGGCCTCTCCGCCAACAGCAGCCGCATCAGCATCCTGCCCGTGCGGGTCGGATCCTCCTCGCGGAGTTCCAGGGCACGCCGCAGGGCGCCGGATGGCAGGCGCTTCGCCTGCCCGCGGTCCTTCCGGGCCGAGAAGACGAGCCCACCCATGCCTCCCTCCCGGGCCATCTTGCACCAGCGCCGCAAGGTCCGGGACGAGAGCCGCACCCGTCCCCGCGAGGGGTGCTCCACGGTCCCCGCCAGCAGGCCCTTCCGATAGTCCTCCCGCTCCTGGCGTTTCATCAGGCCTTTCACCAGGGGGGCCACCAACTGGAAGCGCCACGCGGCCTCCAGCAGGTTCCTGTCCATCTCCGGACAGTCACGTCGTTCGAACATCGTCCACCTCCAGAATCCAGCCGAAGCCTCCGGCCGGGGATGGCCCATCGTGCCTCAAGCAGAGGGTGGACAGCGATTCCGAATCGTGCGCGCGTGAGTTGATGCCAACAGGCCCGAGGGCTGGAGGGCGCCAAGAAGCAGGGCGGGGGCCGAGGCGCCCCGCCCCAGGCGGAGTGAGTGAGCGGTCAGGCGGTCAAAGAGGGGGAGCGGGACCAGAGCAGGCGGAGCGGACTACCGACGGCGATGCCACGTTCTTCGAGGGCGGCGGCGAGACGGCGGAGGGCGTGCAGGACCCTCCACAGGTGGGGCCGGGCCGCGGCCGGCCGCTCCTCGGGCCCCGCTCGAGCGGGGCGAAGAGCATCCAGCATCCTTTCGGCCCAGGCCTCGACTCCAGGGGCCGCCAGCCTCGAGGTCCATCGCCGCACGTGGACCTCGTCGAGCTGGAAGCCGCGGACCGCCTCCGACGCCGAGCAGCCATCCACATACCGACCCACAACCTCCTCCACGACGGACGCCACCGTCCTCACGAAGGGGAGCAGGAAGGGCGGAAGCCAGGGGATCCCCCCGTGGATCGGGCACTCATAGCGCGGGATGGGGAGCGGGTTCAGCGTAGTCCCGAGGGAGTCACGGACGTCGATACGCTCTCGGAACCCCCGACGCTGAGGGCATCTGGTGCAGCCTTCGACCGGGCATCGCGGTCGTGGTAGCGTTCCGTTGGCCAAATCCTCCCGGTACCTCTTGACGACAGCCGGCTCCTCCGCCACGGTAGAGGTGGTCGGATAAGCAGCGTTGTTGACACCCGCATGTCACGCCGACCACCCGAGGGAGCAAGGCTTAGCCCTGCTCCCTCACTTCATGGCCTCAGAACGTGCACAGGATCGGGCTGATCATGGCCAAGGAGCATGGGCCGGAATAGCAGGCGTCGGAAGCGCTGGCGGATATAGATGCGCAGGATCTTGCCGCAGGCAGGGCTTCCGAACATCCCATCCAGGCAGACCGCCGGCTCGCCTTCGAAAAGATCGAGGCGCTGAAGGGACAAATCCAACGGCTCGGGCTTGACCCGGTGCTCCAGGATTCCTTGGACGACCTGGAGATCTTGAAGCGAGAGCTCGGCAGGACCCGGCCCAATCGCGAGATCATCGATAACAAGCTGCAGGCCCTGTCGACCTTGGCCTTGCCGAGCGGCCACGAGGTGAGGGAACTGGTCGAGCTGTTGAGCCTCTGACCCGCGTGGGCCACGTGCCCGAGACCCGGCCCCCGGGAATGCTCCCCGCCTACAGCAGCACCCGCAACCGCCGAACTTGACCGTGATATGTCTCCGATGGTACAGTGATCCTGTACTGGAGGCGTCATGACTGTCCAGAGGACCTACACCGAGGCCCGTGCGCACCTGTCGGACCTGTGCAACCAGGTGGTGCAGGACCGGGACATCGTCTTCATCACCCGCCGCGGTGTTCCCGAGGTCGCGATGATCGCCGCCGACGAGCTGGCGGGATTGCTGGAGACGGCCCACCTCCTGCGCTCACCGGAGAACGCCCGGCGCCTGCTCACGGCCCTGAATCGGGCCTTGAGTCGGGAGGTCCCAGCCGAAGAGGTCGTCTCGCTGCGCGGAGAGCTCGGGCTTGGGTCCCGCTGAACGACCAGGCCCGAAGGATCCCCGGCGCGAGGCCGTCTTCCATCCCGAGTTCCGGGAAGACCTTCGCTTCTGGGTGGACTCCGAAAGGAAGGTGGCTTTGCGCGCCCTGGATCTTGTGGAGGCCATCCTGCGCGACCCCTTCCGGGGGATCGGCAAGCCCGAGCCGCTGAAGTACCTGGCCCCAGGCGTCTGGTCCCGGCGCCTGACCCGCGAGCACCGGGTCGTCTACCTGGTGAGCCCGGACCGGATCGACTTCCTCCAGGCCCGATACCACTACTGAGCGAGAGGGTTGCGACTGCAGCCTCCAACACGCCTCATGCAATGATCCGCTGCGCCAGGCTCGCGATCCGTCATGCTTCTCAGGAACATCCTGCGAAACATGACGGAGACCGGGCGCAGCGCGAGTGGCGAGCACGTAGGGAGGGTGGGCTCTGGCCAGGTCGGGTGTTCGGGGGTGATCAGGGGGGCGTAGTGGGCTCGCCGTGGGGGG
>CAZQPM010000389.1:0-3536 GCA_964595195.1 uncultured Burkholderiales bacterium | reverse complement strand
GGTCCTGATGGGCCGGGGGGGGCTGAACCTGCCCCACGACGTCCCGGCCAACGAGTTCCTGAACCTGGAGGGTCGCAAGTTCTCCACCTCCGAGAACTGGGCCGTGTGGACCAACGACTTCCTGGACCGCTATGACCCGGATCCCCTGCGCTACGTCCTGACGGCCGCCGCGCCCGAGGCTGCCGACACCGACTTCTCGTGGAGCGAGTTCCACCGCCGGAACAACGACGAACTGGTCGGCTGGTGGGGAAACCTGGTCCACCGCAGCATGACCTTCACGCGCAAGCACTTCGAGGGCCGGATCCCGGCCGCCGCCGAGAACGACGAGGACCGGGCCATCCTGGCGCGAGCCCGCGAGGCCTTCCCCAGGGTGGGAGGCCTGTTGGAGGCCTGCCAGTTCAAGGCCGCCCTGGCCGAGGCCATGGAACTGGCCCGGGAGGGCAACCGCTACTTCGACTCGCAGGCCCCCTGGCAACTGGTCAAGACCGACAAGGAGCGCACGGGCACGGTGATGGCCACCGTGGTGCGTCTGATCGCCGCGCTGCGGGTGCTGCTGACGCCCTTCCTGCCGAACACCAGCCGGACCCTGCACGAGGTACTGGGTCTGGCCGGCGACCCGGAGGCGGGCCCCTGGGAGATGCCGGAACTGCCCGAGGGGCACGTCCTGGGCGAGCCCCGACCGCTGTTCAGGAAGCTCGATGAGAGCCTCGTCGAGGAGGAGCGGGCCCGCCTGGGCTCCAGGCCCGCCCCAGCCGACGAACCGTAGGCAGTGCGGGCCCGGAGCCTTCCGGGCCCGCACTGAACTGCAACTCCAGGCCCCGTCAGCCCTGGGACTTCAGCGAGGCGATGTCGATCACGAAGCGGTAGCGCACGTCGGAGGCCAGCACGCGCTCGAAGGCCTCGTTGATCCGATCGGCCGGGATCAGCTCGATCCTCGGGGCCACCCCGTGCCGGGCACAGAAATCCAGGACCTCCTGGGTTTCACGGATGCCTCCGATGAGCGAGCCGGCGAACGAACGCCGCTTCAGGACCAGCGAGAAGACGTGGAGGGACAGGGGCTCGGCGGGAGCCCCCACGTTCACCATGGTCCCGTCCACCGCCAGCAACGACAGGTAGGCGCCCAGATCGATCCGGGCGCTGACGGTGTTGAGGATCAGGTCGAAGGTGCCCGCCAGCTTCTGGAACGTCTCGGGATCACTGGTGGCGTAGTAGTGGTCGGCTCCGAGCTGCAGGCCATCCTCCTTCTTGCTCAGGGTCTGGGACAGGACCGTCACCTCGGCGCCCATGGCGTGCGCCAGTTGGACGGCCATGTGGCCCAATCCGCCCATCCCGACGATGGCCACCTTCTTGCCGGGGCCTGCACCCCAGTGACGCAGCGGTGAGTAGGTGGTGATCCCGGCGCACAGGATGGGGGCCGCCACGGACAGGTCCAGGGCGTCCGGGATGCGCACCGCAAAGTCCTCGGGCACCACCACGTGGGTGGAATACCCGCCATGCGTGAGGTCGCCGTGACGGTCGACGCTGCCGTAGGTGTTCGTGGCCCCCTGGTGGCAGTACTGCTCCTCGCCGTCCTGACAGGCAGGACAGGTGCGGCAGGAGTCCACCATGCAGCCGACGCCGACGCGGTCGCCGACGGCGTAGCGGGTCACCTCGGAGCCCACTGCGGCCACGATCCCGGCGATCTCGTGACCGGGAGCCACGGGGTAGGCCACCTGCCCCCAGTCTCCGCGCACGTGGTGGATGTCCGAGTGGCAGACGCCGCAGTACTTGATCTCGATCAGGATGTCCCTGGGCGTCAGTTCGCGACGCTCGATCGTCAGGGGAACCAGGGGTTCGGTCGGCGACACGGCGCCGAAGGCGGGAACGCTCTTCATGCTTCCTCCAGGTGGGGGTCGACTCCAGGATAAAGGAACGGGTTGGCCTCAGGCCTACCGGCTTCGCCCTTTGTACCCGGCTCCTGCCGGGGTCAACCGTTGCCCCTGGCAGCCACGGGATGGCCCCTCGCCAGCGGGGACCGGGCGAGGGGTCGGCTCAGCCGTCCATCTTGTGGCCGCACTCCGGACAGAACTTCGCCCCGGGGGTGCCGCGGGCGCCACACTCGGGGCAGAACTTCGAGCCGGCGCCGGTGGGCTGACCGCACTCGGGGCAGAACTTCCGGCCCAGGGTGGGAGCGCCGCACGCGCACTTCTGGGCCACCTGCCGGCCCTTGGCGCCCATCCGGACGTTCTCTTCCAGGAACAGGTCGTTGGTCACCTGGGTCTCGACGTGGCGGGCCCGGGCCGAGGCCTCGACCTCCCGGGCCACCGGCGCACAGTTCTTGCACAGCCCCGCCTGGGGGTTCCAGCACACCTCCTGGCAGACCCAATCCCCGCAGTGCTTGCACTGGTGGAAGAGCGGGGCGACCTCCGCGACGGCCTGGCGCAGGGCCGAATCGTGCGCCGGACCGCCCACCAGGCGCTGCACGTGGTCGGTCGCGCTGGCTCCCTGGCTGAAGAGCCCGCCGAAGAGCGACGAGGCCCCCTGCAGCAGTTGCCCGGCCACGCCGACAGCGTTGCGCTGGTAGGTGCTCATGTAGCCGTTCTGGCAGCGCTCGCAGAAAAACTTGAACTGGAATCCGGTCTCGGTGGAGAGATCGTCGTAGTTGCCCGTGAAGGGGATCGGCGTCGACATGGAAAGCCTCCTTGGTCTGCGAAGCCTCCCATTCTGGATTCACGGCCTCCGCCCTCCCCGCAGGAGCGCAGAGCCCCAGGGACGCACGAGGGCCCGTTCCCCGAGGGGGGACGGACCCTTGTTGCCGGACAGCCGATCGGCGCTACTGCGCGGCCTGGCTGGCGGCCACCTGCTGGTCGAGCATCATCTGCTGCACCCGCGGGTCGGACAGCAGGGCCGCCTGCAACTGGACCAGTTCGTTGTAGGGGGCGCCCGCCGAAGGATGGGTCTTGAGCCCCTCCTCCACCTGCATGTACTCCGCCGCCTCGGTGCCCTCGGGGTTCTGGATGGCTACGGGCATCAGTTCCTGCATGCGCTGCAGGGTGCCGGCGATGCTGGGGTCGGCCATCAACTGGGCCTGCAGTTCCTGGACCCGGGTGCCCATCTGCTGGATCTGCTCGTCGGAGAGCGGCTCGGGGGCCTGCGGAGCCGGAGCCGCCACGGCGGGTTGCTCGGCCTGGGGAGCGGGGGCTGCGGGAGTCGAGGCGGGCATGGCTGCCGGGGCCGGAGGGGAGGCCTCCTTGGCGGCCGCCACCTCCGGCGACGCGCTGGGAACGACCTGAGGTTTCTGGGCCGTTCCCTGGGCCGCCTGTTCCTTGGACGCCTGATCCTTGTGGAAGATTCCCTTGATCTTCCCGGCGATCTTGCTGCCGATGGCCTTCAGGGCGCCGCGCATCCCGAAGACCATCGAGCCGATACCCAACACCACGGCGCCGACGGCCACCAGAGGCGGGGCGCCCAGGGCCGCCGCGATCATGGCGCCGCTGGAGACAATGCTGATGCCGCTCATGATCGCCTTGTCGCGGGCCCCCTTGACGATCTCATCG
>CAZQPM010000388.1:0-3551 GCA_964595195.1 uncultured Burkholderiales bacterium | reverse complement strand
GATGCTGACCGAGGCCCAGGCGCAGGCCAGGCACCTGATCGAGGAGATCCGCCTGGCCCGCCGCAAGGCGCAGCAGATGCTGACCGAGGCCCAGGCGCAGGCCAGGCACCTGATCGAGGAGATCCGCCTGCACGCCAACATGGCCCAGAAGGAGGCGGCCGAGCGGGGGGTGGTCGAGGGGCGCGAGGAAGGGCGCCGCCAGGGCCGCGAAGACTTCGCCCGATTGATGAAGCATGCCCGGGACCTCTACCAGCAGGCCCTCCAGGAACGAGAGAAGCTGCTGAACTCGGCCGAGGCGGAACTGGCTCGCCTGGCCATCAAGGTCGCCGAACAGATCATCGGCCAGGAGGTGCGTTCCTCGGGAGAGGTCATCATGGGAGTCGTGCGCCACGCCCTCACCGGAATCAAGGATCGCGAGGAGGTCCTGATCCGCGTCTCACCGGACGACTACCACATCGTCAACGAGGACCGCACGACCCTGGCCCGGATGGTCGAAGGCCTGAAGAACTTCGAACTGGTGGTGGACTCGAAGGTCGAAGCCGGAGGCTGCATCATCGAGACCAACCTGGGCAACGTGGACGCCCGTCTGGTGACCCAACTGGCCGCCATTGCCACAGCCTTCGAGCGGGTCGACCTGGGGGTCGAGGAGGAGGACGCCGATGAGCCTCATTGACCATCTCCCCGACCCCGAGGCCCTGATCCCACCGACGGCCGAAAAGCTGGCCTCGCTTCCGCTGCCCCCCCTGACCCCGATCCCGACGATCGACCTCTCCCGCTACGTCCGGGCCGCCCAGCGCTGCACCACGATCAGGATGCACGGACGGGTCACCCAGGTGATCGGGCTGACCATCGAGTCCGAGGGCCCCGCCGTCAAGGTCGGCGAACTTTGCTACATCTACGACAAGGAGGGGCGCAGCCCCACCCGCGCCGAGGTGGTCGGCTTCAAGGCCAGCAAGGTGATGCTGATGCCCCTGGGCGATCTGGGAGGCATCGGCCCGGGCTGCGAGGTCCGAGCCACCGGCAAGCCCCTCTCCGTCCGGGTCGGCCCCAAACTGCTGGGCCGCGTCCTGGACGGCCTGGGAAACCCCATCGACGGCAAGGGGCCACTGGAATGGGAGGTCGAGTATCCCATCTACAACGATCCCCCGAACCCCATCACCCGCCCTCGCATCGACAGGCCGCTGGCCCTGGGGGTCCGGGTGCTGGACTCCATGCTGACCTTCGGCAAGGGCCAACGCGTCGGCATCTTTGCCGGCTCGGGCGTGGGCAAGTCCACCACCCTGTCGATGATCGCCCGGAACACCGAGGCGGACATCAGCGTGCTCACCCTGGTCGGCGAGCGGGGCCGCGAACTGCGCGACTTCCTGGAGAGGGACCTGGGCGAGGAGGGAATGAAGCGCTCGGTGGTCGTGGTGGCCACCTCCGACCAACCGGCCCTGGTACGCCTGAAGGGTGCCTACACGGGAACCGCGGTGGCCGAGTACTTCCGTGACCAGGGGCGCGACGTCATCCTGATGATGGACTCGGTGACGCGCTTCGCGATGGCCCAGCGCGAAATCGGCCTGGCCGTCGGCGAACCACCCGCCACCAAGGGCTACACCCCTTCCTGTTTTGCCATCCTGCCCAAGTTGCTGGAACGCTCGGGGACCTCTCCCCGAGGGACCATCACCGCCATCTACACCGTCCTGGTCGAGGGCGACGACATGAACGAGGTGATCGCCGATACCGTGCGCTCGATCCTCGACGGTCACGTCGTCCTGAACCGCAAGATCGCCCACAAGAATCGCTATCCCGCCGTCGACGTCCTGCAGTCCGTATCCCGACTCTTCACCGAGATCAACCCCCAGGATGTCCAGAAGGCTGCGGGCAAACTGCGCAACGTCCTGGCCACCTACCAGGAGAACGAGGACCTGATCAACATCGGTGCCTACCAACGGGGTTCCAACCCCAAGGTGGACTACGCCATCCAGATGATCGACCTGGTCCAGGCCTTCCTGACCCAAGGCGTCTACGAGCCGGCCCCCTTCCAGGAGACGCGCCAGCGCCTGCTGGAGATGTTCGGAGGGGACTGATGGCTCAGCCCAGATTCCGCTATCGCCTGGAGAAAGTCCTGGAACTGAAGAGGAAGAAGGAGGATGACGAGAAGGAGAAACTGGCCAAGCTTCTCCAGGAAGAAGAGCGCGAACGGCAAATCAAGGCTCAACTGGAAGCTCAACTGGCCGAGGTCCGAATCGAGCTGCGCGATCGGCAACGCAACGGAACCCTCGACATCAACGGCCTGCGCTTCTTCCCGCAGCACATCAAGAACCTGGAGAACCTCATCCTCAACCAGGAACTCCGACTCAAGGAACTGGCGATCCGCATCCTGGAACAACGCCAGAACCTCCTGAAGGCCGCCCAGGACCGCAAGACCTACGAAAAGCACAAGGAAACCAGCCAGGAGAACTGGCAGGCCGAGATCGATGCCGAAGAGGCCAAGATGCTCGACGAGCTGGCCACCCTGAAGTACGCCCGAGAAAAAGCGACCGGCTGAGGGCCCGGCGGGCCCGCCAAGGAGGAAAGACATGTCCGTCTACGACCGGATCAACCAGATCGAGCAGCGGGTTCGATCCCTGGAGGCCAGGTTCGAAGCCCCCGGAGGGTTGACCCCCAGCACGACGCCTGCGCGCGTCGTCCCCGGAGCCACCCGGAGTGCCGATGGGGTCACCTTCGAACGCCTGGTCAACTCCATGAGCGAGGACCAGAAGTTCCGTCCGACCACCGGCCCCTCCAGGCTGGCGGGAGCCAGGCCGGACCCCCACAAGTTCGATGGCATGATCCGCGAAGCCTCGCAGAAGTGGAACGTGGACGAGAGCCTGATCCGAGCCGTCATCAAGCAGGAGTCGGGATATGACCCCCAGGCGACCTCGTGGTGTGGAGCCCAGGGGATGATGCAGTTGATGCCCGAGACCGCGGCCGGTCTGGGCGTCAAGGACGCCTACGACCCCCAACAGAACATCATGGGCGGGACGCGCTACCTGCGCTCCCTGCTCGACCGCTTCGACGGCAACATCAGCAAGGCCCTGGCAGGCTACAATGCCGGGCCCGGCGCCGTTGAGAAGCATGGAGGGATCCCTCCCTACGAAGAGACCCAGCACTACGTGGCCAACGTGCTGGAATTCTACCGCCGCTACAAGGAGAACCCGGGGGCAGTCTAGCCCCGCCGGCTCCGCACCCCCGGAGTCGGCAGCCCACCGCCTGGCGGCGGCGGAGCGGACCCCGAGGTGCACAGGCTGGCTCTTGCGGGTTTGAAGGACCGACCGCCGCCGTGCCACCAGGTGCGGCCGACCGCCGAGCAGGCGCGCTCCCCTCCCGAAGAGGGGACGCCGCCTGACCGGGCACCCAGGTAAAGGAGCGAGTGGATGGACAACAACATGCTGATCTCGATGATGGGCTCGACTGCTTCGTCGCGCGACGGGGCCTCTTCCACAAGCAGGACCGGAAACGTGGATGCCGACGCGTTCTCCCAGGCGCTGGAGAAGGCGACCTCGGGAAAGGGCGTGGGCGCCGAG
>CAZQPM010000387.1:0-3595 GCA_964595195.1 uncultured Burkholderiales bacterium | reverse complement strand
CTAATTGTGTCAGGATAAGGACGATTTGGTGCCACCATGAGGACGATTTGGTGTCACCATAAGGACGGCATGGCCTCGCTGGGTCCGGGTCGGCTCCAAGGCCATCAAAGCCAGTCTTTCAGGCGATCTGACAGCTTTTGGCTGACTGTTTCCATGTGCCCGCACTCCACCTGGCTCAGGTAGCCCTGGGAGATCCCGAGTTGGCTGGCGGCTTCGGCCTGGCTCAGGCCGAGGGCCTTTCTTCTCTGGCGCACCTGCTCGGCAAGCTGGTTGGGTGTTCTTAGGGCGGTCTTCCTCTCGAGCTGTCTCTCGAGGGAGCGGTACAGTTCCTGGGCCTCTTTGGGTGGGTCCAGTCGAACCTGCTGTCCAAGCCATCGCTGGACCCACCCCTTCGAGCGCTCGACTTCCTCCTCGACGTAGGCCCAGTCCGAGATCACCTTGTCCTGTTGCAGGGTTTCAAACGCCTTCTCGAGGTGGTCCCGGATCCGGCCGGGGCGCTTCTCCTCGTCGGGTCGCTCCCCCACCACCTCCAGGAGGGCGGGGATCGAGAAGGTGGCTCCCTGGATTTGCCCTCCCCCGTCGCACCTCCACTGCCAACTGAGGAAGCGGGTCAGGCGCTTCTCCCAGCTCTGGCGGTGGGGGTCGTAGGCCAGGGCCTTGGCTGCCAGCAGCGCGATCTGGCGGCCCGGGCCGAAGAGGAACATGGCGAACACCTTGCCGGGGCGGAACACGAACTTCTGCACGTCCAGCAGCCCGTCCAGTCGGATCTGCCCCATTCGGTCCGTGATGACGAAGGCCCGGCTCTGGATCGCGTGCCGGGTCGGCTTGGTCCGCCGTCTCCCTCGCGAGTCGACCTCGTAGACCTCCAACTCCACCATCTGGATCCAGAGGTTCTGGATGTGGCACAGGGCGCGCAGCACTTCCGCCCTCTGGTGCGGCCGGTATCCCCCACGGCAGCCGTTCCCTCCAAGTTTGGGTTGAAGGCGCCTCATGGACAGGAGGTCGTCGACCGCCGCGACGGCGTCGTCCTTGGGGGAACGGGCGTTGGAGATCCACAGCGCGCTCAGCGCGTCCAGGACATCAGCGTCGAGGTCCGACAGCTCCTCGCGCTGTTTCCACATCATCTCGCGCAGGCACTCCAGTTCCTCGGGGGCGACCAGGGCCTGCTCCTCCGTGCCGGCTGGACGTAGTTGGGCCACCCCGCGGGCGCCGCCCTGGCCCAGGACTGCGGTCGGCCAGGGTGACTCTCCCACCTGTTGGAAGGTGTTCAGCGCCATGGCCTCCCGGACCGCGTGGTAATGGGAGGGCCCCGGGACGACGAAGTGCTGGGCCTCCAGGTTCGTGGGGGGCCTGGGCCCGGTTCCCAGGTCCTGGAGGAGTTCCTCCAACACGCCCACGGCCCCGTCGTGGAAGTTCAGCGTCTCGGCTAGGGCACCGACCAGGTCCTGGGCCAGGTCGCGAGCCTCTTCTGGTTGCAGCGTCTTGGCCAGGATGCGCGCCAGGTCCCGCGGGCCACCCGGGCCCAGGGCCTCGCGAACCGCCTGGGCGATGTCCTGCGCCCGTTTGCGACGCTGTTCCAAGGTTATCATCCTTCTCGCCCCCTGCTGCCGGGATCAGCTGGCCACGGCTTCGACCAGGCGCGCCTTGATGTCGGCTTCTGATGTGGCAGAGGTTAGGTCGATGTCGGACTCCGACAGCATCTCGATCAGGGCCCGGATGAGCTCCGCCCGCTTGATCGCCCGGCCGGTCTTCTCGCGGATGTCGGACGACAGCCGGTCCAGGAACACGATGTGCCGGTTCAACAGGATCACCGTGGCCTTGGCCCAACGCTCGTCGTGAACCGGGGGACGTCCAGGGCCGCGTCTTGAACCGTTTTGCGGGATTTTCGCCTGCGTTTCGTTGGAGGTCGACTCGGGGCTTTCTGCCGCTACCTGCGGTACAGGAACGGGGGCCTCCGTCTTCGCTGTCCGGCGGGTTGGCGAGAAGATGTCTTGGGCTGCCTTTCCTGTCCTGCTTCTCATGCGCCGATGACTCCCTTCAGTTTCTGCTGGATTTCGCGCGCCAGTTTCCTGTATGCTTCGGCGCCCGAAGAGCGTCCGTCGTAGTCCAGGATGGTCTTCCCGAAACTGGGGGCCTCCGCCAGACGGACGTTGACCCGCACCTCGGTCTTCAGGACCTGGTCGGGGTAGTGCTCCCGCAGGATCTTCACGATCTCGGAGGTGACCCGCGCCCGGTAGTCCACCATCGTCAGGAGGAAGCCGAGGAGCGAGGCTCCACCGCCGAAGCCCTGTTGCACCTTGTCGACCGCTTCCATCAGGTTGACCAGCCCTTCCAGGGCCAGGTACTGGGGTGTGACCGGGACCAGGAAGCGGTCCGCCGCCAGGAGGGCGTTGACCGGGAGCAGCGATAGCGAGGGTGGGCAGTCCAGGAGGATCGTGGAGTAGCGGGATCGGAGCGGCTCGAGGGCTTCTCTGAGGCGGTTTTCCCTCCCCTCTTCCTCGGCCAGTGCCAGGTCCACGTTCGCCAGGGCCATGGAGCCGGTCAGCAGGTCCAGGCCCTTGACCTGGGTCGATCGGATCAGGGGCGCAGCCGCTTCGCCACCCAGCAGCACCTCCGCGATCGACGGTTCCAGTTCGCTTCGATGGACCCCGAGCGAGAGGGAGGCCGACCCCTGGCTGTCGAGGTCCACCAGCAGCACGCGGCGCGATCCTCTGGCCAGAGCCGCCGCCAGGTTGACGGCCGTGGTGGTCTTCCCCACCCCGCCTTTGTTGTTCAATACGGCAAGAATCATGGAGGGATTTTCTTCAAGAATGAGGCCCATCCCTCCTCAGGTGGCGACATCCGTCCATGTGGTTCTATGTATGAGCGGTTTACCGGTTAGGTGGTTTAGTGGACAACAATAAAAGCCTATGGCCACCCGTCATTTTTTGAGGTGGACCGCCCAAGTGGAAGGGTGTCAGTCGGGCTGTAATTATGTATGGCAGTAATTACATGCTGCAGATGACGCCGCCACGCAGTTACACCACCTCCTGAGACACTACCTCCCCTGGGTAATGTCTCAGGTGGTGGTGTAAATTCCGGAACTTGACAAGAAGGCCATCGGCGTGGCCTCTGGTGGTTTGAAAGCAAAACAAGCTACCAAGGAGGACCCTGCCGATGGCCGATCCGAGAGTGCCATTTCTGGAGACGTTGCGCAAGGCCGCGCTGGCGAGTGACGAGGACCTGTTGAGAGAGCTGGTGGAGCACGCCGTGCACTTCCTGATGGACCTGGAGGTCTCCGCCCAGATTGGTGCGGAGCGCCACGAGAGGTCGGAGAGCCGGACGAGCTACCGGAACGGGACCCGGAGTCGACCCTGGGAGACGCGGGTCGGCTCCATTGAGCTGCGCATCCCCAAGCTTCGCTCGGGCTCCTACTTCCCGTCGGCATTGCTGGAGCCGCGTCGCCGGGCCGAGAGGGCTCTGATCTCGGTGGTCCAGGAGGCGTACGTTCACGGCGTGAGCACCCGCAAGGTTGATGACCTGGTCAGCGCCATGGGACTTGAGGGGATGGACAAGAGCCGCGTCTCACGGCTGTGCCAGGACCTCGACGACCTGG
>CAZQPM010000386.1:0-3607 GCA_964595195.1 uncultured Burkholderiales bacterium | reverse complement strand
GCGCAGTCCTCCAGCCGGATTCCCTCGCGCTCCAACCAGCGGTCCAACTCCTCGAAGGTCAGCACGGCGTCCACCGAGCCCCGGAACTCGGGGCGCTCCGCCTCGCGCTTCTTGGCCAGGCAGGGTCCGAGGAAGACCACCCGGGTCCCCTCTCCCCACCTCTCCTTCAGGGCCCGGGCGTGGGCGATCATCGGAGAGACCACAGGCAGCAGCGAGCCCAGATGTTCGGGATGGTACTTCTCGACGTAGCTGACCACGGCCGGGCAGGCCGTGCAGACGTTGGCCGTGTTGCCCGGTCGGGCGCAGATTTCCCCCGCCTTCTGCGAGATCATCTCGGCGCCCTCGGAGGTCTCGCAGACGGCCACGAAGCCCAACTGGCGCAGGGCCGAGGGCAACTGCATGGCCTTCCAGCCGCTGTAGACCGCCGCGAAGGAGGGGGCCACGCTGGCCACCGCCCGACCCTCGGCCACCAGCGAGGCGGCCACCTCGGTGTCATCGCGGTAGACCTTGGCATGCTGGGGGCACTCCCGAACGCAGGTCCCGCACAGGATGCAGCGCTCGGGGTCGACCCAGGCCTGGTTGTCGCGCACCCCGATGGCCTTGACCGGGCAGACCCGGACACAGCGATAGCAGTCCCGGCACCTGGCCGACAGGGTCCTGAGGATATCGGGTGGCGCGTTCACGGGGGCCTCCTTGACTGTTCAAGCCTGAGGGCCCCGACCGCCCCCTGGTCCGGGGGGCGTGTCGGGGCCTGTCTTCGCCCGGAGTCTGGGAGCCTGCGGTCGCCAGGGCTCCTAGACGGGGGTCTTCGCCGTTCCCCTGGCCAGGTGCTGCCGGATGGCGTTGCGGGCCATGTCCAGGGTGCAGTGCTCCAGCGTCTCCTCGCCGATCCGCACGACCGGGCCGCGGTCGCAGCGCTCGTAGCAGAAGGTGGCCGACATCGAGACCCTGGCCTTCAACCCCTGTTCGGAGAGGTAGGCGTTGATCCCGCTGTACAGTTGCTGGGCGCCGCGGATGAAGCAACTGGTGCCGAAGCAGATCGAGATCTCCAGCGGGCTGTCGGCCGCTCCGGCCTCGGCCGCTTCCGGGCCGAAGCCCGAGGTCCGGCGCTTGGGGCTGTAGGTGGTGTGCAGCAGGTCGTGGGCCACGTGGCTGCCCGGCTTCTGCAGCATCTTCTCGTAGGCCTCGGCGACGTAGGGGTTCTCCTGGGGCTTGTGCAGTTGCAGCATCTTGTCGTTGTCGTACAGGCCGCAGGTGCGCTTCTCCTTGTAGTCGGCGTGCGAGGAGATCGGCTGGCCTCCACCGTTCATGCAGCCGCCGGGGCAGGCCATCACCTCGATCAGGTCATAGTGCTTCTCGCCGCTCTTGATCCGGCGCACGACCTCGCGGGCGTTGCCCAGGCCGCTGACCACGGCCACCGACAGGTGCGTGTCCTCGATGGTCATGGTGAATTCGCGCAGGCCGTCCTGGCCGCGGGCGGCCTTGAATACGTAGTTCGAGTCCTTGCGACCGGTGATCTTCTCGGCGGCGTAGCGCAGGACCGCCTCGGTGACTCCGCCCGAGTTCCCGAAGATCACGCCCCCTCCGGTGGTGAAACCGAAGGGCATGTCGAAAGCCTCCTGCTCGAGCTGGTTGAAGACCAGGCCCGACTCCTTGATCATCAGGATCAGCTCTTGGGTGGTCAGGACCAGGTCCACGTCGGGTTCGGCCCCGCGGGTGTGCTCGGGACGCCGGGCCTCGTACTTCTTGGCCGTGCAGGGCATGATCGAGACCACGACCACCTGCTCGGCCGGGATGTTCTGCAGTTTCTTCAGGCTGGCCTTGCACAGGGCTCCCATCATCTGCTGGGGCGAGCTGCAGGTGGACAGGTTGCTCAGGTACTCCGGGTAGTACTGCTCGGTGAACTTGACCCAGGCCGGGCAGCAGGAGGTGAACTGGGGCAGGTTCTCGCCCTTCTTCTTGCGCTCCAGGAACTCTTCGGCCTCCTCGACGATGGTCAGGTCGGCTGTGAACGAGGTGTCGTAGACGCGGTCGAAGCCCATGCGACGCAGCGCGGCCACGATGCGTCCCGAGGTGATCGTCCCGGGGTCCATCCCGAAGGCTTCACCCAGGGCCACCCGGACGGCCGGGGCCACCTGCGCGACCACGGTCTTGGACTTGTCGTGCAGGACCTTCCAGACCTCGTCGATGTTGGGCTGCGGCACCAGCGCACCGGTGGGGCAGACCCGGGCGCACTGCCCGCAGTTGACGCACTCGACCTCGCCCAGTTCCTTGCCGAAGCAGGGCATCACCGTGGCCTGCGAGCCCCGGTAGGCGAAGTCGATGGCGCCCACGGTCTGGATCTCGTTGCACATCCTGACGCAGTCGCCGCACAACACGCACTTGTTCGGGTCGCGCCGCAGCGAGGGCGAGGAGACGTCGATGGCGACGGGGTTCCGGGCCTTCTGGAAGCGGACCTTGTCGACGCCCATGCGCTGGCCCAGCTTCTGCAACTGGCAGGAGGGGCCCTTCGAGCAACTGGGGCAGTCGCCGATGTGCGAGGCCAGCAACAGCTCGATGATCATCTTGCGCAGTTGGCGGATCGGTTCCGTGCTGGTGTGAACCACCATGCCGTCGGCCGGCAGGGTCGAGCAGGCGGGCACCATGCCCATGCCCTCGACCTCCACCATGCACAGCCGGCAGGCTCCGTAGATGCTCATCTCGGAGTGGTAGCAGAAGGTGGGCAGCTCGATATGGGCCTTGCGGACGACCTCCAGCAGGTTCCGCTCGTCGGTGAAGGTCACCGTTGTGTTGTCCAGGGTCAGCGTCTGGCGTTTCATCATGCGATCCTCTTTGGGGGCGCCGCCCGGGGGGCGGGCATCGTCGCCGTGAAGGCGGGGTTGGGCTGCCGGCAGGGGGGGCCGGGCCGCCGGGTCGGGGGCGCGCTCAGGCAGAGATGGCGCTGAACTTGCAGGTCTTGACGCAGGCCCCGCACTTGATGCACTTGTCGGGGTCGATCCGATGCGGGCCCTTGGGGCTGCCCTCGATGGCTCCGACCGGGCATTTGCGCTTGCAGGCTCCGCAGCCGATGCACTTCCCGGCGTCGATGCTGTAGACGCGCAGGGCGGCGCACTTGCCCGTCGGGCAGCGCTTGTCGACGACGTGGGCCAGGTACTCGTCCCTGAAGTAGCGCAGGGTCGACAGCACCGGGTTCGGCGCGGTCTTGCCCAGGGCGCACAGCGAGCCGATCTGGACCATCCGGGCCAGCTCCTCCAACAAGGACAGCGTCTCGAGGGTGGCCCGGCCCTCCACGATGTCGGTCAGCAGGGCCAGCATCTGCTTGGTGCCCTCCCGACAGGGAACGCACTTGCCGCAGGACTCGTTCTGGGTGAACTGCATGAAGAAGCGGGCGATCTCCACCATGCAGGTGGACTTGTTCATCACGACCAGGCCTCCCGAGCCCACCATGGCCCCGGCCCTCTTCAGCGAGTCGAAGTCCAGGGGCAGGTCCAGGTGTTCCTGCACCAGGCAGCCGCCGGAGGGGCCGCCGATCTGGACCGCCTTGAAATCGGTGCCGCAGAGCTCGCCGTGGTCGTCGGTGACCCCACCCGCGATGTCCTTGATGATG
>CAZQPM010000385.1:0-3634 GCA_964595195.1 uncultured Burkholderiales bacterium | reverse complement strand
CAGTCCCTCCAGCGAGGTCAGCAACCGAGCCTGCTGGCTGACCGGGGCGATGTCCCCGAAGCCAATCGTGGACAGCATCCGGACGCACCGGGTGATGGCCGGCGTGGCCCACCGGCTGGGCGGGCGCGCGGACACGCACGTCACCGGGATCTCCGATTCCCTGGAGATCACCCGCTGGTACTACCGGCAGCGCATGGAGGCGACCCTGAGCCGCGCCCAGCGGCCCTGGGTCCTGCTGGTCGAGCCCGGCTGCCACGAGCCCTGGGTTGTTGAAGGCGGCACCGCGCAGGTGCAGCCCGTGTCCCTGGACTTGACCGAAGCAGATCGGAGGACCACGGTCGAGGGAGTGCAGGCGCCGACCTCCAGCCAGGCCACCGTGCGGCCCGAAGCCGACCTGCTCTTCGTAGCCGGCGCCGGCTGGACCAAGGTGCAGAAGGACGGCCGTGCCCGCACTGGGGATGCAGAGAAGCTGATCCTGGACTTCCTCCAACTCAGCGACGCCTCCCTGGGAGGGAGCAAGTCGCTGGTGGACCTGGGCCAGGAGGGCCAGGAATCGCTCTCGTTCATGACCCACCTCAACCAGGTGGGCCAGACCGGCAGCTCCCCGCGCCACCCGAAGGGCCTGTCCACCTGCTGCCACGGCGAGGAGCCCCACGCGGTGGGCTGGCGATTCGTCACCGAGCGCCGGGCGATCAACCTGGATCCTGCCTGCGGCTGGGCCCAGGGCAAGGCCGACGTGCTGTACGTGGCCGACGCCTTCGAGGTGATGGAGAGGGTGAACCGACTGCTGCGCGGGTGAGGGGCGGCGGTTCCGATGCGGAAGACTCCGCCAACTAGGTGAGCTCTGGTTGGCGTCGCACCCCGAGCCGGTGGGCTCCGAACCGGGCTTCCGCAGGCCTGTCCTGGTGGTCCAGGCCGACTCCTTCAACCGAAGCCGCATCCGGACCGTGCTGGTCGTCGCCCTGGCCCAGGCGCCGGGGAACGTGCCCGTTCCTGCCGGTCTGAGCGGTCTGCCCCAGGACTCAGTGGCCAACGTCAGCCAGGTCCTGACCTGCGACCGAGACTTCCTGACGGTTCGGATCGGCCCGCTGGAGGGTGGCCTGCTGGGCAAGGTGGACCAGGATCTGCGTCTCGTCCTGAGTCTGTAAGAAGCGAAAAGACTCGGACACACCCGGATCGCTCACCCTGGTCTCGCCCCGGTACCACCAGACCGGTTCACAGGATGGAAACCTCTCGGCAAGGAGCCAGCAATGAGTCGGAAACAGATCGGCAACACGCCGGGGACACGCTGAAGGAGGGAGTGTGAGGCGCCCCCGTCGGGCCGGGTGGACCCGTTCCGGCCAGCCTCTCCGCCGGAGGCCCGGACGCTGGCCGCCAGCACCTGCAACCCCGCATCCAACTGCTCGGGGTTCCGGCCTCGCGAAGCCTTCCTCAGTCCGCTGTGGAGGCTGGTCTCCGATCATCTGGATGCCTTCCTCCGCAACTATTCCGAGCGCCACCTGTTCACCCACGGCCCCCTGGCCTCCCATGTCGAGAAGGTCTGGAACGACTTCCTCAAGTGCGGCGACTACAACCAGGGCCTGGTCCTCCTCAAGTGCCCCGGGTGCGGGACCAGCCTCGCCGTGCCCTACTCGTGCAAGACGAGGATCTGTCCGTCCTGCATGACCCGTCGAGCCGAGGACCTGGCCGTGACCCTCGGTGACATCCTGCCTCGGGTCCCCTACAGGCATGTGGTGATCACCTTCCCGAGGCTGATGGGCATCCGGCATCGCGTGCGGGAGGACCCCACGCTCCTGCGCCGCCTGGTCCGACTCTCCGTCGGTGTCGTGACCCGGGAGTTGCGCCGCGAGGTTCGTGCTCATCGCCACCGCCGGGAAGAACTGGCCGCCGCCCTTCCGGGAGTGGTGGCCGCCTGCCAGAGCGCGGGAGATTGTCTCCAGTACCATCCCCACATTCATGCCCTGATCACCGACGGCGTCTTCCTCCCCTCAGGCGATTTCTACGGCTACCTCGACTGGGACTCCGGGCGCCTCACCGGGCTGCTCCGCGACTCGGTCCTGGCCTCCTTCACGCGCCTCGGTCTCCTGAGCCCCGAGGCCGCCGACACCATGAAGTCCTGGCCCGTCGAGCGCAGCGGTTTCCACGTCCACGTCGAGACCCGCGTGGACCCCGACGACCGGGAGCACCTGCGCACCCTCCTGAAATACCTCACCCGCAGCCCCATCGCGCTCGACCGCTTGAATTACTCGGAGCAGACGGGCCAGGTGACCTACCGCACGAAGAAGGGCGCGACCCTCCACTACCTTCACGCCGTGGACTTTCTGGCCGACCTGTCTCAGCATGTCCCCCCGCGAGGGCGCCCCATCTTGTCGCACCACGGCTGGTTCGCCAGCGCCCTGGGCCGACTGGAGCGACGAGGCCAGCCCGAGCCCGAAGGGGCTCCCACCTCACCCCCACCCAGGAGACGCACTCCCTGGGCCCGGCTCATCCTCCGCGTCTGGCAGGTGGACCCGGAGAAGTGCCCTCGGTGCGGGACCCAGATGCGTCGCAGTCGGGCCCTGTTGGAGCGGCACGAGTTAGTCCGCCTCCTGGCCCATCTACGCCTCGGAGGCTACCCGGCCCGACCGCCTCCCGCTCCATTACCCGAGGCCCCCCCGGTAACATACGGAGCGGTGAGCCGCAAGCGCCCGCAACCGCCTCGAGCGCCGTTGCAGCCACCCCGCCCGGCCCTCGAGCCACCCGGGGACGACGCCAACCAGATACCCCCTGGCTGGGAGGACTGGCTGGACTGACCCGACCTGGCGCCCGCCGGCCAGGCTTCGCCGTTGCGCTGAATGCTCAGGCCGTGCTCCCACCGGGCCTCATCTGGGCTCGCAAACAGTCCCCGCCGCCTCGAGCCCCTCCGTCCCGCCTGAAAGCCGCTATCCTGGTGCTCCGATCGCGCCCAGATCCGCTGCAGGTGCCGCCAGTCCGTCCGGGAAGCACCCCCCTATAAGTTACTTACCCCCGGACCTTGTTGACCGCCGTCCTGTTGACGCCCAGGGCTTTGGCGATCTCGACGGCCTTACTCGGGCCGCGGGCAACCAAGTGTTCCAGGATTCTGGAACCCAGGGGGGTATCATCTGGCCGGTTAGGCATCCATCCTCCGCGCGGGTGCCTTCGTGGCGAGCGGGAGGGGCCCTGTTGGACTGGTACTTGGGCGGGGAGGGCGACCGAAGCCGGCAAGAGACGTCCTGCCGTCGCGCTCTGGAAACGTCACGTTGCAGACGCCACCTCCGGCAGGTTCAGAACCCTCCGATTGGGAATTCAACCCCGATCACAACCCCGGGCCATTGGGTGACACCGGGTGTCAGCGTCGCCCTTTATCCTGGACAGTACGTCCGCGGCCCGGGCCGGCTTCCTGCTCGAGGCTTGTGGTTCTGGCAAGTGGAGGAGGGCTTTGAGGATGGCTGAGACCGAGAAACCTGAGGTGGACCCGGCCGAAAGGGCGACGTGGCTGCCTCCTACGCCGCATCCCGCCGTGTGTGACCGTGGTCGCACTGAGATGAACACCCCAGCGACGTTTCGGGAGTTGCTGGGCAATGTGCTGGACGGTCGTTCAAAGCTGCCTGGCTACCTGGTGGGCGAACTGCGA
>CAZQPM010000384.1:0-3647 GCA_964595195.1 uncultured Burkholderiales bacterium | reverse complement strand
AGGACGATCTGGATCGGGGTGGCGTCCGGCAGATAGGGCATATCCTGGATCGGGAGCACCTTGGCGATGACCCCCTTGTTCCCGTGCCGGCCGGCCATCTTGTCGCCCTGGAGGATCTTCCTCTTCTGGGCGACGTAGACGCGCACCAACTGGTTGACTCCGGGCGCCAGCTCGTCGGTCTCCTCGCGGCAGAAGACCTTGACGTCGATGACCTTGCCCTTCTCGCCGTGGGGAACCTTCAGCGAGGTATCCCGGACGTCCCGCGCCTTCTCACCGAAGATGGCGCGCAGCAGGCGCTCCTCGGCCGTCAGTTCGGTCTCGCCCTTGGGCGTGACCTTGCCGACCAGGATGTCCTCGGTGCGAACCTCCGCGCCGATGCGGACGATGCCGCGCTCATCCAGGTCCTTCAGGGCTTCGTCGCCGACGCTGGGGATATCGCGGGTGATCTCCTCGGCCCCCAGCTTCGTGTCGCGGGCCTCGCACTCGTACTCCTCGATGTGGATCGAGGTGAACACGTCCTCGCGGACCAGCTCCTCGCTGATCAGGATGGCGTCCTCGTAGTTGTAGCCCTCCCAGGGCATGAAGGCCACCAGCACGTTGCGGCCCAGGGCCAGTTCACCGTTCACCGAGGAGGCGCCGTCCGCCAGGATGTCTCCGACCCGGATGCGCTGACCCATGTGGACGGCCGGCCGCTGGTTGATGCAGGTACCGGCGTTCGACCTCTTGAACTTCTGCAGCTTGTAGCGGTGGGGCTTGCCCTTGTTGTCGGTGACCACGACCTCGTCGGCCGACACGTAGGTCACCGCGCCATCGTGGTGGGAAACCACCAGGGCGCCGGAGTCCTTGGCCGACCGATACTCCATTCCGGTGCCCACGATGGGAGCCTGGGGCTCCAGCAGGGGAACGGCCTGCCTCTGCATGTTGGCGCCCATCAAGGCTCGGTTGGCGTCGTCGTGCTCCAGGAAGGGGATCAGGGCCGTGGCCACCGAGACGATCTGCTTGGGCGTCACGTCCATGTAGTCCACGTCCTCGCGGGGCACGATCAGGGTCTCGTGCTTCTCGCGGACGACCACGCGCTCGTCGATGATGTTGTTCTTCTCGTCCAGTCGGGTGTTGGCCTGGGCGATGACGTACTCGTCCTCGACGTCGGCCGACTGGTACTCGACCAGACCCGTCACCTCGACCCGGACCGGGACGTCCACGCCGCGCAGCAGCAGGGCATTGCGCTCGCGCCGACCGATGCGGTCCCCCTTGCGGTAGACGATGCCGGTCACGTCGTCCTTGACGTCCTGCAACAGGATGCGCGCCACCTGGCGGTAGGGAGTCTCGATGAACCCGAACTCGTTGGCCTTGCCGTAGGTGGCCAGCGAACCGATCAGGCCGATGTTGGGACCTTCAGGAGTCTCGATCGGGCAGATGCGGCCATAGTGCGAGTAGTGGACATCGCGGACCTCGAAGCCCGCGCGCTCCCGGGACAGACCGCCGGGTCCCAGGGCCGAGAGTCGCCGCTTGTGGGTCAACTCGGCCAGCGAGTTGGTCTGGTCCATGAACTGCGACAACTGCGAGGAGCCGAAGAACTCCTTGATGGCGGCCACGACCGGGCGGATGTTGATCAGAACCTGGGGGGTGACCGTCTCGACGTCCTGGACGGTCATGCGCTCGCGCACCACCCTCTCCAGGCGCAGCAGACCGACGCGGAACTGGTTCTGCAGAAGCTCGCCCACACCGCGAATCCGGCGGTTGCCGAGGTGGTCGATGTCGTCGGGGTTGACGGGAATCTCGAAGGATTCCGGGCCCCGGGCTCCGATCCACAGCATGCCCCTGTCCTGGACGAGCCTGAGGCCCTCAGCCAGGATCGAGTCGTCGTCCGTCCGCTCGAAACGGTCCGCCTTCATCAGCGCCAGCATGTAGCGCACGGCGCCCACGATATCATCCTTGGTCAGGATGGTTGCATAGGCGATGCGGGTTCCGCACTTGCTGCACTCGGTGTTGCCGGGCTCGTTGAGACAGCCGCAGACCTCGCCCGTCTGCTTGTCGAAGTTCTCGCAAGGGATCATCCGGCCCAGCTTGCGGGCCAGGCGATAGCTACCCACGCGCGCCAGGTCATAGCGCTTGGGTTCGAAGAACAGGTTGTTCAGGAGCTGCCGCGCACTCTCCACCGAGGGCGGATCCCCGGGACGCTGCTTGCGGTAGATCTCGATCAGGGCTTCCTCGGTGGTCTTCAGCGTGTCCTTCTCGAGGGTCGGGTCGAGCATGGCCTCGCCGTCGAAGAGCGCTCGAATCTCGTCGTCGCTCTCGAAGCCCAGGGCCCGGATCAGGACCGAGGCGGGCACCTTGCGCGCCTTGTCGATGCGCACGTTGATCACGTCGGAGGTATCGGTCTCGAACTCCAACCAGGCGCCGCGGTTCGGGATGATCACCGCCGAGAAGGTCTTGCGACCGGTGGCCGGGTCGACGTGATCCTGGTAGTAGATGCCGGGCGACCGGACGAGCTGGCTGACGATGACGCGTTCGGCACCGTTGATGACGAAGGTGCCCTTGTCGGTCATGGTCGGGAAATCTCCCATGAAGATCTCCTGTTCCTTGACCTCCTTGATGTCACCACCCTCCTTGGTGATCAGACAGACCTTGACCTTGAGCGGACGCGCGTAGGTCGCGTCGCGATCCCGGCATTCGTCGACGGAGTAGGTCGGGTCGTCCAGGGAATGGTCCAGGAACTGCAGGACCAGGTTCCCGGTGAAGTCCTCGATCGGGGAGATGTCCTGGAAGGTCTCCCGCATCCCTTCGTTCAGGAACCGCTCGTAGGACGAGCGCTGGAGCTCGATCAGGTTGGGGAGCTCCATGACTGGCGGCACCTTTTGGAAGGAGATACGCCCGGTGGCCTGGTTCACATGCCGGAGAAACGACATTGGAGAAGGTCCTCCTCTACGCTCGTGCGCGTCCATAGCCGGCCCCCATCGGGCGCCGGCCTCGAAAAATGCAAAAGCCCACGCCGGTCGGCTTCTCCGGCGCTCAGGCTCTCAAGTCCTCGTCTGGTCTTCTTTGTTTCTGCTCAACGTGGCCTTGTGGTCCGGCACCGCTGGTTGCCGCTGACCCCATCCGGTCAGTGGACCCTGCGGACGGGGACGGCCGTCCGCTTGGCGGTTCCAGGACGTGCCCACCATCATAGAAAAACCCCCATGAAATGTCAATACCCCTCCCGAGGCCCGAGACTGTCGACTCGGGTCAGGATGGGGTCCTGTCAGCCGGGCGGTCCTTGTGCGCGGCCCGCGTGGCTCATCGAGAATATGCAGTCATGATACCAGCGGAGACGAGCGAGCGTCAAGTTGAGGAAGGCGCCCTGGTCAGCGCAGCCGAAGCCAACGGGCGTGGCTTCCAGGAATCCCGCTGCCTCCCCTGCCCCGAAGGCGATCCAGGTCCGCCCGGCCCGGGTCGAGGACCTGGCCTGGGTCCGCGACCTGGCCGTGCGCTCGGTCGTCCACGGGATCCCGGAGGGCCGCGGCGTCTCCCCGGAAGAGGTCCAGGACAGGGCCCGGGTGCTGCTGGCGAATCTGGAGGACACCCTGCAGGACGACCCCGACCGGCTCATACTGGTGGCCTGCGAGGTGGCCTGCGAGGTGGCCTGCGAGGTGGCCTGCGAGGTGGCC
>CAZQPM010000383.1:0-3651 GCA_964595195.1 uncultured Burkholderiales bacterium | reverse complement strand
GGGCCGGTCGTTCATGGCGTCGGCGGGGGGCAGCCCTGGTGGGGGCGCCAGCCGGCCCGCTTCAGGCGATGGGCCAGCGAGGCGCTCAGCACGATCTTGAGCAGGTCCGGCACAAGGAAAGCCAGCATTCCCGCGGACCAGGCCTGGGTCCAGGTCGGGTTGAGCACGACCTTCATGTAGAGCACCCCCGGAACGAAGAGGACGGGCATGGAGACCAGACCGACCAGCAGCATCCTTCCGTAGTGGTCATGCGGGTTCCAGATCCGCGAGAGGTAGCTGACCAACGGGGCCGTCAAGAGGAAGCCCACCAGATAACCGAAGGAGGGGGCCAGGATATAGTGCAGCCCTCCCCCTCCGGCGAAGACCGGGAACCCCAGCAGGCCCAGCGCCACGTAGACCGCCTGGGCCAGGAACGCTTCCTTCACCGGCAGCATGAAGCCGGCCAGACGGACGCTGACCGACTGCATGGTCAAGGGGATCGCCCAGAGGGTCAGGGACAGGCGCGCGCAGACGATGTCCAGCACGACGAAGAGGGCGATCCAGGTGAGTTGTCTGGGCTTCAAGGTCCTTCCTCCGGAGAGGTCGGCCCGACGTCAGGCAAGCCCCAGCGTCGACCTCTCGAGGCACGATTCTAGCGCAGGTCGACCGGGAGGGCCAGGGCGAGCCGATCGGCGGGCTTGCAGGTGCCCGGGGCTCCAGGCGGAATGTCCGGCCCCGGACTGAAAGTCCGAGCCTCTGGAGGAGGTGGGCTCCAGAGCGGCTCCAATCCGGAGGTGTCCGAGTGCGCCCGCTTTCCACCCGCCAGACCACGCTGACGGGCCTTCTGGCAGCCCTGGCGATGGCCCTGGGGGCCACCGGCCTGGGCTTCATTCCCGTGCCGACCCCGGGACAGGCCCTGACCCTGATGCCGGTGCCCGTGATCCTGGCAGGCCTGGTCGCGGGCCCCCTCTCGGGTGCCCTGGTTGGCGGGATCTTCGGGTTGTTCTGCCTGGTGAGGGGTTTCGCCCCGCCCGACCCCCTGGTCCAGCTCCTGCCGCGTCTCCTGATCGGCGTGGTGGCCTGGGGCGTCTACGTAGGCTACCTGAGGATGCGCCCCGGCCAGTGGAGGTCGGCGGCGGCCGTGGCCACCGCCACAGCCAGCACGGTGCACAGCACGACGGTCCTGGGCCTGGTGGTCCTGCTGGGCTACTTCCCACCCCAAGCGGCCCTGGTGACCTGGCTTATCCACGCCCCCGCGGAGGCGGCCATCGCCGTGATCCTGACGATGCCGGCGCTGGCTGCGGCGCGCCAGTTGCGGCTCTGCACGGTACCGGGGGGGCCCGTCCCGGATCGGGCCTGAGTCGGTCTCCCGAGCGCGCCGGAGGGTGTCCTGGGTGCGATCCGGGACGGGCCCCCCTGGCCTTGGAGGAATCCTGCACGGAGAAACCAAAGCAGGGCCCATGACCAGACGTTCCTTCCTGGGCGCCACCGGCGCCGCTCTGCTTCTGGGCGCCGTGGGCCTGCCGGCCGCGGCCCGTACCCCTTCCAACCCCCTGCTGGCCCCCTGGCCAGGCCCCCACGGGGGCGTGCCCCCCCTGGACCAGGTCCGCCCCGAGATGTTCGGGCCTGCCCTCGAGTCGGCCATCGCCGAGTACCGCCAGGAACTGGCCGCCATCGCCGCCAACGCCGAGCCCGCGACCTTCGCCAACACCCTGGCGGCCCTGGAGGACTCCGGGCGCGCCTATCGCCAGGTGCACAGCGTCTTCGAGATCTTCACGGCCACCATGAACAGCCCCGAGATCCAGGCCCTGGAGCGCGAGTGGGCGCCGAAGTTCGCGGCCCTGCACGACGAAGTGGTCCTGAATCCGGACCTTTTCGCCAGGGTGCGGAAGGTCCACGAAGGATGCCAGGGCCTCGACCCCGAGCGCAGGAGACTGACCTGGCGCCACTACACGGACTTCGTGCGCTCGGGCGCGGCCCTGGACCCCGAGGCCAAGAAGAAGCTGGCGGGATTCAACGAGCGGCTGGCCCATCTGTATACCGAGTTCGGGCAGAACCTGCTGGCCGACGAGGAAGGACAGAGCATCACCCTCTCGGGCCCCGAGGAACTGGCCGGTCTGCCGACCTCGATGGTGAACCCCGACGGCCCCACGGTCATCCGCAATACCCGATCCTCGGCCGAACCCTTCCTGACCTTCTCGGATCGCCGCGACCTGCGGGAGAAGGTCTGGCGCATGTGGGCGTCCCGCGGTGAGGCCAGGAACCATCCGATTGCCGCCGAGATCCTGCGTCTGCGCGCCCGCCGGGCCCGCCTGCTGGGCTATGAGACCCACGCCCACTGGCGCCTGGAGAACACGATGGCGGGCACGCCGCAGAAGGCCATGGACCTCCTGCTGCAGGTGTGGAAGCCGGCGGTGGCCAGGGTCCACGAAGAGGTGGCCGACATGCAGGCCCTGGCGGGCCACGCCATCGAGCCTTGGGACTACCGCTACTACGCCGAGAAGGTCCGCAAGGCGAAGTACGATCTGGACGCCTCGGAGATCGAGCCCTACCTGCAACTCGAGAAGATGCAGGACGCCCAGTTCTGGGTGGCCGAACAACTTTACGGCCTGAAGTTCCGCCAGGTGCAGGGGATCCCGGTCCAGCATCCCGACATCCGGGTCTGCCAGGTCAGCGACGCCCGGGGGGCCCACGTCGGCTACTGGTACTTCGACCCCTTCGCCCGGGATGGCAAGCGCTCCGGCGCCTGGATGAGCGAGTACCGCACGCAGGAACGCTTTGCCGGCCAGATCACCCCGATCGTGTCCAACAACGCCAACTACGTGAAGCCGAAGCCCGGCGAGGCCGTCCTGATCTCCTGGGACGACGCCGAGACGATGTTCCACGAGTTCGGGCACGCCCTGCACGGCCTGGCCTCGAACGTCACCTATCCGACGCTGGCCGGAACCTACGTGGCCCAGGACTTCGTGGAGTTCCCCTCCCAGGTGAACGAGCACTGGTTGGCCACCCCCGAGGTGCTGAACCGCTTTGCCATCCATCATGAGAGCGGCCAGCCCATGCCTGCCGACCTGGTGCAGCGGATCCAGAAGGCCGCCACCTTCAACCAGGGGTTCCTCACGGTGGAATACCTGGCCTCGGCGATCGTCGACATGGCCCTGCACCTGGCAGGCGACCGGGAGATCGACACCCGGGCCTTCGAGAAGAAGACCCTGGCCGACCTGGGCATGCCCTCGCAGATCGTGATGCGTCATCGCATCCCCCACTTCGCCCACGTCTTCCACGGAGACGAATACTCCGCGGGCTACTACAGCTACCTGTGGTCCGAGGTCCTGGACCAGGACGCCTGGCAGGCCTTCAAGGAAGCCGACGGCCCCTTTGACCGGAAGTTGGCCCGCCGCCTCTTCGAGACGGTGCTTTCGGTGGGCGACACGGTGGACCCGGCGCAGGCCTACCGCAACTTCCGGGGGCGCGACCCGGTGATCGGCCCGCTGCTGGAGTCCCGGGGCTTCCCCGTCGGCTGATCGGGGGGGCACGCCCCCCTCCACGGCAAGAAGGCACCGGATCGTCGATCCGGTGCCTCTTCGTGTCGGGCGCGTCCAGGCCGGACGCTGGGGGCTGCCTAACCCTGCCGGAGCAGACGGGGCCAGGGGGTGTGGTCGCCCTTGTTGGGGC
>CAZQPM010000382.1:0-3692 GCA_964595195.1 uncultured Burkholderiales bacterium | reverse complement strand
CTGGAGCCAACGGACCGGGCCCGTGGCCCCGACCCCGGCCGTCGAGGTCCGGGCCTCCGAGGTCCCTGGAGCCTGGCCCTCGGAGCTCACCTGGGAACCGTCGCCCTCCCACGAACTTCCCGGTCCTCCCGGAGGCTACAGTGCCGGGTTGGTCACCTTCCGCCGCGCCGATGGTTCCACGGTGGTCACCGCTGCGGCGGTTGGGGACGAGCGGGGGCTTCGGGTTCCGCTGCCCGAGGTGCCCCACCCGCTCCTGGGGCGTTGGGAACTGCCTGCGGTCAGCCTGGCCCTGCCGGGGGCCGTGGAGTACCATCTCGGATCCCAGGGGTTGTCGGCCTGGTTCCCCGCCAGCCCCCGCCGGGCGGCCCTGGCGGTCCAGGCCGGCAGCAGGAGCGGTCTGGACGTCCGGGTGCAGGCCCGGGTCCCCTGGATCCAGGTGGACCCGCCAGGGAAGTTGAGCGTCCCTGCCGGAGGCGAGGAACTGGTGGGTTTCCGGGTGGTCGGGGCCCCGCTCGGCGGGTCCGGTGAAATCCAGGTGTTGCGCAAGCAGGTCCTGCTGGCCCGGGTGCGGGTAGCGGTCCGGCCGGACCCCCAGGTGGTTCATTGCGCCCTGCGCGTCCAGCCGCAGGATCTGGGCACCGTGTCGACCCGGGGCGTGGAACTCCGGCTACGGCTGGAGCGGGTGTCGGGCGCAGGCCCGGTGGAGGGGTGGGTCCTGGTTTCGACGATGCCCGCCGTGACCACGATCCCGGTCTCCCTGGAGGAGGGGGCCACCGTCTGGGAGGGCCGGTTGGACCTGGATCCGGCCCGGCTTCCCCGGGTCGAGAAGGGCACGCTGGCCGTGCGTCTGGTCGCCCGGGGGCAGGCCGGTGAGGTCCACGCGCTGCCCTTTCGCCGCCTGTGGTTGCGTCGCAACCTGGCCCGTGTGGATCTGCGTTTCGGTCGCTACGAGCCGCGCCCCTTCCGCCGGCTGGGCTTCCGGCGTTCAGACGGGCGGGCCGCCGCGGTCCACGTGGAGGTCCCGGGGGACCTCCAGGACTGGCTCGAGGTCCGCCGTCTGGGGGACGCGCGCTTCCTGGTCATCGGCCGGAAGGCTCCTCCCGAGCCCCTGGAGGGAGTCCTGCTGGCGCGGGAAGAGGCTTCAGGCCTGGAGGAGAGGGTGCCGGTGCGCCTGGACGAGGGAGGAAGGATGGAATCGTGAACGGTGCCTTTGGATGGCTTCCCGAGCCGCAGTTCTTCGTGCAGGCAATCTGGTTCTGCTTCGCCCTGGGGGTGATTCTCCTGGTCCGCCAGCTCTTGCTGGCCTGGGCTGACGCCGGGGACCTGAGCCGATTGGAGAGGAACTCCCGCCAGGCCCGCCAGGAGGCCCTGCGCACCCTGGAGGACCTGGGGCCCCGGCTGCGCCGCGACCTGAGGCCGGGCGGTGTGGCGGCCCGCAGGGTCGAGCACCTCCTGGAACAGCGCGCGGCCTCACCCCAGCCGCCCCAGTTCCAGGCCCTGGCCGAAATCGAGATGGCCCGGGCGCATCGCGGCCTGGCCCTGCCGCGCACGCTGGCCGCGATCCTGGTGCTGCTGGGCCTGTGCGGGGCGGTCAGCGGCCTGCTGGAGGCGGTTCCAGGCATGGTGGACATCCTGACCTCGCAGACCACGCTCTTCGAGGAGGGGCTGGTCCTGAAGGGCCAGAGGGAGGAACTGGAGGCCCGCCGGCGGACCGCGGCCGAGGTCGACCTGACCCAGGAACTGGCCCGGCAGGACGCCCTGGAGAGCGACTACGCCTCGCGGCGCCAGCAGGCCTCGGTCGGGCTGAAGACCCTGGGGGCCCGTCTTGTCCCGGCCTTCCAGGCCTCCCTGAGCGGCATCCTGACCACGATCCTGCTGAGCGTGGTCCTGTGGGGGGTCGAGAACTTCCAGGAGCGCAGGGTGCTGACTCCCCTGGAGGAGACGACCTCCACCCTGATCGTTCCCTTGCTGACCCCCCAGGACGACCTCGGCTCCCTGCAGGAGGCCGTGGAGATCCTGACCACCTCCCAGGAATACTTCTCCCAACTGACCGACCGGCTCCTGGGGCAGTTCGATCAGGTGTCGGCTCAACTGGGGGTGCTCTACGCCGTGGTGGACCAGTTCCGACACGCCGCCGGATCCCTGGGGGCCGACCGCACGGCCCTGGAGGAGGCCCACCGCGCGGTCCTGGACACGGTCCACCGCTTCCAGGAACTGGCCGAGGGCCTGCACACCGTTGCGTGCGGGCAGGACCAGCGCCACCGCCAACTGGTCGAGGGGGTGCAGCGCCTGGTCGCACCCCTGGAGACCCTGGGCGACCAGTTGCGCCTGGACAAGGAGCGCGATCTGGTGGTGCTGCAGGGGTTGCTCAACCACCTGCGCGAGGCCCTGGACGCCCACCTGGACCGGATGGACCAGACCCAGAGGCTGCTTTCCGACGAACGTCACCAGGCGGGCGAGGCCTGGCAGGTCCAGGCCCGGGCCCGCGACGAGAAGTTGGGCGAGATCCTGGAGGCGGTGCGGCAATACCTGGAGGGTCAGTCCAGGTCGCTGGGCGACCTGGCCCTGTCGGCCGAGGGCCAGGCCAGCGCGCTGAGCGCCCTGGCCCCGGCCGCGGAGGACCAGAAGAAGGCCTTGGAGGCGGTGTGCCAGGAGATCGGGGCCGCCCGCGACGAGGCCCGGAGTGGGACCCAGGCCACCCAGGAGGTCGGGCAGGGACTGGCCCGGGTCGAGGAGGTCCTGCGGGCCGGGGCCCAGACCCTGCAGAAGCTGCCCGCGACCCAGGCTGAGGCCCTGGCCCCCGTGCTGGCCCGGCTGCAGCCCGGACCAGCGGAGGTGACCGAGGTCCGCCTGCCCTCGGAGAACCGCGGAACCCAGGCCACCGAGGCGGCCCTGCTGGAGGCCGTGCGGCAACTGCAGCAGACCCTGCGTGGCCGGGCGGAATCCGGACCCGCAGGTGACCCCGATGGTCCTCGCCTGGGGGCCGTGCTGGAGCGCCTGGAACAACGCCTCGAAGGCCTGGACCAGACCCGTCGGGTCCTGCACGGCAGCGAGCGCTGGAATCGCCTGGCCCTGTTGTGCCTGCCCTCCTGTGGCGCGGCGCTGGTCGGCATGCTCTACCTGGTCATGCCCGTGGTTCCGCTGGCCATCACGGCGGGTTCGGCCGCCGTGTTGACGGGAGCGCTGGCCTGGACCATGCGTCGCAGCCCGCAGTGAGGAATCCCTACTCGTCAGGGAAGCTGGACGTCTGGCCGGCCTTCACCGATTTCGTCACCTCGGTCTCGCTGCTGCTGGTCCTGCTGCTGGCCCTGGCCCCCTGGTTCCTGACCTCCGAGATCCTGACGCCGCGGTTCACCTCGGCACAGGGCTCGGGAACGGCCGACAAGGAACCCTTCAACCCCTGGTCGGTCCTGGAGGATCGCAAGGAGGCGATGCGGCGGGCCCTGGGACGGGTCCCGGGCATCCTGGTGGAGAGCGAGGGGCAGGAACAACGGATCATCTTCCAGGAGGAACCCGGCCGGGACATCCTCTTCGCCAGCGGGAATGCCGCCATGAAGCCTGACTTCCGCCGGCGCCTTGAGCCCCTGAGGAACGCTCTGTCGGCCTTCCTGGACCATGGCTACCTCAAGAGGATCGAGGTGGAGGGGCACTCGCATGCGGACCCCTTCCAGGGAGGGGAGGAGACGAACTGG
>CAZQPM010000381.1:0-3699 GCA_964595195.1 uncultured Burkholderiales bacterium | reverse complement strand
GCAACAGGGCTTCCTCGCGGGCCGCGGCGGGCAGGTCGGCCACCTGCTGGTAGAAGGCCGCGGCCTGGACGCTGTCCTGCCCCGATTCGGCGTCGGCGGAGGCACTGTAGTTCTGGTAGGAGGCGGCCGCGGCCGACTCCAGGGCGGCCCGATCCTCTTCGGCCAGGTCGTCCCGCTCCAACTGTTCCTGGGTGTAGACGGCCAGGGCCTCCTTGGCCGCCGCATCGAGGTCTCCGCCCTCGGCCTGGGCCTGGGTGATGGCCTGGGCCATGGCTGCGGAGGCCCCCGTCTTCAGCTCGTCGGGAAGGGCCTCCATGGCCGCCACGGCCTGGGCCTGGGCCCCCTCGGCACGCTGGTCCAGGAAGGCCTGGCCGGCCTCCACCAGGGCCCGGGCCTCGGGGTTGCCGGGGTCGGTCCGCAAACGGTCCTCGGCCCACTCCATGGCTTCGACCGTGGAGCGTCCCTCCACGTCGAACTCCAGGTCCTTCTTCTCCTCCTCGGTCAGCTCCGAGTAGGGCTTGTCATACTTCTCTTCGGCCAGTTCGTTCCGGGCCTGGACCTGGAGGTTCTCGGTGGGCGCATCGGCCTGTTCCAGGGTGGCCTGGAACCTCTTCTCGGTCTCGTCCTCCCGGAGCTGGCGGATGACCGGGTCCTCGGCCTCCTTGGCGGCGATCGCGGCGTCCACTTCGGCGATGTGCGCCTGGTGGGCCGCGATGTCCACCTCCAGGGCCTGGATCTCGGCCTGGAGGCCCTGGATCTCGGAGTCCTCCTCGATCGCCTGCTTCAGGGCCGGATCGGCCTCCTGGAGGGCCTTCATCTTCTCGTCCATGGTGGCCTGGGCCCGGGCCATGGAGTCGGTGTGCGTGGCGATCTCCTGCTCGAATCGGGCCTTGTCGGCCTCCAGGCGGGCCTTGTCGGCCTCCATCCGATCCCAGTCCGCCTGCAGCCGGTCGCGCTCGGATTCGAGCTGGCGGACCTTGCCTTCCAGTTCGCCCTTCTTGGACTGGTACTCGCCGAGGGCGCTCTGGTAGCCCTCCTGGGCTTCGGGGTCCTCACCCGAGGGAGCGCTGGGAGCCTTCAGGGCGCCCAGTTCACCCTGGGCCGAACCCAGGGCCGAGGCGTTGGCCTGGCGGTCCGCAGCGTTCCGGTACAGGTCCTGGCTGTTCTTGGACAGGTCCAGATTCGTCTTGGAGAGTTCGGTCTGGGCGGTCTCCTTCAAAGCCCGGGAATCGTTGCTGGTTTTCATCGCCGCGTCGAACTCGCCCTGGAGTTTCGCGGCCGCCTCGGTCTGGCCGGCCTCGGCCGCCTTCTTGGCCAGATCCGACTTGCGCTGGTTGATCGCGGCGTTCTTGGAGTCGATCTGGCCCTTCAGGGTTCCGACCTTGTTCTGGGCTTCGGCCTTCTGCTGCTGCAGGGCCGGCAGGTCCTTGGCCACCTCGGGGACGGGATTCTGCCCGGTCCCCTGCGGACCGGTGGCTCCCCCGGAGGTACTGGTCCCACCGGTCGTCGCCGGGCCCTGGCTGCCACCCGTGTCGCCGGCGGCGTAGGCCTGGTCGGCCGCCTGGCCCTGATCGGTCGCCTGCCCCTGGTCGGTCGCCTGCCCCTGGTCCGCCGTCTGGGTCGGGTCGGCCGGTTGCTCGGTGCCGGGTGGGGTCACCGGCTGTCCCGAGTCGAACTGCTGCATGGCCGTCTGGATCTGGTTGAACTGCTGCTCGCTGAGTTCGCTGATCCCCAACTCCGAGAGGGTCTGGCCCAGGCCCTCCTCGGCACCTCCCGTGGCCTGGAAACGAGCCACCTGCTCAGCCAGGACCCGGTTGATCTCCTCCCGGGTCAGGGCCGGCTGGCCGGCCTGGGTGCGCCTCAGGTTCTCCTGGTCGATGTCGCAGAGGAACTTCGTCAGGTTCTCGGTCTGCTCGGGGGTCAGCCGGGCCGGGTCCAGGCCGAAGAGCGAGGCCACGATCTCGGGCGTGAAGGACTGCTTGAACGTGTTGAACAGCCCGCTCTGGGCCTGGGGATCCGGGGTCGACCAGGTCAGGCTGTCCTGCGGGGCGTTCGTCCCCTCGGCACCGGTCGGGGCCACCTGGCCCCAGGCGCCGACGCCGCCCACCTGGGTGACGTAGAAACTGAAGAGACTGACCGGCCCGTTGAATCCGTTCAACATCGCTGACCTCCGCCCGTTGTGGCTGATCCCCGTGGCTCCGCTATCACGTCAAGGGGGGCTCGGGTCAATGGGGTGCAGGACCCGTCGGACGGGGTTCGTTGCGGACCGGGGGGCTACGGCCTCCACCTTCCGGCCTTCCTCAGTTCGCTGGCCTTGGCGCAGGCCTTGAAGACGGTGGTCGTGAGCAGCACGCCCGCCGCGATGCAGCAGGCCAGCACCAGCGTCTCCAGGCCGTTGGAGGCGAACCCGGCCCATTCGAACCGGGCGGCGTGCAGCATCGTCTTGAAGAGCAGGCGTCCCGGGAAGAGTGGGATGGCCGCGACCACGATGAAGATCGTGGTGGGGCACTGCCGGACGCGGCCCATGACCTCGGCCCAGACGGTCAGTAGGAGGCTGGCCAGGACGTAGGCCAGGTAGGGATTCACCTGCAGGCTGGAGAGGACCAGGTAGCTCGACCAGGCCAGGACGCCGCCCAGGGTGGCCCAGACCAGTTTGTCCCTGCGCGTCACGAAGAACATGGCGAAGACCAGGGTGCCGACGGTCGCGGCCAGGAGCGTGGTGGTGGCGTAGCCCGGGGTGACCGTCATGGCGGGCAGACCACCAGGGCGATGGCGAAGCCCAGGGCGATGAAGACGGCCTGCATCAGCGAGTCGATGAAGCGGAAAAGCCCCGAGATGAGGTCCCCGTTGAACATGTCGCGGATCGAGTTGGTCAAGGCGATGCCGGGGATGAAGAGCATGATGTTGCCGATGGAGATGGCGTCGAAGGAGTGCCCGGCGCCGACCCGGACCGCGGCCACCGCGAGGAAGCCGCCGGCCAGCGAAAGGGCCAGGTAGCTCAGGCGCTTGTTGACCTCGAGCGTCTGCAGGCCGACCTCGAGGAAGCGCAGCACGATGCCGATGACGGCCGAGACCAGGCCGTCGCTGGCGTCGCCTCCGAAGAAGACCGTCCAGGCGGCGCTGACGATGCCGTAGAGCGCCAGCATGCGCGGGAAGGAGGGCGTCGGCAGGGCGTTGATGCGCTCGATCTCGCGCTCGATGGCGATCGTGGTCGGAGTCTTGTCCACCACCCTGCGGGCCAGGCTGTCGAACTCCTCGAGCTTGGTGAAGTTCAGCGAGGTCTCGGGGATCCGGCGCGTCTGGGTCAGGCAGCCGAAGGAGGCCTCGTAGATGGTGACGGTGATCTGGTAGGCCGTCGCATAGACGTCCACGCGCTTGGCTCCGTAGGCCCTGCAGATGTCGTGGATGGTCTTCTCGACGACGTTGATCTCGGCGCCGCAGACCAGCATCTCCTCGCCGATGTTGATCGCGTCGAACAGGAAGCTGTTGGCGAAGGTGACCGCATCGGGGTCGACGGGCTTCAGGGCGCCCGAGGCTGCCATTTCGTAGAGGGTCTCTTTGAGGTCGAGCACGCTTCCTGATGTTCTTCCCGGCGGGGTCGCCCGTCGACGTGCCCCCCCGGGCCTTCCCGGCGCCCACAGTAACCATCCGGGAGCAACCCGTCAAGAAGGACCCACGCCGGGGTGACCCACCCGCCCA
>CAZQPM010000380.1:0-3700 GCA_964595195.1 uncultured Burkholderiales bacterium | reverse complement strand
AGCTCGACGGATAGCTCCTGGGCCAGTTGGCGGCGCGTGCGGCCCATCAGTCGGCCCCCAGAGGATGTACGGTGCGCTCCTTGAGCCAGCGCTCGAAGGCTTCCAGCACGAGGTTGGGCTCGGCGTGGTCGACGTGGATGCCGTAGGGCTCACCATGGATCCCACCGGTCCGGGCTACCCACGCCATGACGAATTCATGCACCGGATCATTGGGGTCCTGGTGGCCGACCAGGAGGTAGCGCTTGGAACTCTCGAGTCGTTGGGGGCTGAAAAGCGAGAGCCTGGTCAGCATATCCATGCCCACGCGGCGCAGGTCGAAGACCGGATCCGCGAACTTCACCTGCACCTGCCGGCCCATGTCGTAACCCCACGGGTCGTAGTCGGAGAGGCAGACCAACAGGACATTGGAGACTCCCCGCCGGCGCAGTGCCGCCACCATGTAGTCGACGGTAATCCAGATCGGCGAGCCCCGGGAGGCGATCACGGTCACGCCGAAGCGGGCCTGGATCTCGCGACACAGCCAGTAGAGGCCCTCCTTCTCGGTGAAGAAGACGATGCCGGCCCTCTCCTTGCCGAGGACCCAGAAGTTCTCGCGAGCATCGTAGACCTGCAGGTCGCTGTAGCGGAAGAAGCCGGCCAGGAACATCTGCTGGAAGGCTTCCTCCATGACGTCGAGCAGGTAGGCTCCCCTGTAGGTGGGCCTGCCGAGCCGCACTTCGTCCACAGTCCCGTCGTCACCGGGATCGTCGTTGTATTCCAGGAGCTTCAGGCGGAAGAGCACCGCGCGCAACTCGCGATACCAGACGGAGCGGAGGTTCCCGCGGACCGGCCGTTCGCGCCCCCCGAGCACTCCGACCACGAACTGCCAGACGAAGGTCCGGATGAATTTCGCGTCGTTGACATCGCGGGCGCCCTTGCGGACGACCCCGAAGAGGGCGTAGGCCTGGTCCCAGGTCTGCAGGGTCCTCAGGTCCGGGGCGGTCGGGTTGACCTTGCGGGTCAGCCAGTCGCGCCTCCGTTTCTCCAGGCTCGGAGACTGCTCCAAGTCAGTCTGCCAGGCCACGCCTTGTTGCAGCATGGCCGCGAGTTGGAGAGTGCGCTGGCCCTCCGCGGAAAGGGTGCTGGGATGCTCGGGAGGCCAGGCTTCGAGCCAGGCATCGTAGCGACCGTTGCGTCGGATCATCAGCCTGCCCTCCGAGCGATCACACCAGGTGTGAAAGCCGGTATGAGTGGCGCATACCGCTCATACCGGCTCGGAGACCTCTCCAGCCGCGGACTTCCGCCAGGGCGGCGAGGGTAGGGGCGGAGGGACCGGGCTCTCCCAGCCCCCGGGCGGCCGGGAGTCGGACCACAGTGAGAACTCGTCCAGGCTGACCCGGATCCGCTCGACTTGGATGGCCAGACGGGCCAGGTACTCCTGTGTGATCACCAGCCCATCCCCGTTGGGAGGTGAGGGCGCTGGAAGGTTCCCGTGCAGGAACCGGGCCAGGGCCTCGGCCACCACCTGGCTCACGGGCTTGGAGTGCTGGCTGGCGTAGGCGTCGAGCTCGGCCTCGACCTCATCGGGAAGAGAGACGGTGATGCGACCCATGAGGCCCCTTTCGACCCTCCGCCGCCTCGATCCTACATCAGCATCCTCCCCAACCATGGGAAAGATGTGACGGTTTCCGCACATAGGTGCGCAAAATGCCACCGTATCCTACCCATGGTTGGGGAGGATACGGTGGCAAAAAGGGATACTAAGGGTCCGGCAGCGCACCTTCGAGGACTACACCTGGGTGATCGGCCGCCACCTGGCCGGGCGGCCGCTCGCTCGCAAGCCCCTCAGCACGGTCTCCCCCGCGGACATCCAGGAATTGTACACCTCCATCATGGCGGGCGGAACCGGACCCCACGGAGTCCGCAAGCTGCGCGCGGTGCTTCGGCAGGCTCTTCAGCAGGCGGTAAAGTGGCGCGAACTCACCCAGAACCCGGCGCTCTTCGTGGACCTGCCGCGGGTGAAGCGGAAGCCCGAGCTCCGGATCCTCCATGCCCCCGACTTCCCGGCGTTCGTGCAGGCCGCCTTGGAGGAGGACCGGTTGGGGGTATTGTGGGTCCTGGCGCTGGCCACCGGGATGCGGCCCGAGGAGTACCTGGGCCTGCAGTGGGGCGACTTCAGCCCCGACTCGCGGCGAGTGACGGTGAACCGGGTCCTGGTCCGACCCCTCAAGCGGGTGGCCGGCGAGCCGCCCTGGCGGTTCGAGGCGCCGAAGACCGAGAAGAGCCGGCGCACGCTCACGATAGAGCCGACCATGGCGGCCCTCCTGCGGCACCACCGGGCCCAGCAGAACCGGGAGAAGCTCGCCGCCGGGCCCGCCTACGACGATCATGGGCTGGTCTTCGCCAACGAGCTGGGGGCGCCGCTCCACCTGGACAACCTGCGCAACCTAAACTTCAAGCGCATCCTCGAGCGAGCCGGTCTGCCGTTGAACCTGACCCCCTACAGCCTCCGTCACTCGGCCGCCACGGCCCTGCTGAAGGACCGGGAGTCGTTGAAGGTCGTCAACGAGCTCCTGGGGCACTCCACGACCCGGCTGACGGGCGACATCCACTCCCACGTCACCGATGACATGCTCGAGGAGGCCTCAGCGAAGCTGGGCAAGCGCATGTTCGGGTAGGGAGGGAGGCGATTGAGACCTCGCTGCCCGAGGTCAGAGCCCTTTGCGCTGCCCCGGGCGCAGACCGTGCCAGCGGGCACGTGAACGGGCGAGCAGGCAGGTGGGCCAGCAAGCGAGCGGCGGTGCTACGTGCGTCGTCAGGCGCACCTGTGCGGTGCGCACGTAAGTCTCCAACTACGCTCCGCTCCACCAGGCACGCCTTCCTTGCATCCAAGCCCGTCTCGACGCCCTCGGTGCTTGGGCCAGGCGGCGGATTCAGGCGGGACGCGCGCTCTTGTGTCGCGGATCGCGGCGGTGTTATCATCTCGCGGCAGGACTTCACGCTCAGAAGCGGCGAGGTGACCGGTGTTCGGGACTGACAGTAAAGGCGCGGTGCTTCCCGTCGATACCGAAATCTATTCATTACAGGCCATCCTGCGCTCGTGCTATTGGTTCACGGATCGGTGCTTCCTGTTCATCGAAAAGGAAGCCGCCGGGCGGTATCTGGTCCATTTCGCAGGCAGGAGCCTTGACGCAGACCTTCCCCGGATCGTGGGTGAGTTCGCCAACAGTCTTCTGGAGAACCAGTTGCGAGTGGACATTGAAGCCGAGACCCGAACCATACGGGAACTGATCGTCGCCAAGGCGTTCGCGGAGGGGAACCTGCTGGCAGACCCCGTGCCAGGAGGCTTCGACGATCCGGTGGCCGGCAGGGCGCAGGAATCCGCCGTATGTGCAGAGGGATGACGTGCAGCCCAAGATTGCCGGATCGTCGCGCCATCACATCGAATTGACGACCGATGTCTACACCCTGAACGCCGTGGCGATGGCTTCGGAGGCGTTCGTGGATTACTGCCATACCGAGATCGTGGAGCGAAGCCAGGACCGAATCGTCATCTCTGTCTCACCCTCCTCTCCGAGTGGCGATACCGAGGTCCTCCTCAGGAGTCTGCTGAACTACGCCCTGGACGCCTCCATCAAGCAGTGGTTCCAGGAACCACGGGAGCAGGCTTGAGACCCCATCTTTCCAGAGAAGTGTTCGCACCCTCGGGGGCTCGATTGAA
>CAZQPM010000379.1:0-3705 GCA_964595195.1 uncultured Burkholderiales bacterium | reverse complement strand
CGGGGCACAGACCTTGCCGCCCATCAGGAGGGCGTCCTGGTGGGAAACCAGCAGCTTGCCATCATAGGGGATGGCGGGCCAGCCGCAGCGCTCCATCAGGGCGGAGTGCAACGGCCCCCCGCGCTCCCGGATCTGCTGCAGCTCTCCGGCGGAGACGCGGCCCCGGTAGTATTAACAGGTTCTTCATCGCCAACGCCGTGAGTCGGGTGCTGGCTGGACTCCAGAGCGCAGCGGCCGCAGAGCAGAGGCCCTCTTTATCGGGGAGGCCTGAGTCTCCGGACTTCATGAGGCGTCCAGGCCAGTTCGGGAGCACAGTAGACCCTCCACCTCGCGGCAGAAGTCGTCGAAGGTCGGCGAGCCTTCTCGCGCCTGGCGCAGGGCGAAGCGGACGGTCATCTGCCGCGGCTCGGGATGGGCAAGGTCAGGTGGACCTTCTGGTCCAGCGCCGCAGGGTCGGGCTGCATCTGGCACCGGCTCAGCAGTTCGCCGGCTGAGTAGAGGCGGTCTCGGAGGGACTCGCGCGAAACAGGGTCCATCGGGCCCACCAGGCTCTCGCCCTCCCGGCTTTCGACCACCAGGACCTGCTGGTCGGTCAGGTCTTTGTGGTCCAGGATCTCGGGGCTGTGGGTCGTGGCCACGATTTGGACGTGCCGGCTGGCCATGAGGAGGAAGTCGGTTACCGCCTCCGCCGCCCCGGGGTGGAGCGCGGACTCAGGCTCCTCGATGCCGATCAGCGATGCCCGGCGTGGAAACTCCGGGGCCCCTTGCGAGCAGGCGACCAGCAGGCCCAGGGCTCGAAGCGTCCCGTCCGAGATGCTGGCGGCAGGGAAGCGCCAGGGGTGCTGGTCGCCCACCACCCGCTGGCGGAACTCCAGGGTCTCCTTGGGCCCCAACTCGTCCCAGGACACGGACTCCATCCCCGGCGCAATCGCCCGGAGGTGGCCGTTGACCCGAAGACCGAAGTCGTCCCCGTGGCTTCGGGTCATCTCCCGGATCACCGAGGCCAGGTTCGCCCCGTCACGCAGCAGGCGCAGGCCGGGATCCGGATCCTGCAGGTCTCGCATCCTGGCCGGGTTCAGGTTGTAGAAGGCCATCCGGCGCAGGGCCTCGGCCAGGGGGCGGAAGGCCTCCAAGCCGGCCAGGAGGGGCAGCACCAACTGGTCCGCCGCATGGGATGGAGGGGCCAGACCCTCGGTGGAGTGGACCAGCCGTCCTCCTTCATAGCGGGCGTAGGCGTTGCCGAGTTGGCCGCTTTCCTGCCGGATGCTGAAGCTGCCCCTCTTTTCGGCCCCGATCTCGAAGAGGTAGGCGCCCCGGAGGCCCGACTCGAGCTGCAGGTCCAGTTTGATGGCGAAGTGGGTCGGGTGGCCGTGAGAACGCCGCCGAACCCTGTCGATGCCCCCGCGCTCGCGCAAGGCCTGTTCGACGCTGCCGTTCAGGGCGTCCGAGACGAAGGATAGGGCATCCAGGAAGTTGCTCTTGCCCGCCCCGTTCGGGCCCACCAGGAACTGGATGGGACCCAGGGCCACGCTGCAGGCCCCGATGCTCTTGTAGTTGCGCAGCCCCAGGCGGGTGACCAGTGGAGGCCGGAAGGGGGAGGGCAGGTGGGCGGAGGTCTCCAGGCGGCCTTCGTGCACCTGGCCAGCAGGCTCTTCAGTCACTGGCGACTGCATTCCATATCATGCGCAAGGTCACGGACCCTCTTTAGGATTAGCCCGACCTCCTCCCCCCGGAAGAGCTGATCGGGCGTTCGGATTGACCTTCCCTTCCAACCCACATACAGCGCTTCGTTGCGGCGGTCGAGGTCTGTCCAGAGCGCGGCGATTCGGTCTGCCATTGGCGCCTCGCCCAGAAGGTCCATCAACAAGTCGATCTTGTCCCCATGTCCGACCGGAATGGACTTGTCGGGGGCGATCGCCAGAATCCTGGAGCAGGCGAGGCACTCGAAGGCGTGATAGACGTGGAAGAAACCACCGTCTGGGAACCGTGGCGTCAGGAGTTCAGCCATCTCCAGGTGACGCAGCGCCAGGGCGCGCCACGCCTGTTGCCGGGGCGCGTTCAATGCTTGAACGAGGGGTCCAGGTACAGCAGTCCGGGGCTTGAGGACGGCCGGCTCCCGGGGTGGCGGGCTGCCAGGGTCACAGGCATGCTAATCCTCGTGGCCTTGTAGACGGGCCCGAGCACCTTCTGGGCCAGTTCCCACCTGAGGTCGTCGTGCTGCTTCGGGGTTTCGAAGCTAGCCTGAACCAGCAGGGGTAGCCTGCGCTCTTCGCGGGAGTAGTTGCGGAACGCAGCCATCACCCAGTCCAGGCGTCCGGGGAAGTCCTCTAAGAGACCCTGGGCCAGGTCGAGGGCGCGCCGCAGCCTCTCGCGTTCGCTCGGCTCGAAGGCCTGCGCACCGTCCAGCGCTTCATCCCATTTCTGGCGTGTCAGGCTCACGGCCAGGTATCCTCCACCTTGCCCGCCAGGTCCGCGTCCCGGCGCTGCTACTGTGCCGGCCCGTCGGAAGAGGCGTGTTCTTCGAACCAATACATTCTACCATCTTCGCCTTCACCTGAGTCAGGTCCCCGCGCCAGGTGGTACCTGGTGCCCCGCTTCTCGCCGGTGCGGGTGACCTGGCCGGTGGCCAGGAGGTCGTCGATGGTGGGTCTCCAGACAGCCTTCGTGCACCTGGCCGGCAGGCTCTTTCCTCACTTGTGGCTCCTCACTTCAAGGTGGTTCGCAGGGGGCCGGCTCCTCAATGTGTGGCCGGTTGGCTGCAGATGAGGACGGCGCCCTGGAGACCGTCGGGCGTTGACACCGTCACTTGTCGGTCAACGCGCTGGCGTAGAGCTGCTCTGTGGTCTTCGTGGCGGTCTGGATGCGCTGATCGAGGTCGCCGGTGCGTCTCGCCTGTTCCTGGGCCGCGGCTAGAGTTCCCTGCATGTCCTCTTCCACGGGGGACAGGGTCTCCATGTGCCAGTCCTTCAGGAACTTGTCGATCTGTGCTTGGAGCGTGTCGGCATCCTCCTGGTACTTCTCCCGGATCTCCTTGCGTCTTGCGCGAATCTCCTCATCCAATCGAGCCTCGTCCTGCTCCTGTTGGTATTGCACGTAGGCCCCAAGCACCGCCGCAGCGCCTCCCAAGAACCTGCCCGACGTGTTCACGAGCCCGGTCAGCTTGGTCGCCCCCCACGGCTTGAACTTGATTCCGGCCCACTTGGCGGCAGCGTAGACCTGGTCCTTGCCCAGGCCCGAGAGGTATTGGCCCAACCGGGTCGTTGCGTCGCTGGCTACTCTTGCCTTCTTGCCGTCAAAGCTTTGTGGCCCGGTCCCCTCGAAGGTCGGGCCGCCAGGGGTCGACTGCCAGGCGAATTCAGTGGGCCCCAGGGAATCCGTGTCCAGGGTCTGTTGAAGGCGCTCGGTCTCCTCGGCGAGGATGCGCCCCACGGCCTGGGCCAGTTGTTCGGCCTCGGCTTCCAGTCGCGTCCGGCAGTCAGCGTCGGTGGCCTCGAATCGTTCCTGGTTCCCGGGGCTGACCTCGGCGCACAGTTCGTCGGCCAGTTCTCGGGCCTTGCTTCGGAATAGCCGATACTCCTCGTTGACGCGGCGCCCGATCTCGGCCCTGCAGGCGCGAACGCTGCGGAGGCTTTCTTCCACGGCCGCCAGGTCCCCGGCTTCCTGGGTTCGCCAGGCCTCCAGCGCGGAATGCGCCGCTTCCAACGA
>CAZQPM010000378.1:0-3708 GCA_964595195.1 uncultured Burkholderiales bacterium | reverse complement strand
ACGGCTCCAGTCTTCGACCTTCAGACCTTGTGCACCCACGACGGGCCGGGCTTCCGCACGGTTGTCTTCCTGCAGGGATGCCCCCTGCGCTGCACCTGGTGCTGCAACCCCGAGGGGCAGGAGGCCAGGCCCTACCTGCGCTGGCGCAGCCACCTGTGCAGCGGATGCCTGCGCTGCGTGACCGCCTGCCCGGTAGGGGCCGCCGCCTCGGTCCGGGAGACACCGGAGTCCCGGGCGGCGACACCCCGTCCGCGCGAGCGTCGCCCGGTGTTCAACCGGACCGCCTGCGCCGGGTGCTCCACCTTCGACTGCCTGGAGACGTGCCAGGAAGGGGCCCTGGAGGTGGCCGGACAGGTCCGGTCCGCAACCGGGGTGCTGGCGATCCTGCGCCGCGACCTGCGCCTGTACCGAAACTCCGGCGGCGGGGTGACCTTCAGCGGAGGCGAGCCCCTGGTCCACGCCGCCTTCGTCCGCGCCGTAGCCGAGCCCCTGCGAGCCGTGGGAGTCTCGATGGCCCTGGAGACGTGTGGTGCCTGGAGCTCGGCATCTGCCGACGTCCAGGCGGCCATTGAAGCGTGCGACTGCATCTTCTTCGACGTGAAGACGCTGGACCCCGCGCTCCACGCGCAGTTCACCGGCTACCCTCTGGACAGCATCCTGGCCAACCTCCAGGTCCTGTCAGCCGACCCCTCGGTTCGGGCCCGCGTGGTGCTGTCGTTGCCACTGATCTCCGGCGTCTCGGATTCGCTCGCCCACGTGGAGGCGGTGGCCGACCTGGCCGGCCGGTCGGGCCTGCGCCGCCTGCGCCTGCTCCCCTACCACCGCCTGGCCCTGGGCAAGTACGAGGCCCTGGGCCTGCCATACCCCCACCGGCCGTGGGACATCCCCCTGCATCCCGAGCTGCCGCAGCAGGCCCGCCAACACCTGGAGAGCCGCGGCTTCGAGGTCGCGCTGTAGCGGAGCGCGGAACAGGGGGCGCAAGAGGGAACCGTTTGGAGCGCGGTTCATACGCCGGATTTCGAACGATGGTCTTGCAGGCCGTCGAGTGGGGGGCCGATCCTGCAGCCCTCCGCGCTCGTCTGGCGCCGGTTCGGGGAGGGCCGGGGCTCCTCAGCCCAGTCACCCGGCGGGTCCTGCGAGAAGCCGTCGCCATCTGACGGGGCCACGCAGGGGCCCGGGCCAGGGAGCGGGGCCGGCGTCGACGACGGCTGCCGGCGGCGCCTGTCCGGCTCGGTCCTGCAGGGCGGCCCAGAGGCAATGCCTACGGCGGGGAGGCAAGCGGCGTCAGCGCAGCGCTCCACCCAGGAGGCAGGCCAGGACCGCGCCGCTGACCAGGATCCAGAGCAGCACCCCCTGGAGCAGGGGGCGCAGGCCGACCCGGCGCAGCACCTCGCGGGTCAGGCCCAGCCCGACCAGGAAGAGGGTGACCACCAGCCCCTGGCGGGCCACGGAAGCCAGGGCCGACCACGGGCCCTCCAGGCCCGGCGCCATGAAGCGGATCGCCGCAGCGGCCAGGAAGCCCAGGATGAAGTAGGGGATGCGGGCCTTGGCGCGGGTGCGCACGAAGCGCGAGGCCAGGAGGGCGCAGGGCGCGATCCAGACGGCCCGGGCCAGCTTGACCGTGGTCCCGATCGTCAAGGCCGAGGCACCGAAGGTGGAGGCGGCCCCCACCACGCTGGAGGTGTCGTGGATGGCCAGGGCGGCCCAGAGGCCGAACTGCCGTTCCGTGAGCCCCAGGAGGTGGCCCAGGAGCGGGAAGACCACCAGGGCCACCGCGTTCAAGCTGAAGACCGTGGCCAGGGATACGGCCGTGTCCTCGTCGTCGGCCTCAAGGACGGGGGCCATGGCGGCGATCGCGCTCCCTCCGCAGATGGCCGTGCCAAAGGAGATCAGGGCCGAGGCCTTGGCCGGATTGCAGAGCATCCGCCCCAGGACCAAGCCGAGGGCCATGGTCAGCGCAATGCTGATCGGGGTGTACAGCACCGCCTCCCGTCCCGCCTGCCAGACATCCAGGAGGCCTACGCCGAAGCCCAGGCCGATGACCGAGCCTTCCAGGAACTTCTTGCTGAAGCGGGCCGTGGCCTGGGGCCAGGGGTTGCCGACCAGCAGGCTGAAGGCGATGCCGGCGGTCAAGGCGGTGGCCGGGCCGCACCAGGGGGAGGCCGAGAAGAGCAGGAGGAGGAAGAAGAGGGGGCGTTTCAGGACGGGCAAGGGCACAATCAGAAGCTCATCGGGTTGCCGGCAGTATACTCGTCCGACGACCTCAGTGGAAGATGTCGAGGCAACGCCTGCATATCATGGTGGCGCCGACGGCGAGAGAGGGCGGCCGGGGCCGGGGCGGATGGCCGGACGGCAGGTGGTCGGTCACCGGACCTGCCCAAGGATCTCCAGGACCACGGGGCGCAGGCCGTCCAGGACGAACTGCACACCCAGGGCCGTCAGGATCATGGCCATGACCCGGGTGACCACCTCGGTGCCCGAACGGCCCAGGAGGCGCATCGCCCGCGGGGCCACGGCCAGGACGCCGGCGGTCAAGGCCAGCACGGCCACCAGGGCCGCCGCGAAGGCCAACCGGTGCCCCCCGGTGGAAGCCTGCCCCATCAGGATCATCGCCGTCGTGATGGCCCCAGGCCCGCAGATCAAGGGCATGGCCAGGGGCACCACGGCCAGGTCCGAGCCCTCCCCCTCTTGGACCTCCGAGCCCTGCTCGGTGCCGGCCATCATCTGCATCCCCATCCCCACGAAGATCAGGCCGCCGGCGATGCGCAGGGCCGGGATGGTGATGCCGAAGACCTTCAGGATCAGGCTGCCGCAGACCGCGAACAGGCTCAGAAGCCCCAGGGCCACAAGGCACGCCCGGAGGGCCAGGCGGCGGCGGGCCCCGGGGTCCATGTCCCGGGTGAGGCCGACGAAGATGGGCGCCGCCGTCAAAGGATCCAGGATCGTCAACAGCGACGAGAAGCAGACCAGACCGAAAGTGACGGCGTCCGTCATATCCTACCTCCGTTCCCCACCAGGAAGGTCGGCGGGGACCGGAGACCGTCAGTCTTCGGGGCCGCCGATGGGCACAGGCGCGCCCGACTTGGGCGATGACAAAACGAAGGTGGTGCGCACCCGGTCCAAGCCCGGAATGCGCGCCAGGCGCTCCAACAGGAAGTGTTCGTAGGCACGCATGTCCCGCACCGCCACCTTCAGGAGGAAATCCTCCTCCCCCGCCACGTGGTGCACCTCGATCACCTCAGGGATTTCGGCCACCGCCTGAAGGAAGCGATGGTGGGCCTCCGTCTGGTGGTCGAGTTGCTTGACCGCCACGAAGGCCAGCGTTCCCCGGCCAACCGCCTCGGGGTCCACCCGCGCGGTGTAGCCCAGGATCACCCCGCGACCCTCCAACTTCTTCAACCGCGCGGCCAGAGGGTTCGGGCTCAGGCCCACGGCCTCGGCCAGCGCGGAGTTGGAGATTCGAGCGTTCTCCTGGAGGAGCCGCAGGATCTGCCTGTCGACGCTGTCAATATCCAAGATTACAGCAAAACCACCTTCATAAGCAGGCTACAACAGCAAACATCGACTGTCAACCCCCGAATCGACGTCTGAATCCGCCGTCTGGGGCCGAGGCACGGCCTGGAGGCCTGAGGCCGGCCCCTTCTTCACGCCAGAGCCCGGCCAACGAGAACGAGCCGTATCGTGGTCGGACGTCCCGGCAGCATCAGG
>CAZQPM010000377.1:0-3745 GCA_964595195.1 uncultured Burkholderiales bacterium | reverse complement strand
CGGTGTCGTCGATGGGCGGTCTGCCGGTAAAAATGGACGAATGGGGCATCGACTGCCTGCTCACGGGCTCGCAAAAAGGGCTCATGCTCCCGCCGGGCTTGGCCTTCATCGCGCTCAGCGAACGCGCCTGGAAACGCGCCGAGGCCGTAAAAAGCCGCGACTTCTATTTCAACCTGCTGGCCGAGCGGGCCAATCACGCCCAGAACCAGACCCATTTCACCCCGGCCATCGGCCTGATCGTCGGCCTGCTGGTGGTGTCGGCCCTGCTGCCCTTGTCGCAACTGGCAGCCGAGTTGTAGGCGCCTGGCCGATCGGGGGTGACGGGTTCCTGCGGGGCCCGGAGCCGCCCCCCCGGCAGGAGTCCAGGAACGTCCGGAGGCCCGGGTGAGCACCCGAGCCTCCGGATGGACCGTGGCGAAGGCGCCCGCGTCTAGGTGGTCGGCCCCATCTGCTTCTTGCGCAACTCCATGACCGTGGGCCACCAATCAAAGGACTGCTGGGTCTGGCCGTGGCGGACGAAGGTCCCCTGCAATCCCTGGTCGTCGACCCCGATGGAGGTGATCCCCAGTTCCTCCAGGGTCAGGACCTCTCCACTGTCGACGGCCGCATTGGAGTTGGAATCCTTCCAGACCTTCAGACCGACCAGTTCAGCGCCCTCGAGGTGCCCGTTGCGGTCGGCGTCCAGCGCCGCCAGGGCGTCGTAACCGTCACTGAAGGCACTGGCGCTGCCGAACAGGCACGAGCCATCGATGCATCCGTCGGCGTGCGGACGAACCAGCAGGCCGTCTTCCGGCCCGACCCACTCGGTCAACACCGGGAAGCCGTTGGCGTGGAAATCGAAGAGTGCTGTCCGGGTGGAATCGAACTTCTCGGGATGCGGCAGCCAGGCGCCGCCCGAGGCCTGCAGTCGGCCATCCCCATCCAGGTCCAGGACGATCGGAGAGATCGTGTGGGTGAGGTTGACCTGGTAGTAGCTCACGTCCTGGGTGTGGGTCGTCTCCGTGCGCTGGTAGGTGTCGACCGTGTGGTTGATGTCCGTCAGGGTGACCGTGTCGACGTTGTTGTAGGTGTCGACGTTGTTGTAGGTGTCGGTGTGGTCGTAGGTATCGTCATGGGTCACGTTGTGCACGACGTGGATGTTCACGTTGCCCTGGGCCACGTACCCCCCGGCGTTGCCGTTGGAGGCATCGTTGCCTTCGCCGTTGTTCCCGTTGTTGGGGTTCCCTGTGGCGTTGCCCTGGCCGTTGTTCCCGGGGCCGGTGGTCTCGCCCGTCTCACCGTATCCCGTGTTGGCGGCGTTCCCCCCGCTCCCGTTGTTGCCGTTGTTCCCGTTGTTCCCGTTATCGCCGTTGTTCCCGTTGTTCCCGTTATCGCCGTTGTTCCCGAGGCTGTTCAAATAGGCCGACAGGAGGCCGTCGGGGTCGCCGACGATGATCGTCCCGTCCTCCGCGGTCAGGGTGCCCGTATCCTGCTCATCGGTGACCCGGGTCACCTCGGTCTGCCGACCGCCGAAGGTGGTGTCCCGGCCAACAAAGGTGGTCTGGCGATCCAGATCCGTGTTGCGGGTGACCGTGGTCTGGCTGGAGGCCAGGGCATACGGCGACGTGGTGATCCAGGTCCTGGTCTCGGCGCCGGTCCTGGCCGTATCGAGGTTGGTATAGCTGTGTGTGCGCCCCGGTTGGATCCCGACGAACCGGCTCTTGAGGTCGGAGACCATCCGGTCGATGGTGCCCTGGATGCCGCCTCCCTGAGCCACGATCTCCAGATCATCAGAGAAGTAGCGCCACCCCCGGGGATCCCCGTATTTCAGACCCCGGCCTCCATACCACCAGCGGCAGAGCACGTGGCCCCGGACCACCTGGGTGGGCGACTCGGCCTGGGTCCGGCTGAGCGTCTGGTCGACGCGCTGGTTGGTGTTCACCTGCCGATGGTCCTCGACCCTCTGGTAGGTATCGACCCGCTCGTAGGTGTCCACTCTCTGGACGTTATCCGTCCGGTTGATCGTCTCGACCGTCTCTTCGGTCACGGTGGTCGTCCCACCCCCAGCCCCGGTCACGCCAGCCAGGGCTGGACCCGAGAGGAGGCCTGCCACCAGGAACGCTGCCGCCATCGCACGTGTCAATCTCACTGCCCGCACCCCTTCCTCTGCTCTCGACCGGCGGCCGTTGCAGCCGGCACGGATCTAAGATTAGCCGATCTTGGAGCACGCTGGATATGACCCCCGGCGGCGGCGATGCAACAATATTTCACGAACCCTGGACGATCCTTGCGAGAGAATCCCGGAATCGGTTACCCTTTCTGGGCGGCAGGCCCATCAACCGACGACCTGTTGCCGAGGAGATCCCACCATGCGCAAGTCCCTGGCTGGAATGCTGCTCATCATACTGGGCCTGTGGGCTGGAACCGTTCGGGCAGACGTCGTCCGCGTCGACCAGGATCAACTGTGGGCCCACGGAATCCTTCCCCCCGTCTTCCGGATCATCTCCTTCTCGCCGGACGGCCGCAGCCTGTTGGGCTTCCAACAGACCGAGCGGGAGGACATCGCTCGAGGGATCACCCACCGGCTCTTCCTGATGCAACTGCGCTCGGATGGGGTCCTGTCGTCCGTGCGCACCTACGAACTGGGCATCCCCAGCCTGGAACAGGCGGCCTTCGCCCCGAACGGCAAGCAGGTCGTGCTGATCACCGCCTCGGGCGCCACCTTCCTGGCCCTGGACCTGGCCACCGGCAGCCTGCGCACCTTGATGGCGCACCGTCCCGGGGCTCCGGGCTTCCGTGCCCATCCCCAGGTTCTGTGGGAGTCCCAGGGCCGGATGCTGACGCTGGGTTACTTCTACGACCGGAAGGACTTCGGAGGCGCAAACGTCATCGCTGAGGTCGACCTGACCAGGAGCGGCGTCTCGGCCTTCACCGAATGTTCCTTGGTGGAACCCGTGGAGCGAGCCCTCAAGGCGGTGGCCTTCCACGCCTACACCGACCACCAGACCGGCTACTTCGGAGTCCAGACCAGGACCGGCCAGACCTTCTACCGTTGGGTGGCCGGAAGCCCGCCCGAGGCCTTCGACAAGGCCGTGCGCTTCACGGCCTTCATGGCCTGCGGCGACCGGGTGGCCTATGCCGCCCAACGGCCCGACGGCAGGCACGAGGTCGTCCTCTACGACGGGGCGACGGGCCGCCGCCAGAGCGTGGGCAGCAGTGACCGGAGCTTCCAGTATCTCACGATGTCCCAGGACGGTTCGACGATCCAGGTCAACCAGATCGACGGCCAACGGATGCAGGTCTTCGTGGCCAGCACGCGCACCGGTCTGACGCTGAGGCCCCTGGCGCAGTTCCCTCGCTGCCGGGTGGGCTCCATCCGTCTGACCCGGGATGGCCGACGGATGGCCCTCTACAATCAGCAGGGTCTCCAACTGGTCGACATCCCCTAGCAGCCTGAGCCCGAGCCGGGAGGACCCGGCGCAGGCCCCCGGCCTGCCCCCCCGAAGTCTTCCTGACGAGGTGATGCGCCGTGTTCTCGTCTGAGCCCCCCATGGCCCGTCTGCTGGCCGCCCAGGCCCGCCGCCGGGGGTTCCTGCGGCTCCCCGTCTGGACCGTGATGAGCGCCGTCCTGTGCCTGGCACCGGCCAGCCTGGCCAGCCTCCGGGGCCAGGCCCACTGCCTGGAGGCCCGAACCTTCGTCTTCGTCTTCACCTTGACCGTGGCCGTCCTGGTCCCGTTGGGGCAGCTCCTGGGGGATGCCGTGCTA
>CAZQPM010000376.1:0-3772 GCA_964595195.1 uncultured Burkholderiales bacterium | reverse complement strand
CCGGGTGTCGGCCATGTTCTCACCCAGCCAGCGTCCCGTCTCGCGGAACTCCTTGCGGTCGATCAGGCGCTCGGCGAAGCCGGGTTCCTCGCTCTGGCGGATGGCCTCGTACTTCTCGGGGACCTCCTGGCGGGTCCGCTCGGCGTCCACATGGTAGTTGGCGTAGGTCTCGGCGTAGTCTTCCTTGCGGTTGGTCTGGGCGTAGTCGCTGATGTAGGGCCCCTCGCCGAAGGGCTTCCTGGTGGAATCCTCGCCCCAGGCGTTGAACCACCCGCTCTCATAGTCCCGGGTGTGGCCGACCTCGTGGATCAGGACCTTCTCGAAGACCTGGGGGTCCTGCAACTCCTTGCGCGACAACTCGATGTAGTTGGTCAGGTTGAAGTCGGTGGCCCGCCCCCGGGTCACCCAGCCCGGGCGGTTGCTGGGGATCTCGGGCACCACGATGATCGACTTGACCGAGTTCACGTCCTTCAGCGGGAGGCCATCCAGGACATCGTAGATCTGGGTGCGCTCGGCGGCGCTGGCATCCAGGATCGTCGGGTAGACGAAGCTGGGGAAGGCTTCCAATCCACGCGCCGTGGCCAGGCTGTAGTTCACCGCCAGGTCAGCCCCGGGATGCTGGTCCAGGAAATCCGTGGTGGCCCGCACGGCATTCAGGGCCTTCCTGCCTGCCCAGGCCACCGGGTTGGTTCGCGGGCGTTCCGGGGCCCGAGCATCCACCGGCTCAGGAACGGATTCCTCCGGAGGTGCCTGGGCGGGGACCTCCCGGGCCAGACGGTAGAGGGCGGCGCTGTCGTGGATCTTCATATCTGCACTATGCATCCTGTTCCAGGGGATATGTTGGCGAAATTGTTACCTGGAGGACCCCGGCCACAGATCGTCGAGGATCGGGTCCTTCTCGGTGCCCTCCAGGATGCGGACCTGGGTCCCCAGATCGACGTGGTCGAAGAGGTCTTCCACGTCCGGGATGGTCATGCGCACACAACCGTGCGAGGCCCGGCTGCCGACGGTCCAGCCGGCAGGTGTCCCGTGGATTCCCACGGCTCCGTGGTCCAGGCCGATCCAGCGGGTGCCCAGGGGATTTCCTGGCCCTGGCGGGGTCACCTTGGCCTCCTGCGCCCAGGGTGAATCGGGGGGAATCCAGGTGGGATCGCGGGCCAGGTCCGCGACGAAGAACGAACCCGTCGGGGTCGGGTGCTCGGCCGTCCCGTGGGCGACCAGGTAGGACCGGGTGCTGCCATCCCATTTGACCAGCACCAGCGAGAACCGGGAGAGGTTGACGTAGATCTGGGAACTCAGGGCGCCGATCGTGTAGGGGCCGGCGACTCCATCGGGCTTCAGGCCCGCCGCCTGCTGCAGGGCCAGGATGGCCTTCCGCGTGGGCTCGCCCAGTTGGCCCGCGGCGTCGGACTGGCGCAGGTAGCCTCGAGCCGCCAGGCGCCGCTGCAGTTCCTCGACGTCCCGACCCCGGGCCCCCAGGGTCAGGGTGGCCTGTCCGAACTTCTCGGTGCTGTCCACCACGAAGTCCAGCTTCCTGACGGTGTCGGCCCCGGCCCCATTGCGGACCGTGATCACCAGGCGGCGCAGGCCTTCCGGAAGCCCATACAGGCGGAACTCGGTCGGCTTGCCGGGCCCTGCCAGCGGGACATTCCGGGCCGGGCCACCGTCCACCCGCAGGTTCACGACCCGGATCCCGCTGTCCGGGTCCTCGGGCAGCAGGCGCAGGGTGGGGGAGCCGGTCTTCAGCACGATCCCGGCCGGGCCTTCGGGGGGGGCCTCAGGAAACGAGGCCGCAAGCGTCGGCGGGGTCTGGTCGCACCTCAGGCGCAGGCTGCCGGCCGTCAGGTTCCCCGCGGCGTCGCTGGCCTGCCAGTGCAGGGTGCCGGGCCCGTGCACCAGGGGAACCTGCAGACGGAAGGTTCCGTCCGGCGCCACCCGTCCGTGCACCCCGGCCTTTCCCCAGCGGGCCTGGACCAGGGCCCCGGGTTCGCCCCGACCGCGCAGGGCCAACTGGCGTCCGCTGACCAACGCCCCGGGCGCGGGGGCGGTCACCCGCAGCTCCGGGGGCCGGGTGTCCACGGTAAAGGACCAGGACTGCCGGTGTTCCCCATGGCGCACCGACAACCGGTGGCGACCCTCCGCCAGAGGGGCCGGCCGGGCCATCAGGGTTCGCGTCCACCAGCGGGTCTCGGCGGGCACGGGCCGGCCATCGACCTCGACCTCCACGCCCCCCAGGGGGAATCCCCGGAGGCTTACCTGGATCGTGGGTGCGGCCTGGCGGAGGGCGGGCGGTGCGGCAACCGGGTCTGCGAGCAGGTCGACCTCGGCCAGGCGCACGCGGCCGAAGCCGGAGCCGTGCCCCATGAGCAACAGGCCCAGGCCCAGGGCTGCCAGCGCGACCAGGAGGATTCCCCGGCCGCGCCGCACCGGGGGCCGGGGGGAAGAAGAAGATTCAAGCATGGGTTTCCGCCCCATTGTAGCAGCAGGAATCCCCCGGCGGAAAGCCACCCCGCGCCACCATGATCTGCAGGCATTGCCTCGACATCATGGTGGCGTCGCCACAACGAGCCCCCACGCCGTCCCCGTCCTCCCCGCCGCTCGCGCCCAGCCACGCCTGTCCCGCGCCACCATGATTTGCAGGCATTGCCTCGACATCATGGTGGCGTCGCCACAACGAGCCCCCACGTCGCCCCCTACAGGGCGTCCGTCTCCTCGCGCTCCTGGCGCCGCGACAGGCGGCGGCGGCCCTGGAAGCCCTCCTCGACGCCGTGCCACCAGCCGACCTCCTCCTCGCCCAGGAGGTAGCACAGGTAGACCGGTTGGCGGTCCAGCACCGCGGGGAAGTCCACCAGGCCCCGCCGGGGATCCTTCAGGACCACTCCCTCGGCCTGCAGGCGGTCGGCCAGTTCGCTGAGGCGTTCCTCGGCGGTCGAGAGCCTGGCCAGTCGGTCCTCCAGACGTTCGCGCAGGTTGGGGCCCGGGGGGCGGCCCTCGGAGTGGACCTCGCGGTGCAGGCGGTGCATCTGGCGGATCAGGCCCTCCAGTTGCCGCCGCAGGCGGACGATCTCCTCCAGCAGGGGGCGCACCCTTGTCAGCGTCCGGTTGGCCTCTTCGACCGTGAACAACCGCTCCAGCACCGGCATCACCTCGCCCCGGGCTTCGTTCGGGCGCCCGGCGAACCCTCCGTCAGGCTTCGGCCGGTGGCCGGCCCAGGCGGTCGCGCAACCAGAAGTACAGCCCCGTGTAGACCTTGGAGTCGACCAGGACCCCCTCGGCCAGACGGGCCGTCAGCCATCGGTCCACGGAGTCGGCGGGGACCAGGTGGACGTGGATGTCCTCGGTCGGGTCGCCCCCACCCGCCGAGACCCGACGGATCCCGTGGGCCCGCATGAAGGTGATGATCTCGGAACTGGCTCCGGCGGTGGCGGGGCCCCGGGTCAGCACGGTGAAGCTCTCGGCCAGGAAGCCCGTCTCCTCCTCCAGTTCCCGCCGAGCCGCGGCCTCCAACGGTTCGTCCCGCTGACCGGGGAGGTCTCCGACCAGTCCGGCCGGCAACTCGATGACCCGGGACCGCACGGGAGGGCGATACTGCTCGATGAGGACCAGGTGGCCCTCCGTCTCGGCCAGGATGGCTACGATGGCGGTCACCCCGGGGCGCTCGACGAACTCCCAGCCCTCCAGGCGGACCAGGCGCAGGTACTGGCCGTGGGCCAGGGTCTCCTTGCTGCTCATGGGGTTCCGGGTTCTGCCCCGGGAGGTTGCGCTCCTCCAG
>CAZQPM010000375.1:0-3773 GCA_964595195.1 uncultured Burkholderiales bacterium | reverse complement strand
TGGTCTCCGAGGAGATCCTCTTCGCCGGCTACCTGCACGAGATCGGCAAGGTCTCGCTGCCCCGAGACCTGATCCTCCGGCAGCGCCGGGGCGAGCCCCTGAGCGCCGAGGAAGAGGAGAAATTCACGCACGTCTACGAGATGGCCGTGGACATCCTGGCCCCCAACAAGAACCTCCACGACAGCGTGAGCTTCCTGCGCTACCTGGGGCGGCAGAACTACCGGGACATGCCGCTGGAGGCCCAGATCCTCAGGGTCGCCAACGACTACCTGGAGAGGCGCTCGTCGACCTACCGCAACCTGCCGGAAGAGGAGGCCCTGCAGCAGATCTACCGGGGCTCAGGGAGCCTGTATCACCCCCGGGCCATCGCCGCGCTGGAGAAGAACGTCGGGAAGTACAAGGACCTGCGGGTCGAAGCCCAGATCAACGTCATGTGGATGATGGTGATCGCCCTGGACCGCAAGGACAACTACACCTGGCGCCACTCGCAGGACGTCCGCAACATGGCCCTGCGGCTGGCCGAACGCCTGGGCCTGGGCCGCAAGGACCAGGAGTATCTGAAGATCAGCGCCGAACTCCACGACGTCGGCAAGATCTTCATCGACGAGAAGATCCTCAACGCCCCGCGCAAACTGACCAACGGAGAGCGCGTGATCATGAACACGCACGCGCCCCGCTCGGCCGACTTCTTCGCCGACATCCTGGGGATGGCCGAACTGACGGCCATCGTCCGGGCCCACCACGAGAAGTTCAACGGCTCGGGCTATCCGGACGGCCTGGCCGGCGAGGACATCCCCTACCTGGCCCGGGTCCTGGCCATCGCCGACGTCTGGAGCGCCCTGACGACCCCTCGGGTCTACCGGGTGAGCGCCGACGGCACGCGCAAGGCCTTCACTCCCGAAAAGGCCCTCTCGATCATGGAGGAGACGGCCGCGGACCATTTCGATCCGCAGATCTTCGGCGTCTTCCGGGACATCGTGCGCGAGATGATCGCTCGCGGGGAGAAGACCTCCTGGGACGCGACGGAAGCGTCCTGAGAGCACAAGACGAATCGAGCACAAACCTGACTAGAACACGGGAGAGACGACGATGGAAACCACCGATGTGGTGGTCGGCGGTGCCGCCCAGGAGACCGACGAGCAGTTCCAGGACAAGGCCAAGCGGATGCGGGTCAAGTACGTCAAGCTGGCCGGACTGGAGATCGACCCCGAGGTGGGCCAGATCATCCCCGAGGCCATGGCCCGCCGCTACAACCTGGTCTGCATCGGCAAGCTGGAGAAGAGGGTCACCCTGGCCATGGCCGACCCGCTGGACGTCTTTGCCATCGACGACATCAAGTTCCGAACCGGCCTGGATGTCGAGGCGGTGCTGGCTCGCGGCTCGGACATCACCCGCTCCATCGAGAAGGTCTACGGCGGCGACAACCGCTGGAAGGAACTGGTGGACCAGGCCACGGACGCCCACATCGACGTGATCCAGCACGAGGAAGAAGAGGGCAACGACGAGGAGAAGATCGACCAGCCCGTCATCAAGCTGGCGAACATGGTGATCGTCAAGGGGATCGAGCGCAAGGCTTCCGACATCCACATCGAGCCCTTCGAGAACGAGGTCCTGGTCCGCTACCGCATCGATGGCATCCTCCACGAGGAGATGAACATCCCCCGCAACCTCCTGTCGGCGGTCGTGGCCCGCATCAAGATCATGTCCCAACTGCGCATCGACGAGAAGAGGGTTCCCCAGGACGGACGCATCCAACTCTCGGTGGGTGGACGGGACCTGGACCTGCGCGTCTCCACCCTCCCCTCGGTCATGGGCGAGAGCATCGTCATGCGCATCCTGGACCGGGGTAACACCAAGGTCGAACTGACCCAGTTGGGCTTCTTCGAGAAGGACCTGGCCCTGTGGCGCAAGCTGTACTCCCGCCCCCACGGGATCATCCTGGTGACCGGTCCGACCGGCTCGGGCAAGTCGACCACCCTCTACGCCACCCTGAACGTCCTGAACCAACCCGACCGCAAGATGCTGACGGTCGAGGACCCGGTCGAATACAACATGCGGGGCATCGTCCAGGTGCAGACGAACAACAAGGCCGGGCTGACCTTCGCCCGGGCCCTGAAGTGCTTCCTGCGCCAGGACCCGGACATCATCATGCTGGGCGAGATCCGCGACCAGGAGACCGGGACCATCGCCGTGGAAGCGGCCCTCACCGGCCACCTGGTCCTATCCACCCTGCACACGAACTCGGCCATCGCCTCCATCCTGCGCATGACCGACATGGGAATCGAGGCCTTCCTGGTCGCCTCGACCCTCAACGGCGTCCTGGCCCAGCGGCTGATCCGCAAGGTCTGCTCCAACTGCGCCGAACCGAACGCCCCTGAAGACCCGCTCAAGAAGGTCTTTGAAGAGAACGGCCTGGACCCCTCGGCCCACCGGATGATGCGCGGCCGCGGTTGCGCGGTCTGCAACCAGTTGGGCTACAAGGGCCGGATGGGCATCTACGAGCTCTTCGAGGCCACCGAGGAGATCCGCCAGATGATCGTGCGCCAGGCCCAGGAGCACGAACTCCGCGAAGTGGCGGTAGCCAACGGGATGACCAACCTGTACCAGGATGGACTGCGCAAGGTCTACAACGGGGTCACCACCTACGAGGAACTCCTCCGCGTCACCTCCAGTCACTGACACGAAAGGGAGCCAGACGGATGCAGAGCGCAACCGAGCGTGCCCGACTCTTCTCGCGGCTCTGCGAGATGGAGCAGGACATCGCGGCTAGCACGGATACCGACCAGTTGCTGGGTCGGATCACGGCCTGCAGCCGGGAGATCACGAACGCGGAGTCCGCCTCGATCCTGCTCCTGGACGAGGAGAAGGGCGACCTCTACTTCAAGGAGACCCTGGGCGACCTGGGCGAGACCATCAAGAAGGTGCGCGTCCCCCTGGACGTTCCCAGCCTGGCCGGCCATGCGGTGGTCCACCGGACCCCCGTGATCTGCAACGACACCTCCAAGGATCCCCGACACTTCAAGGGCGTGGACCGGGCCACCGCCCTGCCGACCCGCTCGGTGATGGCGGTTCCCATCGTCTGGGGCGACCGGGTCTTCGGGGTCCTGGAGGCCATCAACAAGCTGGAGGGTGAGTTCACCGCGGCCGATCAGGAGATCCTCATGGTCCTGGCCAGCCACACCGCCGTGGTGCTGCACAACGTCGGGCTGATGGAGCACCTGCAGAACTTCTTCGTCCAGACCATCGAGCTTTTGATCGCCGCCCTGGAATCGGTGGAACCCGGTTCCCAGGGGCACGTGGTCCGGGTCTCGCGCCTGACCAGCAACCTGGCCCGGGAACTGGGGATCACCGGCAAGGACTACGAGGTCCTCTACTACAGCGCCTACTTCCACGACATCGGGAAGTTGCTGCTGGGAACCTCGGTGGTGGCCCGCAACGACAAGAGGCACCAGGAGTTCGGCGCCAACATGCTGGCCCGCATCAAGGTCCTGGAGAGGACGGCCCCCGTGGTCCGCCACCACCACGAACGCTGGGACGGTTCGGGGTTCCCCGACCACCTCGTCGGAGAACAGACGTCCCTGCCCTCGCGCATCCTAGCCCTGGCCGAGGACTACGACGAGCACTGGATCGATCGCCCGGAGGGCCAGGACCCCGAAGCCTTCCTGGAGGGCTTCCTGACCTACGCCGAAGGCCGGCACGACCCGGCCCTGCTGGAGGTCCTGGCGCAAACCCTGGCCGGGCAGTTGCCTGCGGGTGAGCAGCGCGATGCACTG
>CAZQPM010000374.1:0-3775 GCA_964595195.1 uncultured Burkholderiales bacterium | reverse complement strand
GTGCAGGTGGCCCGGGCGCAGGTGGCCGAGGCCCGCCGGGGTCTGGAGGTCGCCCGGCAGCGCCTGGCCCAGGGTAGTCTGCGGGCCCCCTACGACGGAGTGGTCCTGAAGAAGCTGGCCGAGCCGGGGGATTCCGTGGGGCCCTCCCAGCCCGTCCTGGCGGTGTCGAGCTGGCCCCAGGTGGAGGTCCGGGCGCAGGTCGATGAGAGCAACCTGGGTCGCCTGGCCGTCGGGCAATCGGCCCGGATCAGCGCCGAGAACCCCGGCCAGGAACACCTCGAGGCCCGCATCGCCGAGATCGCCCCCCACGTCGACCCCGAGCGCGGCACGGTGGAGGTCCGGCTGCGGCTGGGCGCCGCTCCCCAGTGGCTCAGGCCCGGTCAGACCGTCAGCGTCAACATCATCTTCCGTGAGGCCGCCGACCTGCTGGTGGTCCCCCTGCAGTGCGTCCTGGCCCTCGGCTCGACCCGGACGGTGATGGTCGTTGAGGACGGTCGGGCCATTCCCCGTGAGGTGGAGGTCGGACCCGTGGGCCGGGCCGTCTACCCCGTGCATCGGGGCCTGGACCCGACCGACCTGGTGATCCTGGAACCGGCCGGCCTGGAGCCCGGCCAGTCGGTGCGCGCCCGGGTGGGGAGCTTCGAGCCTTGAGGTTCGAGGTCTTCGTGGCGGCGCGCTACCTCCGGTCCAGCCCGGGGCAGACGCTGCTGACCGTCGGGGCGGTGGCCGTGGCCGTCACCGTCGTGGTTTTCATCAACAGCCTGATCGGCGGTCTGCAGGTCCGCCTGCTGCGCGACAACGTCGGAGCCCTGCCCCACGTCACGGTCCGGGCCGCCCCACCCGATCCCGTGCCCCTGCAGGACCTGCCGTCGCCACACCCCGGTACGGTCTACGCCTCGCGCCTCCAGAAGCTGTCGGAGACCCGGAGGGATCTGGAGAATCCCGAGGTGCTCTGCGAACAGTTGAGCCGCTTCGAGGGCGTCACCTTCCTGTCGCCTGCCGTGCGCGGCCAGGCCTTCCTTGTGCGGGGGGCCCGGCGCTTCGGGGTGACGGTCTCGGGGGCCGACCCGCCCCTCCAGGAGCGGCTGGTGGGCCTGCAGGAGGACCTGGTCGGCGGGCGCTGGCTGGACCTGGGGCCCGACGAGGTGGTGGTGGGTTTCCGTCTGGCCGAGGATGCCGGCGTCGGTCTGGGCGAACGCGTCCGCCTGGTCTCGGCCGAGGGGGTGGCCCAGGTCTTCCGGGTGGTCGGCATCTTCGACACCGGCAGCAACGCCGTGGACCGGGGCCAGGTCTTCGTCACCCTGCGCGCCGGCCAGGCGCTGTTCCGCACGGGCCGCAAGGTGTCCAGCATCCAGATGAAGCTGCGCGATCCCTTCCAGGCCGACCGGGTGGCCCGGTCCATCCATCTGTCCCTGGGACTCGAGACCGACTCCTGGATGCAGGAACAGGCCATGTTCGTCAACGGGTTCCGCGCCCAGGACCAGTCCCGCATGATGATCAGCTTCTTCAGCCTGTTGGCCTCGGCCTTCGGCATCGCCTCCGTGTTGATCGTGTCGGTGGTACGCAAGTCCCGGGAAATCGGGATCCTCAAGAGCATGGGGGCGCGCGATCGCCAGATCATGCTGGTCTTTACCCTGCAGGGCCTCTTCATCTCCTGGCTGGGATCGGCCGCTGGCTGCGCGGCGGCCTGGACCCTCTTGACCTTCCTCAGCGGCGTCCGGCAGGTGGCCCGCTTCGGCAAGTCCGACCAGCTCTTCCCCGTCTCCTTCGAGCCGGGCCTCTTCGTCAACGCGGCGCTGGCCGCCGTGGTCTCGACGCTCCTGGCCTCGCTGCTGCCCGCCCGGCGGGCGGCCGGGATGAAGCCGGTGGAGGTCCTGCGCGGTGAGTGAACCGGTGGTCCGGGCCGAGGAGCTGGTGCAGGTCTACGAGGCCGGCACGACCCGGGAGGTCCGCGTCCTGCGCGGGGTCAACCTGAGCGTGCTGGCCGGGGAGTTCGTCTCGGTGGTGGGGCAGAGCGGCTCGGGCAAGTCCACCCTGCTCAACGTGTTGGGGGCCCTGGACGTGCCCACCTCGGGAAGGGTGCGGATCGACGGGGTCGACCTGGCCGGGCTCTCGCCGGAGGGGCTGGCCGACCTGCGCAACCGCAAGGTGGGCTTCATCTTCCAGTTCCACCACCTCCTGGCCGAGTTCACGTGTCTTGAGAACGCCCTGATGCCGCTGCTGCTGAGGGGGGGGAGCCCCTCGTCGGAGCAGGTCTCCCGGGTCCGCCGGTTGTTGGATCAGGTGGAGTTGTCGGACCAACTCCACAAGAGGCCGGGTCAGATGTCCGGGGGGCAGCAGCAGCGCGCTGCGGTGGTTCGGGCCATGGCGGCCTCGCCCAGGCTGGTCCTGGCCGATGAGCCGACGGGAAACCTGGATGCCCGTTCGGGGGCCAGGGTCTTCGAGGTGCTGCGGAGCGTCGCGCGCCATGAGGGGGTGGCCTTCATCGTGGTGACGCACGATTCGCGCCTGGCTCATCAGGCGGACCGCTGCATGCGCATGGAGGACGGGCTGCTCAGTGAGGACGCCTGTCCGCTGGAGCCGGGGTGAGCCCGGCCGGCCAGCGAATCGGGGGAGCAACCAGGACCCCCGGGGGGGGCCTGGAAGTTCCGGTCCGGAGAGCAGGGGGCCTCCGACCGGTCGCCTGCGCCGGCAGTCCTGCGCCGGCGAGCCCCGGCGGGCGGCGGGTTCATATCCGACAGCGATCAGGAGCGCGAAGGTTGCGGTGAGACAGCGTCTGGAGTTGGAACTGACCCCCGCACAGGCCGCGGACCCTGCGGAGGTCCGCCGGGTCTGTGCGGCCCGCACGGGGTGGCCCGCCGGGGACCTGGTCGTGGCTCCCCGACGTCGGTCGATCGATGCTCGCAGGGGCCGGCCCCGAGTGATCCTGGTCGTCGAGGTCTTCCGCGACGAGGCGCCCGTTCGCGACGCCCCGACCTTCCAGGGCGTGCCCTCCCGGCTGCGCCACCGCGTGGTGGTCGTGGGGGCCGGCCCGGCCGGCTACTTCGCCGCCCTGGAACTGCTGCTGCACGGAATCCGTCCGGTGGTCCTGGAGCGCGGCAAGGACACGCTGGCCCGCCGCTATGACCTGCGCGACCTGATGCGCTGCGGACGGGTGGACCCCAACTCCAACTACTGCTTTGGCGAGGGAGGGGCTGGGGCCTACTCGGACGGGAAGTTGTACACCCGGTCCGACAAGCGCGGGGACGTCGGCCGGGTCCTGGGCTGGTTGGTCGAACACGGCGCCTGCCCTGACATCCTGGTGGACGCCCATCCCCACATCGGCTCGGATCGTCTGCCTGGGGTGGTGGCCAACCTGCGGGGCACGATCCTGCGCCTGGGCGGGGAGGTCCACTTCAGCCACCACGTCACGGATCTGCTGCTGGAGGGCGGCCACTTTCGGGGTGCGGTCGTGGCGGACCGACAGGTCGTCCCGGGGGATGCCCTGATCCTGGCCACCGGTCACTCGGCCCGAGACGTCTATCGGATGCTGGCCGCCAGGGGCCTGCATCTGGAGGCCAAGTCCTTTGCCCTGGGAGTCCGCGTCGAGCATCCCCAGGACCTGATCGATGCGATCCAGTATCGCCAGCGGCCCAGGGATCCGCATCTGCCCGCCGCCAGCTACCGGGTGGCCCGGGAGGGGGTCTACTCCTTCTGCATGTGTCCTGGCGGCCTGATCGTTCCCGCGGCCACGGCACCCGGCGAGATCGTGGTCAACGGGATGTCCATGTCCGGG
>CAZQPM010000373.1:0-3828 GCA_964595195.1 uncultured Burkholderiales bacterium | reverse complement strand
GGCGGACGTGGGCCTCTTCGGCAGCGTGGACGAGCCGGCCGTGGTGCCGGACATCATGGTCAGCCTGGACGTGCAGCTTCCCGAGGATTGCCGGCCCAAGGGCCGACGTTCCTACTTTACCTGGGTCTTCGGCAAGGCCCCGGATCTCGTGATCGAGGTGGTCTCCAACCGGGAAGGCTCAGAGGTCGAGAAGGCCCAGCGCTACGCCCGGCTGGGGGTGCGCTACTACGTGATCTTCGACCCCGAGCACTGGCTTGGCGACCGGGTCCTGCGGGGATTCGTTCTGCACGGCCTGAGCTACGTGGAACTGTTGGACCTGTCCTGGATCGCGGAGCTGGGCCTGGGCATGGTGACCTGGCAGGGCCGCTTCGAGGATATGGAAGGCCTGTGGCTGCGCCCCTGCGGCCCGGACAGGGTGCTCTTGCCCCTGCCCACCGAGGTGGCCGAGGAGGCCCAGGCGCAAGTCGAAGGGGAGCGTGCCCGAGCAGAGGTTGCCGAGACCAGGGCCGAGGCCGCTGAGACCAGGGCGGAGGCCGCTGAGACCAGGGCCGATCAGGAGCGGGAGCGGGCCGAGCGACTCCTGGCCCGGCTGAGGGAAATGGGCGTGGAGGAGTAGGGGGGGGCGTTCCGGGCGTGCGGCAGGCCCGCCAGGAGTTGCGGCGGGCCGCCCTGGCCCACCTGCGCTCCAGCCAGCCGGCGCCGCGCCTCCGCTATCGCCAACAGGCCCTGCGCCACCTGGCCGGTCTGGCCACCAGCGCCGACGACGTGCGGTGGATCCTGAAGCAACTGCGACGGATCCTGGAGGCGATCCCCGACGACTGCACCGAGGATATCTCGGGCTACCATCACCGCTGCGATGTCGAGGCCCTCAAGGCCGCCATCCGAACGAGCGCCCATCTGGACGACTTCCTCTCCCGCTGGCTGGGGGGGTGAGCGAAGCGTCCCGGCCAGCGACGGGCCGGGCTCAGTGCCCCTGGTCCATCCCGGGGCTGCGGGCGGCGACCTGGTAGGTGTAGTCCCGGCGCAGGGCTTGGGGCGACGGGCGGAACAGCTCTTCCCGGGCCAGCAGGTACCGCCAGCACACGCCGAGGATTTCCAGGCTCTGGTGCAGGAAGCGCACGTTGCTGACCTGGTCCTCCTCCCTCCAGGTGATGGGAAAGAACGAGAAGTCCGAGCGGCAGTGGACCCCGTAGAGCAACATGTAGACGTTGAAGTTCAGGTTGTCGGGGAATCCCTGGTAGAACCCGGGGGCCAGGTACCCGGTCCGATAGAGGTTCAGGCCCGAGCCCAGGTCCGTCAGGTGGCGGCGGGCCACCAGCGACACCAGGGCGTTGAAGACGTGGTTGCCCAGGATGCGGAACCACGAGTAGTTCACGCAGCGGCTGGACCGGTGGAAGCGGCTGCCCAGGAACGAGTCGCGGGCCAGGGCCCGGCCGTCCTCCAGCCAGGGGACCAGGTCCGCCAGGTCCGCCTGATCGTCCCCATGCAGCACCGCCACGTGGCTGAAGCCGTGCTCTGTGGCGTAGGAGAAGGCCACCTTGTGGCTGCCGCCCAGGCTGTAGTTGGCGTCGTTGCGCAGCAGCACCAGGGGGACCTCCGGGCGCCGGGCCATCCAGGCCTGCACGGCCGCCTCGGTTCCGTCGGTACTGCGGTTGTCCACCACCAGGACGCGCGAGATCCAGGGGCGGGCCCGCTCGTCCAACTGGTCCAGGACCCGGACGACCTGCCTTTCGCAGTTGAAGGCGGGGATGAAGAGGAGAATCCTGGGCAAGCGGCCTCCGCGGCTGCGGTCTGGGAGAAGACCGGGTTCGCCCGGGGCAACTTCGCCTGCGATCCCTGCGGGTGCAGGCCAGGACCTCGGCCCGGGGTGGGCGGTTTTCTTGCGGCCCGGGGGATTCCTTCCCCGGGTCGTGTTGGGGGGAGACGAGGCCACCGGACCCTCAGACGCGCAGTTCGACCCCCACCGGACAGTGGTCCGAGCCCATCACCGTCGGCTGGTGGAACGAGCGCTCGACCCGAAGGTCCAGGTCCTGGTCCACCACCACGTAGTCCAGGCGCCATCCGATGTTCCGTTCGCGGACTCCCTGCCGGTTGCTCCACCAGGTGTAGTGGCCCGGTTCGGGACAACGCGCCCGGAAGGTGTCCACGTAGCCCTGGCCCAGCAACTGGTCCATCCAGGCCCTCTCCTGGGGGAGGAAGCCGGCGTTGTCCTGGTTCTCGCGGGGATTGCGCAGGTCGATCTCGCGGTGGGCGATGTTGTAGTCACCGCACAGCAGGACCTGCTGGCCCCGGGCCCGCAGGCCGCCCAGGTGGGCCAGCATCGCCCGGCAGAAGTCCAGCTTGTAGTCCAGCCGGGCGTGGGTCCTCTGGGAGTTGGGGAAGTAGGCGTTGACGACCGAGACCGCGCCGAAGTCGACGGTCAGCACCCGCCCCTCGCAGTCGAAGTCCTCCCGGCCCAGGCCCTCGTGGACGGCATCGGGAACCCGGCGCGAGAAGGTGGCCACCCCTGAGTAGCCCGGGCGCCGGGCCGAGTGCCACAGGCAGTGGTATCCGGGGATCTCCTGCAGATCGCACTCGACCTGCTGGCGATGGGCCCGCACCTCCTGCAGGCAGACCACATCCGCCTTCTCGGCGTGCAGCCAGTCCAGCAGACCCCGCCGGCGGCACGCCCGGATCCCGTTGACGTTCCAGGAGAGGAGCCTCACGGCGTCAGGTCCGACGGGGCTTCCGGAGCACCGCCAGCTTCGAGTTCGGGGGAGGGGCTGGACTCGGGGTACCTGCCCCGCAGGACCAGGACCAGGCCCAGGAGGAAGAGCCCCGCTGCCACGGCCTGCGAGCCCTGGCGCAGCCACTCGGGGTCATAGTCGCGCCAGACGTCGAAGGTGCCGCGGACCAGTCCGTAGCCCATCAGCGCCAGGCCGTCCGCCCGCAGGCGCAGGCCTCTGGCAATGAAGGCGGCGGCCAGGGCGGCCAGGATGTGCCCCACGGCCAGGTACAGCATGACCGGGTGGCGCGGTGGCTCCTGCCCCACCACGAAGGCCCAGGGGACCGCGGTCACCGTGCCGTACTCGTGCCACCAGTTCAGCAGGCAGCCGATACGGCCGATTCCCCAGGCCATCAGGGCCGGAGGGCCGATGGCGTGGTTGAAGAGGTCCAGCGGCAGGCCGTGTCTGCGCAGGTACAGCCACCAGGCCAGGGCGGCCCCCACCAGCCCGCCGTAGGAGACCAGCCCGCCCTCCCAGAGGGCCAGGAGGCGCCAGGGCTCGGCGAGGATCGAGGGATTCAACAGGACGTAGAGCAGACGGGCTCCGAGGATGCCACCCAGGGTCATCCAGGAGGCCACGAAGTCCAGGTGCTCGTGGTGCTCCCGGGGGACCCGGGCCCGGGTCCACAGGTAGGCGGCCAGGGCGCCGAAGAGGAAGAAGAGGCCGTGGCAGTTCAGGACCAGGGGGCCCAGCCGCACGTCGGGGGGAGGAGTGAAGTGGATCACGAGGGCCGCTGATTCCCGTTCCAGGCTGGAATGCCTTCCCCGCCCGGGACGGGCCTGCGCGTCCCAGGCCGGAGGAACCACCCCGGGGTCGCCGAAAACCCGGCCTCACCGCCCGGACCCGTTGGCGCCGGCGGGTTTCCGCCACCCTTGGCTGGAGAGGTTCTGTTGAGCGTCGAGGTCTCGGAGGGGCTGCTCTACTTCCTGAAGTATCCCCTGCTTCTGCTGGTGTATCTCTTCCTGGCCTGCATGTTCCGGGCCATGGTCGGCTCGTTGCCGAGGCGCCGGGACCTGGTCGCGCGAGAGACCCCCCCGGCAGCCCCCGGCCCTCGGCCCTCGGC
>CAZQPM010000372.1:0-3830 GCA_964595195.1 uncultured Burkholderiales bacterium | reverse complement strand
TACCCCCGCCAGGCGCCGCCCGAAGCGTTCCTGAGACCTGACGCGGGCGGCATGTCCACCTGCGTGGTTTCACCTCCCCGCAACCGCGAGCGCAGGGCCTGGACCTCTCCCTCGAGGCGAGCCTTCTCTCGCCGGAGGTTGTCCACCAGGTTCCGGGCCTGAGCCAGTTCCCGGGACTTGTGCCGCAGGGCCTCCTGCAGGTCTTCGGCCTCCCGATCCTCGTCCGCGGGCGCCGGACCGGCCCCCTTCTCCAGGCGGTCCAGGACCTCGCGCAGTTCGGCCCACCGCCCTCTCCAGTAGGAGGCATCCAGGTCGAGCGAGGCCTGGTCTCCGCCTGTCGCCTGACGGATCCGATCAGGCTCACTGATCACATTGATCCGTGAGCCTGATCGGACGGCTGGAGACCCGTCCGGGCCGTTGCCGAGACGGGGCAACTCGGATTCCGGAATCTCCCACTGCATGCCGAAGAGTCCAGGGCACTTGCGGGCTTTGACCTGTCCACGCTGGACCCAGCGGCGCAGGGTCGGCAGGGGGACCCCCGAGAGGCGGGCTGCCTCGCGCAGGTTCACGGTTGCTTCCGAAGACACCGGATGGCCTCCTTGATCACGATCCGTCTGATCACGACGTGATCTTAGATCAGTTGCGACCATTGATCAAGCCATGATCGAGGGACATGTCCGAGTCCCCACGGGCCGCGGAGCGCCAGGTCCCCGAGGGCCTTCAGCGACGCGACCCAGGATTGCCTCGAACCCTGCAGAACCCCCACAGACCACAAGCTGACCTGGGAGTGAGCCATGTCCCGACGCTTTCTTCTGGCCCTGGACCAGGGCACCACCGGCACCACCTGTCTTCTCTTCGATCAGGACCTGCGCATCGCGGGCCGCGCCTACCAGGAAGTGCGTTGCGCCTACCCCCAACCGGGTTGGGTCTCCCAGGATCCCGAGGAGCTCTGGGCCTCCAGCCTGGTGGCCATGCGCTCGGCCCTGCGGCACGCCGGCGTCGAGGCTTCCGAGGTGGTCGCCCTGGGGCTGACCAACCAGCGCGAGACCACCATCCTCTGGGAGAGGTCCAGCGGCCGCCCCATCCATGACGCGGTGGTCTGGCAGTGCCGGCGCTCGGCGGGGATCGTCCAGGGCTGGTCGGATCGGGGTCTGGGGCCGCAGATCCAACAGAGCACGGGGCTGGTCCCCGATGCCTACTTCTCGGCCTCCAAGATCCGCTGGATCCTGGACCGGGTTCCGGGTTCCGAGGAGCGGGCGCGCCGTGGAGAGCTGGCCTTCGGGACGGTGGACTCGTGGATCCTCTGGAAGTTGACGGGCGGCCGGGTCCACGCGACCGAGGCCAGCAATGCCGCTCGGACGATGCTCTTCGACATCCACACGCTCGATTGGAATCGGGAACTGCTGGACGCGTTCGGGGTTCCCGAGAGCCTGCTCCCCCGAGTCCTGCCCACGACGGCCGAGTTCGGGGTGTTGGGAGCGGAACTTCTGGGAGCGGAGATACCCGTCCTGGGCATCGCTGGCGACCAGCAGGCGGCCCTCTTCGGCCAGTGCTGCTTTGCCCCTGGAGACGTGAAGAACACCTACGGCACCGGATGCTTCCTGGTCATGAACACGGGAGACCGGCCCGTACCTTCCCGCAACCGCCTGCTGTCCACCATCGCCTGGAACCTGGACGGGCAGGTCGAATACGCCCTGGAGGGCAGCGTCTTCTCGGCTGGATCAGCGGTGCAGTGGCTGCGCGACGGCTTGGGCCTGGTCCGCTCGGCGGCAGAGACCGAGGAGCTGGCCCGGCGGCTGGAGGACAACGCCGGCGTCTACCTGGTGCCCGCCTTCAGCGGTCTGGGCGCCCCCTACTGGGATCCTCACGCGCGGGCGGCCCTGGTGGGCATGACCCGGGACACCCGGGTCGAGCACCTGGTTCGGGCGGCCCTGGAGGCCGCCGCCTACCAGACCAGGGACGTGGTGGAGGCGATGGTCTCGGACTCCGGTCGGCAGGTCGGCAGCCTGCGGGTGGACGGAGGCATGGTGGCCAACGACTTCCTGATGCAGTTCCAGGCCGACCTGCTGGGCGTCTCCGTCCACAGGCCGGCCCTGCCCGAATCGACGGCCCTGGGAGCGGCCACCCTGGCGGGTCTGAAGGCGGGGCTCTTCGACCGTCGTCGCCTGGTCGAGCTGCACCAGGTGGAACGCACCTTCCGGCCGGAGCTGCAGCCCGACCGGCGCGAAGGCCTGTACGCGGGGTGGAAGGACGCCGTGAAGCGCACCCTTTCCAACGAAGGCGTCTGACCCGCCGCCCCGGGCAATGATGATCGCCCGGGGCCATCCAGGCCCCCGGGCCCTGATGCTATCGGAGATTCAAGAGAGTCGAGCGGGACCATGGACGGAACCATCTTCATGTCAGAGGTCGTGGGCACCGCGATGCTGTTGCTCTTCGGGGGCGGCGTGGTGGCCAACGCGGTGCTCCCGGGCACCAAGGGCAACGGCGGGGGATTCCTGATGATCAACGTGGGCTGGGGTCTGGGGGTCTACGCCGGCGTGCTGACCTCCTACAAGTCCGGAGCCCACCTGAACCCGGCCGTCACGCTGGGACTGGTCGCTGCTGGCGATGCGCAGGCGCAGGCCCACCTGGCGACCTACCTGGTCGCCCAGTTCCTGGGCGCGATGATCGGCGCCGTCCTGTGCTGGCTGGCCTACAAGGACCATTTCGACGCCGAGCCGGACCCTGGGAACAAGCTCTGCGTCTTCTCGACGATCCCGGGCATCCGCAACCCGGCGATGAACCTGGTCACCGAAATCGTGGGCACCTTCGTGCTGGTCTTCGTGGTGCTGGCTTTCGGCAAACACGGCGATGCCCGAGGTCTGGCGGCACTCGGCGCCCTGCCGGTCGCCCTCCTGGTCGTGGGTATCGGCGCTTCGCTGGGGGGGCCCACCGGTTACGCGATCAATCCCGCCCGCGACCTGGGGCCGCGCCTCGTGCACGCCCTGCTGCCCATCCCAGGGAAGGGCAGCAGCGACTGGGGCTACGCCTGGGTGCCCGTGGTCGGCCCGATCCTGGGGGGTGTCCTGGCCGGCCTGGTCGGAGGCTACCTGCTCCCCTGAACGCTGAAGGCCGCCCGAGCCCCCTCGGGCTCCCGGGCGGCCTTCAGCCCGCCCCCGGCCCGCAGGCCCGGGGTCGGAGGTTCAGCCGAGCACGACGTTCACCAGTTTCCCGGGGACGTGGATGATGCGCCGGACCGAGGTGCCGCCCACGGCCGAGGTGACCTTCTCCAGGGCCATGACCTCCTCTTCGATCTCCGGCTTGCCGGAACCGACGGGAACCCGCAGACGATCGCGGACCTTGCCATTGACCTGGACGATCAGTTCCATTTCCTCCTCGACCAGGTACTTCGGGTCCCACTTCGGCCAGGCGGTCTGCCCCTCGAAGAGCGAGTTGCCGCTTCCCAGGTGGGCCCAGAGTTCTTCGGCGGCGTGCGGGGCCACCGGCGCCATGGCCACCAGATACAGGCGCAGCGTCTCCGCGGACAGCGAGGCCCCTTCTTTCTGGCGATGGGCGACCAGGGCGTTGAGCCACTCCATCAGGGCAGCCACCACGGTGTTCAGGTGCAGGCGCTCCATGTCCTCGGTGATCCGCTTGAGGAAGCGATGGGACAGGCGCAGCACCGTCTCGTCCGTCTCGGGGCCTTCAGCGAAGGGGCCCGAGGCCAGGAGGTTCCAGGCCTTGCGGATCCAGCGATAGACGCCTTCGATGCCCGAGTCGTTCCACTCGGCGTCCATCTCCGGAGGGCCGATGAACAGCAGGTAGGCTCGCAGGGCGTCGGTCCCATAGCG
>CAZQPM010000371.1:0-3831 GCA_964595195.1 uncultured Burkholderiales bacterium | reverse complement strand
CCACGCCACCGGGGCGGTCATCGGGGCGACGACCCGGATCGGCAACAAGGTGCGCCTGTACCAGGGGGTCACCCTGGGCGCCCTCTCGCTGCCCCGGGACCGCGAGGGCGGATTCCTGCGCGACCTCAAACGGCACCCCACCATCGAGGACGAGGTGACCATCTATTCGAATGCCACGATCCTGGGCGGAGACACGGTGATCGGACGTCGGGCCATCGTCGGGGGATCGGTCTTCCTGACCCACAGTGTTCCCGCCGAACACCGGGTCTCGATGGAAAGCCCCAGGCTGAGGGTCCGACCCGATGCGATCGAGGCGACCCCGAGTCCCACCCGCCTGGATTTCCTGGAAGCCTGAGACGGCCCATCCTGCGGGTTGACAGGGTCGGCAGGCTGGCCGAGAATCACATCCATGGTCCCCGAATTCAGCCTGGTCATTCCCACCTACAACCGCCGGGAGGCCCTGCAGCACTGCCTGGAACACCTGCAGGCCCTGCGCTTTGCCCGACGCAACTTCGAGATCGTCCTGGTGGACGACGGAAGCACCGACGGCACGGCAGGCCTGGTGGAGTCCTTCGGCAACCTGCCGTTGCGCTTGATCCGCCAGGCCAACCGAGGGGCCGCAGCGGCCAGGAACCAGGGGATCCTGGCCGCCCGAGGCCGGCTCTGCCTGTTCGTGGATGACGACGTGCTGGTGCACCCGGACCTGCTGCTGGAACATCAGGAAGCCCATCGGGCCCACCATCGCCTGCTGGTCCGGGGGCCCGTGATCAACATTCCAGCCATGCCCCCGCCTCAGGTCCCCCCTCCTCTGTGGCGCCACTACTCCATGAACTATCTGTGCACCAGCAACGCCTCGCTGCTGCGCGAGCACCTCCTGGAGGCGGGGCTCTTCGATACCACCTTCGCCCGTTGGGAGGACGCCGAGTTGGGGGTGCGGCTCAAACGCCTGGGAGTGCAGCGCCACTTCCGCCCGCGGGCCGTGGTCTACCACCTCAAGCCTCCGGAGACCCTGGAGGCCCGGCTGCGCACGGCGCGGGCCGATGGACGCTCGGCTGCGGCCCTCTACCGGCGCTATCCCACCCCGACCATGCGCCTGCGCAGCGGACTGCACCCGTTGAACCTGCTGCGCAACGCCCTGGCCACGGCCGGCCCCCTGGGGGGCCTGGTGGCCCGCTCGGCCCTGGGCCGGGGTCCCCTTCCCCAGAGCCTGGCCTGCGCTCTCCTGGTCGAGCGGGAGTATCTTCGGGCCGGGATGCAGGAACTGCGGCAGGAGAGGCCTGCCGAGGAGCAGAACGCCGCCACTCCAGTGAGGTAGCCATGTCGAAGCAGGAAGGCCTTCCCGGGCCGGACATCTCGGTCCAGATCTGTACCCACAACCGCAAGGATGTCCTGCGGGCCGTGCTGGAGTCCCTGGTGGACCAGACCCTGGCCCCCGACCGCTATGAGCTGGTCCTGGTGGACGACGGGTGCACGGACGGAACCGCCGAGATGGTGGCCGCGATGGACCTGCCCTATCACGTCGAATACCTGCGGCAGGACCATTCGGGTCTGGCCACCGCCCGCAATACCGGGATCCGCGGGGCGCACGGTCGCATCATCCTGTACATCGATGACGACGTCCTGGCGGATCCCCGCCTGCTGGAGGAGCACGTGCGGACGCACGACCAGCACGAGTTGTGCGTGGTGAACGGTTGGGTCAACCACGTCGAGGAGCCCAGCCGCCCCGAGAAGCCGGAGTTCCGCCTGGCGGACATCTCGACCTCCTTCTTCTGGACGTCGAACGTCTCGGTGAAGAGGCACCACTTGATCCAGGCCGGGATGTTCGATGAGGACTTCAAGGAATACGGTTGGGAGGACCAGGAGGTCGGGCTGCGTCTGATGGCCCTGGGCCTGAAGGCCCGCAACAACTACAAGGCCATCGGCTTCCACGTCAAGCGCCCCCCGCGCCGCCGCGACCTGGACCGCATGCTGGCGCAGGCCGAGGCCAAGGGCCGCACAGCGGCGCTCTACGTGCGCAAGCACCCCCGGCTGCGCACGCGTCTGTCCACGGGAATCCATCCCCCGCGTCTGGCTGTATACCGCATGACGCGACTGGGTGGATGGCTGGAACGCCTGTGTCGAAGCCGCCTGGATCGGCCCGATCTGGGCCCCGAGGATGAGCTGCGCGGCCTGGACGCCTGGTGCGCAAGGCAACTTTCCACCCTGCACTACTTCGGTGCCCTGGGAGGACGACGCGGTTGACCTCCACCGGGAACGCCCCGACCCCCAGCGATCGGGCCTTCCGGACCCTGTTGGTGGTCAGCACCCTCTTCCGCCTGGGCTTTGCCGGCACCGCCGGTCTGAAGTACGAGGAAGCCTACTACTGGAACTACAGCCAGCATCCGGCCCTGTCGTATTTTGACCACCCTCCGATGGTGGCCTGGCTGATCCGCCTTTCCACGGACCTCTTCGGCCAGGCCGAGGTCTGGGTCCGTCTGCCCGCCATCCTGCTCTTCGCCGGGTCCCTGGTCGTGGTCCACCGGATCGCCCGAGACCTCTTCGATTCTCGGGTGGCCCTGATGACGGCGGTCCTGATGACCCTGCTGCCCACCTTCGAGTACTACTCGATCATGATGATGCCCGACGCGCCCCTGCTCTTCTTCTGGAGCGTGGGTCTGTGGTGCGGGCATCGCCTCCTGACCAGCGACGACCCCCGCTGGTGGTGGGGTGTGGGGCTGGCCACGGGCCTGGGGATGCTCTCCAAGTACCCGGGGGCCCTGATACCCCTGGCCCCGATCCTGACGCTGGCCCTGACCGGCCGCTGGAGGCTGCTGCTGCGCTGGGAGGTCCTGGGAGCCGCCGCCCTGGCGGCCGCGATCTTCTCCCCCGTCCTCGTGTGGAATGCCCAGAACGGCTGGGCCTCGCTGGCCTACCAGGGGATGAGCCGGATCGGAGAGGCCACCTCCTTCCGGGACCGCTTCGGAGGAACGCTGCTCAACCAGGCGCTGATGCTCTCCCCGGGTGGCATCCTGGCCGTGGCCTGGGCCGTCGCGACGGGCCTGCGCCGCTGGAGGGACCCCCAACTGCAGTACCTGCTGTGTGCCTGCGTCCCCTTCCTGGGCCTGATGCTCCTGGTCGGCACCCGGCGCCTCGTGCAGATGAACTGGCCCCTTCCAGGCTACGTGGCCGCCACGATCCTGTTGGCGGCCCTGTGGACCCGGGCCGGGATCTGGCAGCGGCGGCGCGGGTTGGTCGCCCTGGTCCTGGGGCCGGCCGCCCTGCTCAGCGCCCTGCCGTGGCTGGCCACCTTCTTCCCGATCGGCGCCCTGAACCGGGCCGACGACCTGGCCGGTTGGCCCATGATGGGACGGAAGGCCCGGGAAATCCGGATGTTGATGCCCCGCCCGCAGCAGACCTTCCTGGCCGGTCATGGCTACCAGGCCGCCAGCGTCCTGGCCTACTATGCCGGAGATCCCCAGAACACCCTGTCCAACAACGTGCTGGGTGAGCACGCCAAGGGTTACGACTTCTGGAAGCAACCCGGCGACGTCCTGGGCTGGGACGCGATCTACATGGTCTACGAGAGGCCGAAGTCATCCGGAAGGTGGCAGCCGATGGTCCGGTTGGAGACGCCCGAGCGCCTGGAGCGTCACTTCGCCCGCGTGGAGCCCCCCCAGATCCTGACGGTCTTCCGCGGGGGCCGACCTCTGCGTCGCTACCTCTTCTACCGCTGTTTCGACTACCGGGGGCCCGCCGAGAAGACGGGTCCGACCACTCCCCAGGGGTCCTGAGCCGGGGAGCCGGCGCCGGCCGGGCCTGGCCATCGCGGATCGGTCGGGTTCCCCCGGGCGA
>CAZQPM010000370.1:0-3836 GCA_964595195.1 uncultured Burkholderiales bacterium | reverse complement strand
GCCACCCGTGGCCGACCCTTTCGCGCACCCCCCCGCGGACCCCGAGCCTGAGCCACGGCCGTGTTCGTGGCCATAGCCGTAGCCGTAACCATATCCGTAGCCATATCCATAGCCGTAGCCATAACCACCCGAGGACCGGTCATCCGTCGCGTTCAGGATGATGCCCAGGACCTCGACGCCGTGTTCCTGCAACAGCTCGCGGACCCGGGACTCCGCATCGCCCTGCCAGTTCTTGGGGTTGATCACCATGACGGCCCGATTGACCTGGGCGCCGATCAGCAGCGCGTCACCACAGGCCGTCAGCGGCGAGGTATCCAGGATCAGGCACTGGCACCGCGAGCGCAGTTCCTGCAGAATGCCGGCCAGGCTGTCCCGCCCCAGGAGGTCGGCAGGATTCCTCAGGGCCGAACCTGCCGACACGAACCGCAGCCGATCGACTCCGGTCTCCTGGATGACGTCCTCAACGGTTGCGGTTCCCTCCAGGCAGTCGGTCAGCCCGGCTCGGCCCTCGCCCTGGAAGACGCGGGTGAGCGTCGGCTTGCGCAGATCCGCGTCCACCAGGATCACGTCGATGAAGAGCTGACTGAGGGAAGCGGCCAGGTTGGCGCAGACCGTGGACTTTCCGTCTCCCCCCCAAGGCGAGAGGACCATGAGCGAGCTGACACCAGCGGCCAGATGGCGCTGCAGACTGGTCCGGATGGACCGGATGCTCTCGGCGGCCTGAGACTCGGGGTCGCGCAGGATGACCAGCAGCCCCTGGAGCCCCCCGACTCCAGCGGCTTCTCTGGCCATTTCCAGGCCCTGGTCACCGGCCTCCCGCGATGGGGCCTTCATGGCGCCCATGTCCTCACCTGACATCACAACCCTTATCGTCCCCTTCGCTTCGCTGGGAGGGCAGACGCCCTCTTCGGCACTTCGATCCGCAGCAGGAAGCGGATGGGGCCAAATGCAGACAGAGGGCAAGCGACACCCTGTGGGGTCGTCGCCCTCTGCCGCGCCAAGCCCCGGTGGCTACTGACTCTGGACCTCACTGGACTGGGAGACGACCACCGCGATGATCCCCAACAGGCCCAGGCCTCCCAGGACTGCGAACAGGGGGAAGGAGGCCGCCCCGAGCGCCGCACCGGCACCCGCACCAGCACCCGCACCCGCGCCGGCACCCGCGCCGGCACCCGCGCCGGCACCCGCGCCGGCACCCGCACCGGAACCACCGGCTCCGGGCAGATGGGCGGCCTTCCAGGTCCTGCACTCATCGGTGTGGCACTTGCTGGAGTCTGTCTGGCAGTGGCAATCCTTGTCCCTGCAGTCACAATCCTGGTTGTTATGGGGACCGCCGGTGTTCTGGGCGATCGCCTCGGTCCCCGCGGGGACTTCCAGGGACTGGCCGGTCACGCCAGCCAGGTTGACCACCTGCCCGGCCACGTGGGCGCTCCCGGAAAGGACCCGGACGGCCATCTTCTGGCCGGCGTCCACCGTGAACTCAGCGCCGGAACTGACAGCCCGACCATTGGAGGTCTGGACCGCCAACTGGGTGCGCAATCCCTGCTGCTGGGGAACGCTGGCGAAGACCCGACCGGTCTGCAGCTTCAGGGCCAGACTGCTGTCGGCCAGGTGGGAAACCTCCAACTCGGAGCCGGGAGCCACCCGCAGCACCACACCGCCCGGCAGGTTGACCAGGGCTTCAGCACCCTCGCCGGTGCGCAGGGAGCCGCCGACCCCCAGATCCAGCCCCTGATCCAGGTTCTGCCAGGCTGACGAAGCCGAAGACCTTATCGAGGATGTCCCCCGCAGGCCCTCCACTCGCGCCGCATCCGGCCCCGCTGCCCAGGCAGTGGGCATCGACATCGACAGCAGCCCGGCGATCAGGGCCGAGACAACAAACAAGCGTCTCATCCAATGCATCCTCCTTAAACGTCTCTGCGGGGTGTTCTCAGCCCGGAGCGCAACTCCTCCCAACGCCGCCCGACCCGGGCCGGACTTCGCCGCACCGTTGCTCCCCGGCTCATCCGGCCGCCGACGCTGCCGAACCGGAGCCCCCGGCCGGCGGCGCCCTTCAACTCCAAGCATGCACGTGCCCGCCCCATGCACACCCTTCATGCACGGGCAGGTCCCGGACGCGCTGGAAGGACAGGCCGGATGGCCGCAGCGACGCGCGCCGGGTCTGGTGCACTCCAGGACCGCCCGGGCCCGATTTCCGCAGGCGCGGTCCCGGAGCCGACCGGGACGCCCGGGCGGAGGAGGGGGAGGCCGACTTCGGGAATTCGTTGACGGAGATTCGGTCGCGTGTTACCATGACGTAAATATTTCCCGGGGATTCCCGGACGTTCTCCTTGCCCGAACCGGCCCGGACCTGGATGAGGATGACCGAGACGAAGCGTGCCCCCAAGCCGGGGACACCTGAACGGGGCGTTGCGGTGTCGAGCCTGGAGACGCAGGCGAACCCCGGCAAGGGCGAATGAATTGCATCAGATCGCACTGGATGGCTACGAAATCCTGGAGTCGCTGACCGAGGGGCCCTCGGCCACGATGCTCCTGGCCCGCCACGAGGCCAGCCGCAAACCGGTGGTGCTCAAGATCTTCAAGGAGGCCTCCGTAGCCGACCGGGACATCATCCGAGCCCTGCATCGCGAGGTCGTGATCTCCTCGGGCCTGGATCATCCCAATATCGTACGGGTCTTCGACATCAGCGAGGGCGCGGGACAGCACTACATCGCCATGGAATACATTGATGGCGTGTCCCTCCCCGGCTTGATGGAGCACTACCAGCGCTTCGATCCCGTCCAGGCCTGCCGCATCGCCCAGGGAATCGCCGCGGGGCTTTCCTACGCCCATCGCAGCGGGATCAGCCACGGCAGCCTGGTTCCCGAGAACATCCTGGTGGAACGCCAGAGTGGTCGGGTCGTCATCACCGATTTCGGCGTCTCGCGCATCATGTCTCGCGCTCCAGGCCGCCAGCAACTGGCCTCTGAACGCGCCGGATTCCTGGCGCCCGAACTCCTGGCTGGCGCGGCCCCCGACAACCGGGCGGACCTCTTCTCGCTGGGTGCCCTGCTCTTCTACATGCTGACGGGGGAGCGCCCCCCGGCAGGAAGGGTGTCGACACCCGGGCCGGCCCTGCCCCAGATGCCCGAACTCCGGGCCCTGGCTCCCCACCTCCCGGTCTGGCTGGAGACCGTGGTGGCTCGCTGCATGTGCGCCCAACCCCCGGAGCGCTTCGGTTCGACGTCCGACCTTGTCGACGAACTGGAAGCCGGCCTGGAGACCCAGGACGAGGCCGAGGGAGAATCGGAGCCAGCGCCGACCGAAAGGGCGACACCGCGGCCAGAGACCCGCCCCGGCGAGACGCAGTTGCTGCGCTCCAAGACGGCCGGCGGGACGCTGGGAATGCTCATGCGGGGGCGGAACGCCCCGGTCGAACCCGAGTCGTCCGTTCAGAACGCCGAGCGCAGACTCCTGGAACTGAGCTTCGAATCGCGCTCTCGTCGACCGTCCCGACGGACCTCGACGTCCCGCACGGGCCTGACCCCGGCGCTCACCCCTGCCGGTCCGACCCCGGAGACCCCGGCTCCGCCTTCGGGTAGCGACGCCTCCACACCGCAGGGTCATCCTGCTGCCGACGGTTCGAGCGCCCTGCCCGGCGCACCCCGCCCTCAGCCACTGCGCCCGGGAGGCGAACCGCAGCGCTCTGCTCGCCTGCAGAGCCCGCTGGCCCGCACTGCGCCGCCTCCGCCACCCCGCGTCGAGGCGCCCCCGGCGCCCTCCCGCCCCCTCGTCGCACCGCCTCCACAACCCCGCGTCGAGGCGCCCCAGGCACCCTCGCGACCCCTCGTCGCACC
>CAZQPM010000369.1:0-3841 GCA_964595195.1 uncultured Burkholderiales bacterium | reverse complement strand
CAGAGGTGCGCCTGACGACGCAGACGGGCCCGGATCGGCGGCCGAATGCCACGGTGGGTGGCGGATTCAGGCAAGGCGCAAACGCCGCGGATGGACCGACCCTGGCCACGCGGGGTCCGCCCGGTCCTCATTCCGGGGGACCCCTTCCCTGTACGGGGCGGCGGCCACGGTTGGGCCATGCCGAACCGCGCCGGCCCCAAGGACGCCCCAAGGGAAGGCTCCCAGCGCCACGCCGCCGAAGACCTTCGCGATCGCAGGGTTCGGCAAGCCCCCCGGTCCCCCACCGAATCCGAGAACACCCGGTAGACTCCACCTGGAGAACCAGATGAGAACCGTCCTGGCAGTTGCCCTGCTGGTGGCCACCCTGGCCTGGGGTGCCCCGGTGGTGCATGCCCAATCCGAAACGGGCCGACTGACCAAGAGCCAGGTCTCCCAGGTGCTGGGAAACCGGCTGCTGGCCTTGGAGGATGCCAGCGTGGCCTCGGACCAGGGCCACCTCTTCCTTCTGACCCGGCATCGCCAGAGCCGGCAGTTGGAGTGGTTCCTGGTGGACCCCTCGGCCCGGCGGATCCTGCGCCAGGGCAAGGTCCCCTTCCAGGTCTACCAGAACTTCTCGGTCTCCCCCGCAGGCCGGACGGCCGTGGTCCAGGCCCGCTATCCCACCGCCCTGTGGGTCCTCTCGCTGGCCGAGGGCCAGTGGGTCTGTGCCCGGACCAACGACAACCCACAGCGCCTGGCCCTGACCTCGCTGTCGCGAGTGCTGTACACCGACGAGAACCACGCCTGCTGCTTCATGGATCGCCACGATGCCGAAGGTTACGTGGTGGACTCGGTGCTGGTCCGCTTCCGGGTCCATCCCTTCGGCCTGACCGACCAGGTCTCGCTGCGCGAGTTGCGGTCCGGTGCCATCCAGGCCGCGGCAGCGTCGGGTTCAGGCTACCAGGTGGACCTGCTGCGCTACGGACGGGACGGCAGTTGCGTCTTCGTCCTGCAATCCCGATCCAGCGGCTCCAGCCGCTATTTGTTGAAGCGGGCTCCCAATGGCCATCTGACGGTCCTGGACCAGGACACGGCGGGCATGGTTCCGCTGGACTACGACGCGGCCACGGACCGGACCCTCTACCGCACGGTCCAGGCGGGCGGGCCCGTGGTGGCGATGCTGACCCGCGGCTTGAAGACCATCGTCTCGGCCCGCCCGGTGGTGGCCGCAGCCCTGCTGACGGGTGGGCGGATCGCCACGATGACGGTGGCCGGAAGCCAGTTGGAGGTCTGGGTGGGCACCCCGGGTCAGACCTCCCGACGCGTTCTGACCGTGGTGGGGTCCTACCGAGCCTCGTTCCTGCGCGACGGGCTGCGCCTGATCCTATGGAACGACCGGGATCTGCGGGTCGTCCGACTGTAGCTGATACATGATGGGTGTCTGCTTGGGTGTTTGCTGACGGTGTTTGTTAACGGAAGGGCTGGAAATCGGCCAACAAAATTCACATCCGGTCAACCGACAGCGGAAGGGCTCGGTGCTATGATCCAGGCAAGAACTCGGCGTCCACTGGAGGGCTTCCAGGCATGAAGAGGATTCTGGGTGGCCTCGCGGTGATGGGTGCGATCGCTCTGGGCGGCTGTGGCCTGGCCTGGGCGGGGGTCGCCGGCGGCGAAACCGGCCCCAACACCCCGTCCAACCAGACCGTGGTCGACACCACGACCCGGAAGCACCTCTCCGACACGCAACATCGCGTGGTCCGGGGGTATGCAGCCCGCGAGCTGGCCCCGAACTTCCTGGACAACGATTGGGACCGGGGCAGCCTGGCAGGCCTGACGGCCTCCGAGCGGGCCTACCTGAAGACCGTCTCCAACCTGGATAACGAGGTCTGGTACGCCATCGACCTGACGGGGCAGACGATGCGCACCGGTTCGGACTTCTCACCCACCGACTACGTCCAGACGAGCCAGCGCACCGAGCGCGTGACCACGGTGACCCGCGTCGACGGGGGCTACCTCACCGTCCACCAGGATACCGACCACCTTTTCTTCGAACGGGACGTCTACCAGGTGGTGGCCGAGGTCTACGACGCCTCGCCCCTGGTCCTGGATCTGAATGGCGACGGCCGCCTGGATGTGGCCCGCAACGAGTGGAGGCCCCACGCCCCCAGGTTCTTCACCGAGAACGCCCGATTCTTCGACATCACGGGCGATGGCACGGCAGACTTCACCGAGTGGATGTCCCTGGGCCCCACGGACGGCCTGCTGGTCCGCCCCGACAACGGCCGGGTGGACAACGCCCTGCAGTTGTTCGGCACGGCGGGCGGCTACACCGACGGCTTCGAGAAGTTGGGCCTGGTCCAGGATGCCGACGGCAACGGCTGGGTGGAGGGTTCCGAACTGGCGGGGCTCTTCCTGTGGGTGGATGCCAACTCGGATGGACAGATGCAGCCGACCGAACTGCGCACCCTGGACGAGTTCGGCATCGAGAGGATCGCCACCCGGCATCAGGACTACGTCGGCCAGTACGTCACCCAGGACGGGGCCCAACACACCATGTGGGACTGGTGGCCCGCCACCAAGGAGACCCGCCGCTTCCGGGCCGACTGACCCCACGAAGGCGCCCACTCCCCGGGTCGCGCGCCCGAGCGGGTCCCTGCTCGGGCGCCTTCGTGCCCGGGGCCCGGCCTTCCCCGTATCGTCCTGGAGGGACGGCGGCGGGCACCCGGATCCCCGGATGCCCGCCCACGCCAGGCTGCTAGCGCGAGGTATAGAGACTGTTCATCAGCAGCTCCGCCAGCCGGATACTGGCCTGCTTCTTGTCCTGGTTGCTGTAGGCAGCAGGATCCCAGGTGACGTGGAAGCACACGGGACCCCTCAGCCCGACGAGGCGGACCAGGGTCCGGTCACCGTCCGGGACGTCACCCAGGGAGGCGGCCTCCCAGAGGGTACCGGGCACCTCGACGGGATTCTTCAGGAACCCGACCGCGGTATCGTAGCCCGCCCGCCCATCCGCCAGACGCACTTCGAAGCGGATCTTGCTGTTCGGGACATCCTTGAGCATGTAGCTGCCGATCGGCTTGCCCTGGGTGGCCTGGCTGGCCGCCTCGGGGAAGTAGACGAAGGTGTCCTTGCCCATGATCGTGGCCAGATCCGCGGGGTGGATGGCCTTGTCCATGGTGAAGCCGGTGGGCAGGACGACGACCTGGGGAAGGGCGCCCCCACCCGGTTGCCCGGGGGTTGCCGCCGCCCCTGGAGTCGGCGGCGCAGCGGTCTGGGACCCGGCCTGGGTCCCGGGAGGGGTCTCGGGCTTCGGCCCGCAGGAACACAGGGAGAAGACCATCACGCTTACCAGGAGGAACGCCGGAATCTTCATGGGGAAGCCTCTCTCGCCTCGGTTTGGCCAGCCCTGGGGCGGGCCTTCCCCGATAGGTTCGAGACGAAGGTCCGATTTCTCCTCGTTGGAGAACAGGAGGCCCATCGATCTACCTGCGCGTGATCCCGACGGGACGCCCGCCGGCACCGGCCCCCGGTGTCGTGCGACATTCGGAACGCCCCACCCGGACCTCGCGGCGAGGGCACCTCAACCAGGAACCTCGTGTCGGCTGTATATTCCGTTCAACAGCAGCTCGGCCAGCTTGAGGCTGACCATGGTCCGGTCCATGTCGGGGTAGGCTGCCGGGTCCCACGTGACGTTGAAACACACGCTCCCCCGAAGGCCGACCAGGCGAACCCGGGTCCGGCCTTCCTGGACGACCTCGCCCAGAGCAGCCGCCTCCCAGAGCCGCCCGGGGAAGTCGATCCGACGGTTCAGCTCCGCCAGGGCCGCATCGTAGTCGGCCCGACTTCCCTCGGCCAGGACCTC
>CAZQPM010000368.1:0-3842 GCA_964595195.1 uncultured Burkholderiales bacterium | reverse complement strand
ACTGCTACCGCCGCTTCGTGGACCTCAAGTGCGTCCTGGAGGCCCGCGAGCACACCGCCCAGGTGGCCGCCGAGGACCGGGCCGAGCGCGAGGACCGCTTCCGCGCCGGCGAGCTGCCCCTGCTCTTCTGCTCGCCCACCATGGAGTTGGGCGTCGACATCGCCCAGTTGAACCTGGTCAACCTGCGCAACGTGCCGCCCACGCCCGCCAACTACGCGCAGCGCAGCGGGCGCGCCGGGCGGGGAGGCCAGCCGGCCCTGGTCTTCACCTACTGCGCCGGGCGCAGCCCCCACGACCAGTACTTCTACCGCGAGCCTGGCCGGATGGTGGCCGGGGCCGTGGCTCCGCCCCGCATCGACCTGCGCAACCAGGACCTGATGCGCTCGCACATCCACGCGGTCTGGATGGGCGTGGCCCGACCCGACCTGGGCCGGACCCTGACCGCGGTCCTGGACCTGACGGCCGTCGGGGACAGGTTGCCCCTGCCCGTCCAGGAGGCCCTGCTTCGCGAACTTCGCGACCCGAAGCATCGCGCCACGGCCCGGCGCCTGGCCGAAGAGCTGGTGACGGGCCTCCAGCCCCAACTGCAGACGGCGGCCTGGTTCCACGACACCTGGGTCCGTGAGGTCCTCGACCAGGTGGAGCGCAGCTTCGACTCGGCCTGCGAACGCTGGCGCAGCCTGTACCGTTCGGCCAGCCACCAACGGGAACTGCACCATCGGATCCTGGGCGATCCCTCGCGGCCCGAGCACGAACGCAGCCAGGCCAAGCGACTGCGGGCCCAGGCCGAGACCCAGAAAGCGCTGCTGACCGAGGCCGAAGGCGCCTTCGAGGGCGACTTCTACTCCTACCGCTACTTTGCGGCCGAGGGCTTCCTGCCGGGCTACAACTTCCCGCGCCTTCCCCTTTCGGCCTACGTGCCCGGCCGGCGCTGGCACCGGGGGCGCAACGAGTACATCTCGCGCCCGCGCTTCCTGGCCATCTCGGAGTTCGGGCCGCGCGCCCTGGTCTACCACGAGGGCGCCCGCTACCGGGTCTACAGGGTCAACCTGGACTTCGGCTCGGATTCGCCCGAGGCGGCCCGCGATCTGCCCACCGCCACCATGAAGCGTTGCCCCCGATGCGGCTATGCGCACCTCGAGCAGGGCAGGAACCTCTCGGAGGTCTGCGACCGCTGTGGGGTCGGGCTGGAACCCTCGTCCCGCCTGGAAGGCCTGGTACAACTGCAGAACGTCAGTCTGCGGATGGCCCAGCGGATCACCTGCGACGAGGAGGAGCGCCAGCGCTTCGGTTATACGCTGGTGACCTCCTACCGCTTCCCCGAGGTCGGGGGCGAGCCGGACCGCCGCGATGCCGAGGTCTACCGCCAGGGGAACCTGCTGATGAACCTCAGCTACGGCGATTCGACGGACCTTTATCGGGTCAACATGGGCTGGGCCAGCCAGCGCCGGAACGAGGCCCCGGGGTTCCTGCTGGACCTCGAGAGCGGTTACTGGGCCGCCAACCGCGCCGACGCAGGGGACTGCGACGACGCGGCCACGGCCGGTCGGACCCAGCGCGTCGTGCCCTTCGTCCGGGACACCAGGAACGCCCTGGCCCTGCGCCTGGAACCCCCTCGCGGAAGACCTGAGATGGCCGGCCTGCAGGCGGCCTTCAAGCAGGCCATCCTGCAGCACTTCCAGTTGGAGTCGCGGGAGCTGGCCTGCGAGCCCCTGCCCTCGCCCGCCGACCGACAGGAGATCCTCTTCTACGAGGCCTCCGAGGGCGGCGCCGGGGTGTTGCGGCAACTGGTGGAGGACCCGACCGTGGTGCCGCTCCTGGCCCGCCGGGCGCTTCAAATCTGCCACTTCGACCCGGACACCCTGGAGGACCTCGGGGCCAACCGGTGCGGAAAGGCGTGCTACGAGTGCCTGCTGGACTACGGCAACCAGCCTGACCACGCGTTCCTCGACAGGTCGCTATTGCGGGACCTCCTGGCGGAGACCGCCCAGAGTCAGTGCCAGCCCGCGGGTGGCGCCGGCTCTCGCGCCGAGCGGATGGTGCGCCTGCGGAAGCGCTGTGACAGCCAGCTCGAGAAGCGCTGGCTGGACCTGGTGGAAAAATTGATGCTTCGTCCGCCCAGCGACGCCCAGTACTCCATCCCGGAGTACTTCACCCGGCCCGACTTCTTCTACCGCGAGCACAACGCCGCCATCTACATCGACGGCCCACCCCACGATGCGCCGGAGATGATCGTGAAGGACGAGGGCATCACCCAGGCCCTGATCGAGCGGGGCTACATCGTGATCCGCTTCCACCACCAGGACGACTGGAACCAGATCTTCCGTCGCCATCCCGACCTCTTCGGAGTGCCCCACGAATGACCGAGAATACAGTTCATGGTCCGGGAACCTCCGTTCCCGGACAGGGTGGTCCGGGAACCCTGGTCCACGCCCGCGGACGCGAGTGGGTCGTCCAGCCTGATTCCACGGACGAGCTTCTGCTGGTCAGGCCGGTCGCCGGCCTCGACGAGGAGACCACCGGCATCCTGCCCGCGGTGGAACCGGTCGGGTCGGCGACCTTCCGATTGCCGGGAAGGGAGGACCTGGGCGACTTCACTTCCGGGATGCTGCTGCGGGACGCGGCCCGGCTCTCCACCCGAGCCGCCGCCGGGCCCTTCCGGTCCTTCGGGCGCATCGCCGCCGAGCCCAGGCCCTACCAGTTGGTGCCGCTGATGATGGCGCTGAAGTTGGACCCGGTGCGCCTCTTGATCGCCGACGACGTGGGCATCGGCAAGACCATCGAGGCCAGCCTCGTGGCCCGCGAACTGCTGGACCGGGGCGAAATCCGGCGGCTGGCCGTGCTCTGCCCCCCGCACCTGGCCGAGCAGTGGCAGCGGGAACTGGCCGAGAAGTTCCACATCGACGCCGAGCTGGTGCTGTCGGGCACCATCCAGCGGCTGGAGCGGGATCTCCCCATCGGCGTCTCGGTCTTCGACCGGCACCGGTTCACCGTGGTCTCCACGGACTTCATCAAGACCCCACGCCGGGCCGAGGACTTCATCCTGAAGGCCCCCGAGTTCGTGATCGTGGACGAGGCCCACGGCTGCACCCTGGCCAGCGGGGTCGGTCGGGGCCGCCAGCAGCGCTACGACCTTCTGCGCCGCATCACCGAGGACCCCGAAAGGCACCTGGTGCTGGTGACCGCCACCCCCCACAGCGGCAACGAAGAGGCCTTCCGCTCGCTGTTGAGCCTGCTGGACCGGGACTTCGCCGATCTGCCCGTGGACCTGGACCGCGCCGGCCTGGAGGGCATCCGCCGCAAGCTGGCCCGCCACATGGTCCAGCGTCGCCGGAAGGACATCGAGCACTACCTGGGGACCGACACCTCCTTCCCCCGGCGCTACGACAAGACCCCGGAGCTGACCTACACCTTCAGCAAGGCCTACAGGGAACTGTTCGAGGACATCCTGGCCTTCGCTCGGGAATACGTGGCCGACACCGCTCCCGCCGACGGCCCGGACAAGGGCGCGCCTGCCGGCGGGCGGGACGCCACCGCTCCCGCCGGCGGGCGGGATCCTATGATCGGTATCGGTTCCCAAGACCAGGGCACCGCCGCCGACAAGCGCCACCAGCGTGTCCGCTACTGGTCCGCCCTGGCCCTGCTGCGCTGCGTCTCCTCCAGCCCGGCCGCGGCCGCCGCCACCCTGCGCAGCCGCGCGGCCGTGGACCAGGCGGAAGGTGAGGACATCGACGAGGTGGGCCGCCGGACGGTCCTGGACCAGGGCGAGGAGGACGACCCGGTCACCCTGGACTTCAGCCCCGGCTCGGCGATGACTTCCCACGGATCGGAGTCCATCCGCC
>CAZQPM010000367.1:0-3843 GCA_964595195.1 uncultured Burkholderiales bacterium | reverse complement strand
CCTGCTGCCCCGGCGCCGCCCCCTGGATGACCAGTTCGCCCGGGCCCGGGGCCTGTTGGGCTTGGGGCTGCGCGCGCCGCACGAGGTGGTCCCCGACCTGACCTCGGTGCCGGCGGCCTTGCGGCGCTTGACGGGCGCCCAGCCCGTGGAACCCCTGGATCTGGGCGGTGCCCGTCAGGGAGCGCGACTCCTGGAACGGGCCCTGACGGGCACCGAGCCGCCGGTTCCGGGAGGTCTCCCGCGTGCCGGTTCGACCGCAACTGGGACTCAGAGCCCCGGAACGGCAGCCCGAAGCGCCAGGTAGCACAGGGCCGACATCGCGGCCGCTGCCGGAATGGTGAAGGTCCAGGCGAAGAGGATCGTGCCCGCGATGCCCCAGCGCACCGCGTTCAGGCGTTTGGTGGCGCCGACACCCATGATGGCGGCGGTGATCACGTGCGTCGTGGAGATCGGCATCCCCAGAGCCGCCGTACCCATCAGGACGGCCGCAGCCGTGGTCTCGGCGGCAAAACCGTGGACCGGCTGCAGCTTGACGACCTTGACACCCATGGTCTTGATGATGCGCCAGCCTCCGGCCGAAGTGCCCAGGGCGATCATCGTGGCGCAGGCGATCTTGACCCACCACGGCACGGCGAAGCCGCCCTCGGCGTTGCCGTTGTAGTAGCCGGCGGTGACCAGGGCCAGGGTGATGATGCCCATGACCTTCTGGGCGTCGTTGGTCCCGTGGGCCAGGGCCATCAGGGAGGCGGAGAGGACCTGGAGACGCTTGAAGTGGCTGTTGATGGTGGGCCGGGCACGGCGCAGCATCCAGTACATCGTGACCATCACGGCGAAGCCCAGGAACAGTCCCAGGATGGGCGAGAGCAGGCCGGGGAGCAGCACCGAGTTCAGCAGTCCGAACCACTGGACCCCGGCCAGGCCCTGGCGGGCCATGGCGACCCCGACCAGGCCGCCCACCAGGGCGTGCGAGGAGGAGGAGGGCATGCCCCACCACCAGGTCAGCAGGTTCCAGGCGATGGCCCCCAGCAGCGCGCAGAGGATCAGGCCCTGGTGGTTGACGGCCTCGGGCGCCACCAGACCCTTGGCGATGGTCTTGGCCACACCTTCGAAGAGGAAGGCTCCCAGGAAGTTCAGCGAAGCCGCCAGGAGCAGGGCCTGTCGCGGCGTGAGGGCACGGGTCGAGACCACCGTGGCGATGGCGTTGGCGGCATCGTGGAAGCCGTTCACGTAGTCGAAGGCGAGCGCCAGGATGATGACCGCTGCCAGGATCCACATCGGTTCCATGTTCGGGTCGAGCCTTTCTGTGCGGGTGCCTCGCGGCCGGTCGAAGGCCGCCAGACCTGTCCGTTGCTCTCGGTGCGGGTCCTCGGGTCTGCATCCGGCGAGGAGTCACCGGGTCCAGGGGGCGAAGGGCCGCAGGGGGCGGGCGCGCACCCTGCGGGGGCGCCGGGCAGCCGTAGGCTCAGGCTCCTTCCGGCGGCGGGAGCGTGCTGCCGTAGGGCTCCAGGTTGTCCTGTGAGCCCGCCGGGTTGGCCTCCATGGCTGTGGCCGATAGGAAATGGCCGGGAAGTCTGGGGGCTCCGATGCCGCAGCGAGCAGGGATGGGCAGGGCGGCGGCCTGTCCCACCTGGAGCCGGCGTCGGTCTGCGGTCTGCAGTTTCGACGGATGCGGGTGTCTCGCGTCGTCAGGCAGGTTCGGGGCGATCGGATGCAGGTCGGCGGAACGGGCTTCCGGGGCGGGCAGCCCCTCCTGGGAAAGCCACGCTACCCGAGGCCCCCACAGCATCGGGGTCAACAAGGCGAGCAACCACAGGTGCAGGCGGCGCATGGTCATCCTACAGGAGGGAGGCCCGGGCTGGATGCCCAGGTCCTGCCCGAGACTACCGGCCGGGGCACGGGCTGTCAAGCGGTCTCACCGCCTGGACGGTCGGTCCGGGGGCAGCCGCTGCGACCGGGCGCTCAGGAAAGCCCGTCCAGCAGTGCCTGCGCCTGGGCGATGTGGTGGCGCAGGGTGGCGACCGCCCGCTGATGGCCGGGCGGGTCGCGGCGGGCGGTCTGCCAATCGGCCTGGGAATGGACCTTCATCAGCGGGGGCAGCAACTGGCTGATCTGCCCGGCGTGGCCCACGTGGGCGGTGACGTTCAGGGCGCTGCCCAGCCACATCAGGCCGGTCACCGCCATCTGGCTGCCCCGGGCCCGCATCCAGCGCTTCAGGTGGTGGCGCGCCCGGGCCTTGACGTCGCCGGTCAGTTCGGCTTCCAGGGCCCGGTTGCGGTCGATCACGGCCGAGAGTTCACCCGGCGACATGTCGGCACGCGGGACCAGATCGGCCCGGGCCACCCTCTTCTCGAAAGGTGTCTGACCCGTGTCGTCACGCTGGAAGTCGACCCTGATCCTGGGGTTCTCCTCCCAGTCAAAGCGCTGGTCGCTGCGGCGGTAGTACCAGTCGGTGAAGACCTGGACCCGGTCGGTGTCCGCCAGGATCATGAACTGGTTCTCCTTCTGATGCATGCGCATCAGATAGCGATCCACGAAGTTCCTCACTTCGGGGTCCTGACTGTCCCGGGTGGCCTGGGGGACGTCCAGGGTGCCGATCAGGGCCTTCGGCATGCCCGCACCCTCACCCAGCTTCTCGGTATCCTCGGGCCGCACGGTGAAGGGCGTGTAGGCGTCCCCCGTCCGCAGGAGCGCGTCCACCTTCCTTCCCGAATCCAGGGTGAAGCGGACGACGCTGGGCTGGTCCTGCGTCTGGAAGGGGTGGAAGTCCAGCAGCTCGACGTTGCGCAGCGGAGCCGTCCCCAGGTCTCCGCCCCAGGTGGCCCGGTCGTAGTCTCGGGTGATGGGGGACGTGGTGGCCCGGGAGGAGTCCGCCGGACCCACGGGCACGGTTTCACCCAGCAAGGGGTCGCTGGTCGCGGTGAACTGCCAGTCGGCCTCGGCGATTCCCTTGTGGTAGAAGCCGGCCCGTCCCGCCGCGTCCCGGCCGGCCAGGCGCACCTCGCGGGCCTGGTTGCCCTGCCCGGTCAGCCGCAGGTCGATGTGGTCGGTCAGCATGGCCTGTCCGACCAGGGGCGGGAAGGGGATCTTCACCCAGCCCGGGGTGGGCAGCGTCTGGACCTGGGCGGCCAGCGAGTAGACCCTGTCGGCCTCCAGGAGGCGGACCTCCTCCTCCTGGAAGCTGTAGTGACGCCCCGGGCAGTTCCCGTTGATCTCATAGTCGTACATGCGGGCATACAGCCCTGGCGAGCCGTCCGGCTCGCGCCCGTAGAGGAGCCACGTCGCCCCGGCGCCGGCCAGCTTCTCGCCGGTGAATCGGCCGTGGTGTGGCGTCAGGAAGCCCCGGGCGAAGTCTGCGGGCAGCCCCGTGTCGCGGTAGCGCACCTCGCGACCGTTGCCCATCAGGACCCCCGTGGTGGCCGTGAACCCGAAATCCCCCTTGTGGCCGCGGGAGTCCTCGAAGTAGCCGACGATGTCGGTATAGGGGTTCATGGATTTCAGGCAGTTCCGGATCGGTTTGACCGCCACGGCTTCGCCGAAGGTCCAGTCGCGCAGGCCCTCGGGCAGGTGGACATCACCCAGGAACGGACAGCCCTCCTCGGCCTTCCAGGTCACCGGGTCCGGCTTGGTCGGGTCGTAGGAATACATCTTGTTCCGGTTCGTGCGGATCTCGATGAAGTCGCCGGCGACCTGCATCTCCACGGCGTACTCACCCGCCGGCAGGCGGGGGCCGCCCATGCCGTCGTGCAGATGCCACTCCCGGGCCTGCCTGGCGTCGGCCGGAACCAGGCGGCCTGCCGCCATCCTGAACCCCGAGGTGGCGGCGTCGGGGTGCGGTGTGGCCAG
>CAZQPM010000366.1:0-3890 GCA_964595195.1 uncultured Burkholderiales bacterium | reverse complement strand
GGGCCTGGGACAACGCCAAGCAGGTGGTCGAGGTGGATCTCAAGGAGAAGGGCACCCCCCTCCACGCCGCGACGGTGGTGGGCGACACGGTCGGAGACCCCTACAAGGACACCTCCTCGGTGGCCCTGAACCCGATCATCAAGTTCACCACCCTCTTCGGCCTGCTGGCCACCGAGATCGCCCTGCAGATGGGCCAGACCGGCCAGCACACCCTGAAGAACGGCCTGGCCCTGCTCTTCTTCGGGATCGGCCTGGTCTTCGTGTGGCGCTCCTTCTACGGGATGCGCATCCGCTCGGGACAGACCCGCGGGTAGCGCCCCCGCCGCCTGCCCCTCGTGACGGCCGGGCCCTCGGCCAGCGCCCGGCCGTCACGAGCCCATCTGGTTGAGATGACGAAAGACCGGGGTACGGACAGGGGCCCCGGATTGACTCCAGGGCCCCTGTCCGGTCGGGACGGACGGCAGGGTCAGCGCACGGAGTTCCAGGTCCCGGCAGGGGACTCCAGGATCAGGCTGGTCCGGGACGTGGCCGGGACAATCGCGCGCAGGGTCAGGGTATTCCCGCTGCCTCCCAGGAAGCGAAGCAGGACCGTGGACCACGGCGGCGCGGTGATCTCCACGCTGGCATCGACAGGCGTCGACGAAGCGAAGCCCGCCGCAGGCAGCGTGTGCTCCAGAGGAGCCTCCTCGCTCTTCAGGGCCCGGTAGTAGTTGGGGCCGCCCGGCTGAAGCCTGGCCAGTTCGTACCTGGCTGGCGTCCCGGTCAGCGACGACGCGTGCAGCGCGATGTTGAAGTCGTGGATGACCTGGTCGGGTTCCTCGCCCAGCACGGTTCTCAGGTTCTGAAGCCCGATCTCCGGAGAACTGGTCAGGCGCCCCCAGGTGGCCGTGTCATACTTGTTGATCAGGTGCAAACCGAAGAGGTGGCCGATGCCATAGGGGTCGGTCGTCGCGAAGTCCAGGAAGGGCTTCCAGAAGTTGTCGCCCAGGGTGGTCGGGCCGTAGGACCCGGGGACGAGCACGCTCTCTCCACCCAGGAACAGGTTGATCGCATCGTAGGAGATCCCCTCGGCCCCACCCGTGGCACTGGCATCCAGGGCCTTGTGCACGCCGAAGCCGCACAGGGTGGCCATGGTCTCACAGAATCCCTCGGCCATGGTCCGACGCTCCCAGAGCAGGTAGGCCGAGGTGTTGACGTCGGGGGTCTGGGGGTCGAAGTTCGGGAAGGTGCCGTCCCGCCCGACCTTGGTGTTCATCTGCACGACGTGCAGGAACTCGTGGGCCATGGTGTGGTAGAGGCTGATGTTCTGAAGGTCGGAACCTCCCGGCACGCCCAGGAAACCGTAGTTGATGTAGACGTACTCGCCCTGATTGGACGACGGGGCGATCTCCGCGGGGAAGCTGTCCTCGAAACGGACCAGGCCCAACAGGCCCTCACCCATCACCGGCGCCGAGCAGAAGACCAGGTTCACCCGCGTGTCGCCATCGCGTCCACCGACCGGGTTGGTCTTCCACTCGTGGCCACACAGTCCCGTGATGCGGTCATACAGACCGATGGCGCCGGGAGCGGTGGGGTCGAAGGGGTTCGACGAATCGAAGATCCGCGCGATCCTCAGGGCCTCGGCCTCGGTCAAGAGACCCGGCTCGGCCAGGATGTTGCAGTGGATCGTCTGGGAGTCGTCCAGCATCTTGGTGACTTCGATGGTCACCTCGGGGTCCGACTGCATCGGGTGGATCAACGTTCCCGTCGAGCCCTTGGGCTGCCCCTCCCAGCGCGGCTGGACGGCGCGGGGCCGCAGGACATCGAAGCGGGCCCGGGCCCTGGCCACGCCCTGGATCGCCTCGAAGCTGGCCACGGAATGGCTCATCCCGCAACGGTCCTTCCAGCCCGCGACGCCCGGTTTCGAGGCCCGAGCCTGGGGCTGCGGCGACTGCGCCCGGGACCGGAGGGTCTCGGTCTGGATCGTGCCCGTGGTCTCGTCGAACTCGTCCTTGCTGACCGGGGTGAAGACCACCACCGCCTGGTCGCCCGGATTGTAGACCGGAGGGCTGAAGATCACCGACTTGAGGCCGCCTCCACCCGGAGGCGGGTCGTAGGCGAAGTTCGACGCATCCCCTCCCCCCGAAGAGCATCCGGCCAACATGAGCGCGCCCAGCGCGGCGACCGACATCCGACCAAGGAACGTCCTACGCATCCAACACCTCCAGGCCATGTCCCTTGTGAGCAGCCTGGCAACCGGACGCCCACTGGGGCCGTTTGAGGGCAGACTCGCTCCGGGGGTCCTCCCTCGCCGACGCCGCGGCGCAGAGAAGCAACGGTGTTCTTCGCACAGAGGCGGAAGAATCCTGGTCAGGCGGTCGGGCCGGCCGGTCGCGCTTCCCAACTGCCATCCGGCCGGCCCGTGAGGATCGTGTGCGCGATCGACGGGAAGAGGCCCGTCTCGACCACTCCCGGAAGGGCCTTCAGAAGGCCGTGCAGATGCGCGGGCTCGGGGATCCCCGGGAAGCGGCAATCGATGATCAGGTTGCCCTGGTCGGAGCGGAACGGTTCCCGACCATCCAGGCGGACCTCCGGCTCGGCACCCAGGTCCCGGAGGCGCCCCAGGGTGCGTGTCCACCCGAAGGGAACCACCTCGAGGGGCAGGCGGAAGGTGTGCCCCAATTCGGCGACGTGCTTGTCGGGGTCCACCACGATGACCACCCGACGGCTGGCCAGGGCCACCAGCTTCTCGCGCAGGAGGGCCCCTCCCCCACCCTTGATCAGGTCTCCCGCCGGGTCCACCTCGTCGGCCCCGTCCACCGTCAGGTCGATGACACCGAAATCCGGGAACCCGGGGACCAGGGTCAGCCCCCGTTCCCGGGCCTCCCGGGCGATCCCCTCGGAGGTGGGCACGCAGGTCACCGTCAGGCCTTCCTCGTGCACCCTCCGGGCCAGGAGGTCCAGGAACTTGATGGCCGTCGAGCCGGTGCCCAGCCCCACCACCATGCCGTCCTCGACCATGCCTGCGGCCCCCTGGGCTGCCGCCCACTTGGCCTGTTCGCGCGGGTCTGCCATCCTCTTGCCTCCAAGCCCATCGTCCCGAGCTCCCTAGCCGCCTGTGTGACCACCACTCCCGTCGCCTCGCCGGGTCCGGATCATCACACAGGCGGCTAGTGCTCGGCGACCAGCTCCTTGTTGCCTCCCCGACTCCTGCGCCGGCGGCGCCGACGACGAGCCGGGCCCGGTTCGGCCTCCTCCCCGGGTCGGGCCTCGGGTCCCGGCGAGGGGCGGGGTGAGACCTGCCCCGTGCCCTGCAGCTCCTCCAACCGCTCCTTCCACCAGTCGAGCTCCGCAGTGCCCGAGTCCGTGGCCTTGACCATCAACTCGAAGAGCCTGAAGGACTCCGGGAAGTAGGACCTGTCCACCAGGGCCTTGGGGAAGGTGCGCTTGCGCTTGCGCGGCAGCATGCGGCGCTGCGTCAGCAGGATCTGCTGGACCCGTTCCTGGTCCCGCCGGGCGATGCCCAGGCGCGGAACCAGGCTGCGCATGGCCTCCTTGACCACCTGGTCGGGCGACTCGGCGGTCAACAGTCCGGCCTCCAGGGTCAGGGGCAGCAACATCGTGGCGAAGAGCAGGGGCCGGGTGGCCTGGCGCGCCGGCAGCGCGTCGACCTCCTGCAGCAGCCGGAAGTACAGTTGGCCGTCGGGATCCGACTCGACGGGCTGACGGTCGGTGCGGTCCAGGTAGGCGAAGACCTCGGGGACCATGACCTCCAGGAGTCCGGAATCGTCCAGCAGCTCCATGCAGCGCATGGCGGTCCCGCTCTCGAGAAGGCGGGCGATCTCCTCCTGGACCCGGGGCGCGGCAGCGCGCTGGATGGCCCAGCGGTGGGCGACCATCGCCTCCCAGGT
>CAZQPM010000365.1:0-3897 GCA_964595195.1 uncultured Burkholderiales bacterium | reverse complement strand
TCGAGAGCAACCTTCTCAAGTTTCAGATGGTCCGAAAAGACCCGGGCAGGTCAGTCTCCCGTGCAGGGATGATTCACGTCCGATTTTGCCTTTCCGCCGATATTCGCCCACGCTCAAGCGGTTCGAGATTCTTGCAGTTCATCTGCTTGACGCAGCCTTGCCCCTGTCGCTATGTATAAAAATTACTTCCAATAATTGTGCAAACGCTCCCGAGAAACCACCATGCCGAGCTTGCTTCCCCTTTTCCCCACGTTTTCCGTCACCGGCCGGAGCCGCCTGGGGGCGGTCCTCGCTTTGCTGGCCTTCATCGGCGCCCAGTGCGCCTGGTCAGGGTCCACCTGGGCCGGTGACCCCGAGCCCCTGCGCCTGTCCCTCGTTCGGGCGACCGTCATCCGGGTCGACAGGCAAAACGACGCCACCCTGGCCGTAGTCGAAACCTCGGTCGGCCGGCTCTTCGTACCCACCTCCGACACCGTCCCCACCAAGGCCCCCGACCGGGTCATCCGCCTGGCCGCCCCGGCCCGCCTCGAAAGCTTGCTACTGACCGCCGTGGGCGGACAGGCCGTCCTTCTGCTCAGCCAGGACGCCCCGGGACTCATTGTCGGCTGTCTGCCTGAACACGGCGACGCCTATGTCGCCCCCCTCGCGTCGGTCCGGAAATAACCCATGCCCGCCCTCACCCGCCGCCTCGCCAGCCTCGACCCGATCCCCTGGATGGTGCTGGCCGCCACCCTGATCGGGTTCTTCCTGCGCATCGCCTACCTGCAATACACAACGGTCTGGTGGGACGAAATCGTCACCGCCACCCGGGCCCTGCTTCCTCTTTCCGAGCTGTGGACTGGACTCATGTACCAGACGCCCTCTGTCATCACCAGCGACTGCAGCCCGCCCCTGCACCACGGCATGATCCACTTCTCCCTGCTGCTCGGGCACTCCAACTTCTTTCTCAAGCTCCCCAACATCCTGTTCGGCAGCTTGACCATTCCCATGATCTACCAGCTCGGCAAACGGCTCCTGGACCGACGCTGCGGTCTCTTCGCTGCCATTTGTCTGGCGTTGTCGGCCTTCCACTTCGACTATTCCCGGGATGCCCGTTGGTATGCCCTTTTCTATTTCCTGAACGTGAGCGCCTTCTCGTTCTTCCTGGCAGCCCTGGAAGAGGGGCGACCCCGGCAGTGGCTAGGCTATGCGGCGGCTACGGCCGGCATGCTCTACACCTCCTACGTGGCCGCCCCTTTCATCGCCGCCCAGGTGCTGGCCGTGGGTCTGCTCTACGCCCGTCGGGAAACCCGCGAGCCCCTGCGCCGACGCCGGGTCCTCCGTGGTCTGACCCTGGCCCTGCTGACAGCCGGCCTCGTCTTCTCCCCCTGGCTCCCGGGCCAGCTCAACGCCTATTATTCCTTCTACCTGCGCGGCTTTCCCCGCCCGTTTGTCCTCTGGGACTTCTGCGTCATCCTGACCAAGTTCATGGCCCTGCCCCTGGACCGGCCGACCCTACTGGTGCCGGCGGTTCTGGCGGGAGCACTCCTGGGACTGTTCGCCTTCCTGCGGGCCAAGCGGTATTTTTCCCTGCTGGTCCTGAGTCTTTGGACCTTCGTCCCGGTGTTCTTCGCCTACAAGGCGGCCATCGGTTTCAACATCAGTCCAAAGTACGTCATGGGTCTGTTGATATTCCTGGTGATCCTGGCCGGGGCGGCCTGTTCCCAGCTCGCCGACCTGGCGGAGACGGACCGGTTCGGGCCGACCTGGCGCAAGACCGCACCCCTGGCCGTCGGCCTCTTGTTCACCCTGGTCATCAACCTGCCCAATTTCGCTTTCCCCGCCCGCTGGCGGCCAGGCAAGGTCAACGCCCGGGAAATCATGTCCTACCTAGCCCGGCACCAGGACGGCGTCCCCTACCTGCTCTTCGACAACAACCGCAACTTCAAGGCCATCGCCGACTGGGAGCTTCACGGCATCTACAAGGGAGCCGACGCCTTGCCTGCCAAGGGCTATGCTCGGGCTTGGCTCTTGACCTACAGGAAACCGGGCGCCGCCTTGCCCCCGGGAACGGTTTTCGCCCTGGACGACATGGCCGCGGGTCGGGTGGGCATCCTCCACCGTGCGCCGCTTCTCCTCGCCCCCGACGCCTCCGGGACCTTCACCTACAGCGAGGATTTCTCGTCCCTGCGCATCTACACCGACGCCGCCGCCGTGGAGAACCTCGCGCCGGACCTGCGCGGCCGACGCCTGGCCCTATACGACCCGGGCCGGGACGGAAACCTGACCTACGTTTTCGTCAACCCCACGGGCGGGCCCCTCACCGGCTTGCGCGTGAACTTGCTCCTGCGCTTGGAACGGGTGGCCGGGCTTACCCCGAACGCAGCCTTCACGGTGACGGCCAAGAGCGACCAGGGAGAGCCCGTGGTCCTGGCCCGCCTGGACGCCAGCGACTTTCCGGCCGAACGCGGGGAATTTTCCCGAAAACTCTCCCTGGAGGTCCCGTCCGCGCTCCTGAGGGGCGAGACCCTGGCCATCGGCCTGGCCATCCGCCACAGCCTCAGGCAGGGGGAATTCACCGTCTCCGACCTCGCCTTCCAGGCCCGTTTGGCAGACCGGCCGCCGGTGACCATGGACGTCGACCGGGCCTACCTCGACCATATCCAGGCCGACTCCCCCCTCACCCCCTACGCCCCGGGGGCCGAGCCGGCCTGGCCCATGGCACCCTATGTCTTCGCGGTCAACGCCCAGGACGCCGGTGGGGTGGTGGCCGGCCCCGAGGAACTGGCCCGGTATCGCGCCGACCACCCCGAGGCGAGGCCGGCCTACCACCTGGGCGACCCCTCGGGCCGGGAGCGCTTCGTCTTTTACGATCCCCGTCTGGACGACCCCGCCGTCCGTCTGCGGCCGGGTCGCTCCGTGGCCATAACCGGAACGGGCGACCTCCGGGACGTGGGCGGGATCAAGCTCTCCGGCAAGGTGGTGGCCCCCACTTTGGAGCTGGGCGTCAAGGATCTGTTCTTACCCTTGCGCACGCCGCCAGGCACGGTCACCGAACTCAACTCCAGGGCCGACGGCCGCATGACCCTGACTGCCTGGTACGACCAGGCCCGGTTCGAAGCCGGCCAGTTTTACGCCTACCAGGGCATCCGCTCCCTGCCCGGGGCCGAGGCCGTGACCTGCGCCGCCGCCGAGGGTCCGTGCTTCGCCGACTACCGCCTGGAGAGCCATTACCCCATGCAAAGCCTGCGGGTGGTCTGGTACCCCAAATGCTTCGGCGCGCGGGGCAAGGCGACCTTTGCCCGGCTGTCCTTGTCCCTGGATGGCGGCCCCTGGCGCCAACTCGACGAGTTGGCAGGGGACGGCGAGAAAACCTGGCGCGGGTCCGAGCCGCGGGTCGTCAACCTCGACCTGGACCGGCCGGCAAGCGTGGCCCTGCTGCGCCTGGAACTCTCCGGGGACGCGGCCCAGGTGGACAGCCCCGAGGGCTATCCTTTCCTCTTCGAGGCCCGCCTGGATGCCCGGGCCCTGCCCTCCGTTACCCTCGGGTCCGTCGCCTCGCCCCTGGACATAACCGGTGACCTCGCCAACGATTTTGGGCTGAGCTTGGCGCCCGAGCCGTATGTTTTTCACTCCTTCCTGGATCGCAGGTACTAGACGGGCCCTTCAGGCGACAGGGCGCAGACTGTGAAAGCCGGATGGCATGAAAACCGAACACGCTGACATCGGCCTTGTTGCACAGCCTCACCATGCTGTCGGCGGCTTTGGTGCCCAGCTGAGCTGGTCCTGGTAGGTTGGGCAGGTTTACGGCGTTGTTAAGCTATAGTCCGGTTGGTCTCATGCCGCCTTTGGGGCCTTTTTGCCTCGTCGGTATACTTCCATAGGCCGCCGTCCGTCAAAAGCGGTATGGGGCCGTTG
>CAZQPM010000364.1:0-3899 GCA_964595195.1 uncultured Burkholderiales bacterium | reverse complement strand
CTCGACGCCTTCGGTTCTCACGCCAGGCGGCGTATTCAGGGCATGAAGCCTCCCTTGCGCCAGATTGCCAGGAGATCCATGGTCAGCGCGACCGACCAGTGCAGGGCCACGCCTCCCACGACGGTGCCGGTCCGCAACGACAGGAAGCCCAGCACCAGGCCCGCCACGATCGCCCCCAGGGTCTCGGGGAAGGGCTTCTGGAAATGGATCATGCAGTAGGGGACCATCGAGACCAGGATGGCCGCTTCGCCCAGATGGCGACGCAGGCCCAGCACCAGGAAGCCCCGGAAGAAGAACTCCAGGGCCAGGAACTGCACGGCGTAGGAGGCCTCGAAGACCAGCCACAGACCCGGAGCCACTGCAGCGTAGGGATAGAAGGGATAGGTGTGCAGGAACGCCGGGGATCCCGAGGCCCACCACAGGGGCCCCAACATGACGGCGAAAAGGGCCGGGTAGACCCACAGGTGCTTGGAACTTCGGGGCCAGCACAGACCATGGTCGCGCAGGGCCCGGCCGCGCCACTTCAACCACAGGGCGGGGATCACGAGATAGCCGGTGCAGGTGCAGGCAGCCCACCACAAGAGGGCATACAGGTGGAAGCGCGCCAGGTCGGCCTGGATGCCGGGGAAGAGTCCTGCGAAGCTGCTGGCCAGCCCGAAGTACTGGATCAGGGTGAGCACCAGGGCGGCGATCACGAGAATCCCCAGGGCCTCGGAGTCCACGCGGGGAGGCGTGGCCAGGTCATAGGAGGTCGTCGGGGACTCGTCGCAGGACTGAAGACAGGACATGGCTCTCAGGGGGCTCCAGGGGTGAATCCCCTCGTTCTGCGGGGTGCTGCCGTCCCCTGCCTGGCCCCTACTCCACCCGCATTCCCCACCACCACGGGGAGTCCCCGCGGTCGTCGGTCACCAGCGTCCCACCGGAGGGATGATGCAGCCCCCCCAGGGGCGGCCCCTGCGCCGACCAGCCCAGCCGCCGGGCCAGGGCCCGAGCCCCGTCCAGGCGCAGGGGAACCGACGAGCCCACGGCGACCTGGTCGAGCATGGCGGCGTGGGGGAAGGTGGCCCTCACCGACTGGAACAACGACACGTTCAGGGGGGGTGGGGCGTAGAGGGCCGCCACCCCTCGGGGAGCCAGACGCGCCAGCACCTCGGAGAGGAACTCGGGAGTGCTCATGTGGGCAGGGGGTGTGGCCCCGACCGACACATCCACCATGACCAGGTCCCAGGGCCCGGGCAGACGCCGCAACCAGGCCCGGCCATCCCCGACGTGGGCGACCAGCCCCAGCTCCTCCAGTCCGAAACCGTCTCGAAGCCGCTCCAGCAGGGTCGGATCCAACTCCACGCCGTGCATCTCGACCTCGGGCCAGGCTTCCCGGGCCAGGCGGGCCATCGTGCCCCCACCCAGGCCGAGCAGCAGGATCCGGGTCGGGGGCCGATCTTCGGCCAGGGCGCGGGCCAGGACCAGTTGCGGATAGTACGAGCCCACCTCGAAGACCGGAGGGGCCGTGGACAGGACCGGCTGCAGGGGGATATCCGCCCGCAGCCGCTGGGACACCCCGTCGTCCTCCAGGTAGTAGCTGCCCAGCGCCGATTCCCAGCGGGCGGCCTGCCCCTCGGGCAGGGCTGGAGGGCTCCACAGGGCCGGCAGGGCCAGCCCCACCAGCGCCGCCCCGGGGGCCCACCGACCGCCACCGGCCAGGGCGGGCAACAGCGCGAAGGCCCACAGCGTGCCGCGGGTACCCAGGGCCGGGACTCCCCAAAGGGGCGGGAGCAACGCCCCAATCAGGCTGCCCAGGGCCGAGGCGGCGTAGAGGGTCCCCGCCGTCCGGCCGGCCGATTCCAGTCCCCCCAGGGCCCCCCGGAAGGCCAGTGGATAGGCCGCCGCCAGCAGGGCCGCGGGAGGGCCGAAGAGGAGGACGCAGGTCAGGAGCAGGGCGGCCAACTGGGGGTAGGGCTGCGGGGCCAACGCTTCGGACAGGGTCCGGGCCACGGGGCCCGCCGTCCCGGCCGCCAGGACCGAGGCCAGCGCCCCCAGCCACAGGGCCAGACGGGCCGGTCCCCGCCAGGGATGGCGGTCGGCCAACCAACCACCCAGCAGGTTCCCGGCCCCGATCGCGGCCAGGGTCGCCGCCAGGATGGCCGACCAGACGATGGTCCCGTTGCCGAAGGCCGGGGCCACGAGGCGCGGGCCGCAGACCTCCAGGGCCATGCCCATGGCCGCCGAGGCGAAGACCTGGAAACGGGCCCGCCACGCGGCGGACCGGGGCGACTCGGATGCGGGGCCTGCCATCGGGCCTTCCGGGCTCAGCCCTGGCGCATCTCGGCCCGGGCCTCCCAGGTCTGCCGGAACCAGGCCACCATCCGGCCCAGCCCCTCGTGCATCCCCACCAGCGGTGCGTAGCCCAGGTCCTCCCGGGCGCGGGTGGTCAGGGCCGAGGTGTGGGCCACGTCACCGGTCTGGACCTCGTGGAACTGGCGCTGGATCGGGTGCCCCAGATGCTCCTCGAGAATCTCCAGGGTCCGGGTCAGGCTGGTCCGCTCTCCGCCCCCGATGTTGTAGACGCTGCCGTCCCGGCCGCTCTCCATGGCGGCCAGGGTGGCCCGTACGGCGTCCTCGACGTAGGTGAAGTCCCGGGTCTGCTGGCCGCCCCCGTAGACCGGGATGGGCTGATCCAGAAGGGCCCGGCGCAGGAAGCGGTGGAAGGCCATGTCGGGTCGCTGCCGCGGACCGTAGACGGTGAAGTAGCGCAGGCCCACCGTGGGGACCCCGAAGGAGGCCTGGTAGATCCGGCCCAGATGCTCGACGGCCAGCTTGCTGACCCCGTAGGGTGAGATCGGCAGGGGCCGGGCCTCCTCCGCCGTGGGCAGGGCCTCGGCATCCCCGTAGATGGACGAGGAGGAGGCATAGACCAGGCGCTGGATCGAAAGCCCCCGGCAGGCCTCGAAGAGCCTCTGGCTGGCCAGGATGTTGTCCCGGGTGTAGCAGTTGAACTCCTGCCCCCAGGAGCTGCGCACGCCCGCCTGGGCCGCCAGGTGGAAGACCCCCTGACAGCCCTCCAACAGGGGAGCCAGATCGGCCGTGGACAGGTCGACCCGATGGTCCTCGTAACCCGGGTGCCCCAGCAGCCCCTCCAGGTTCATCCTCTTGAGCGCCGGCGAGTAGTAGTCGCGCAGACAGTCCACGCCGCGGACCCGGTGACCGGCCGCCAGCAGGCGTTCGCTGAGATGACTGCCCAGGAATCCGGCCGAGCCGGTGACGAGATAGGTGGCCATGCCCGCGCCTTCGCCCACGGGGATTCGAGTCCTTTGGGGAAGGGCCCACCCGAGCGGGTCGTGAAGTCCCGCGCGCCATGTCCACCCGCGCCGTGCTCCTCCTCCTGGTCGCCCTGGCCAGCGCCGCCGTGGCTGCCCCTCCCCTGACCTGCAGCCGCGATCTGGACCCCTTCCCCCACGGTCTCGAGACCTCGGTGCCCACGGACGTGGCCATCGACCGCACGGGCGTCCTGTACGTCCTGTTCGGGCGGGAGGGACGCCTGCGGGTGCTGAGCCCCGACGGGACACCCCTGCAGACGGCCGGTCGGGCGGAATCCCCGCAGGCCCCGCCCGGGATGAGCCCGATCCACCTGTGGGTGGGCGCGGGGGCCCGACCGGGCATGCTGGCCAGCCAGGTCGGCCGGAGCCAGCCCGAGTGGAGGCTGGAGGTCGACCGCGGCCACCTGCGGGCCCACAAGCTGACCGGCGCCTCGCTGGGCCTGCCGTTGGCTGCGGCCGAGGGCCCAGACGGACGCTTCTACGTCGTCAGCGGCCAGACACTTCACGCCTTCGGGGCCAGCGGGGCCCTGCAGTACAGGGTCCCCTTGGGAGGTCTGACGACTCCGCGCGCCCTGGCGGTGGACA
>CAZQPM010000363.1:0-3900 GCA_964595195.1 uncultured Burkholderiales bacterium | reverse complement strand
CGGCGGGCGGGGGCGGCGGGTGGGGGGGCCCTGGTACAGGGTCCAATGGTATGGGAACCTCAACTCGTGCCAGCCTGCCGCTCGCAACGTTCAAACAACTATTCGCTGCCTCCGAGGACCCGCACCCGGAACTCGAAGAGGTCTGGGCCCGAGGCTCGGACCGTGCTACAATAGCCGGAAATCCGGGGGGCGGTGGAGGCCGCGCAGCATGAAGATCTCGACGAATCCGGGCCTGGCGGCTCCGGCTCCCGAATCCCGGCGGATTCGCATCCTGCACACGAACGACATGCACGGTGCCATCAGTCCGCTTCCGGACGAAGTGGTCCTGGGCCGCCCCGCGGAATTGGGCGGCAGCGCCTACACCGCCACGCTGGTGGACCGCGCCCGCCAGGCGGATCCCGGCCGGACGCTGGTCCTGGACTCCGGGGACGCCGTGCACGGGCAGGCGGCCACCGACCTGGACAAGGGTCGATCCATGATGCAGGTCATGGGCGAGGTCGGCTATGATGCCGCCACCCTGGGCAACCACGACTTCCACTGGGGAGTCGGGAACATGCTGCAGCGCCTGGCCCTGGCCCGCCACCCGGTGGTCGTCGCCAACGTGGTGATGGAGGACGGCTCGCCGGTCCCCAACACCCGGCCCCACCAGGTCTTCGAACTGGACGGGATCAAGGTCGGCGTGACGGGCCTGGTGACCGCCGATACCGCCCATGAGCAGCGCAAGGACCGCATCGAGGGGGTCCGCTTCCTGGACGAGGCCAGCACCCTGCGCCAGAGCATCGAGGCGATGAAGGAGCAGGGCGCCGAGGTAATCCTGGTGATGTCCCACATGGGGCTGGCCAAGGACCGCCAACTGGCCCAGCAGTTCCCGGGCCAGAACCTGGTCATCCTGGGCGGACACAGCCACGACCGGGTCACCGGCCCCGAGCGCCTGGCCGGGAACTACCTGGTCCAGGCCGGCTCGATGGGCAAAGAGATCGGCGAAATGGTCCTGGACCTGAACCAGCGCTCGATCGTGGGGGTCCAGCACCGCCTGGTGCCCGTCGACCCCCAGACGATTCCCGCCGATCCCGAGGTCGCGGCGATCGTCGCCCGATACGAAGAGCGGGCCGAGAAGGAGATGGGCAAGGTCCTGACCGACCTGCCCTGGCGCCTGGGGCGCAGTGAGCAGGTCGACTCGGGTTGCGGCAACCTGGTCACCGACGCCATGCGGCACGCGGCCGGCACCCAACTGGCCTTCATCAACTCGGACGCCCTGCGCACGGACCTCGAGCCCGGCCCACTGACGCGCAAGGACCTCTATGAGATGATGCCCTTCGGCAGCGAGGTCATGGCCGGCCGACTGACGGGGAAGCAGATCCTACAGGCCCTGGAGCACAGCATCGGCCAGCGCAGTCCCTCGCCCGAGGTGCATACCCCGTTCCTGCAGGTCTCGGGAATGCGCTTCGCCTACGACGCCTCGATGCCCCCGGGAGAGCGGATCCTGGCCACCGAACTGGACGGCCGGCCCCTGGATCCCCAGGCCACCTACACCGTGGCCCTGGACGACTTCCTGTGCCTGGGCAAGATGGGCTACGACAGCTTCCAGGATGGCAACTGGCAACCCACCGGCGTGGAGATGCTGCAGGCCATGGCCGACTGGGCCAGCGCCGGCCTGCCGCCTGCCGGCCCCCGGCGGATCGACGACCGCACCGAGATCGGCGCCGGCGGCAATCCCAGGCCGCAGTAGCGGCCGCGGGGAGGGCCGGCCAGCCCCTCAACGCTTCCGGGCCGCCAGGCGGACGCTCCAGACCCGGCCTTCCAGGCTTCGGGCCAGACCCGTCGCAGGGCTGCAGCAGGACCGCTGGTTGACCGGCAATTCGGACTGCACGAAGTCCTCCAGCAGGGTTCCCGAGTAGACGGTCCGCTCCAGGACCTCCACCTCCTCCAGGCCCGCATCCCGCAGGCCCTGGAGATACTCGTCCTGGCTGATGGCTCCGGCGATGCAGGAGCAATAGAGGGCGGGGTCGCGGCGCACCTCCTCGGGCAGGTCCTGGGCCACGATGTCCGAGACCCGCATCCGTCCACCGGGCTTGAGAACCCGGGCGATCTCCCGAAAGACGCGGGGTTTGTCGGGCGACAGGTTGATCACGCAGTTGGAGATCACCCAGTCCACCGAGGAGTCCTCGACGGGCAACTCCTCGATGTACCCCTGGCGCACCTCGACGTTGCCGTGGCCGGCCACGTTGCGGCGGGCCCGTTCCAGCATCTCGGGGGTCATATCCACCCCGATCACGCGCCCGGAAGGCCCGACCCTGCGGGCCGCCAGCAGCAGGTCCAACCCCGCCCCCGCGCCGAGATCCAGGACCACGTCGCCCTCCCCGACCTCGCTGAAAGCCACGGGGTTCCCGCACCCGAACGCGTTGGCCACGGCGTCCTCGGGAAGTTCCGCGAGATCCTGCTCACCGTAGCCAGCGGCTCGGGCGGCCACCCCCTTGGGGCTGGGCCCCGAACAGCACCCTCCGTTGGTGGCGGGCCGCGACACGGCCTCGGCATAGGCTCTGGAAATCTGCAGACGGATCTCGGTCTGGTCGGTCACGGGAAGTCCCTCCATGCTCAGGTTCGCGCCAGCGAGGCTCAGCCCGCCGGGGCTCTCGGCTCGCCCCGAGACTATCGTTATTCTACGATAAATGCAAGGCCCTCGTGGAATCAGGATCCGCGCCTCAGGTCTGGGTGGGCGGGCGCCTCAGGTCTGGAAACCGCAGCTCGTGCCTGCTTGTCACCCGGATTCGCCGAACCCAGGTTCGCCGACGCCGAGAACCAGCACCCGGGTCCTGGCCAGGCTTGACAACTGCCGACAGGCATCCTATCGTAATCAAACGATGGAACTCCCACCCACCTGCCTTCCGAGTGCGCCGCCGATCGCCGACGAGTCCGGCTTCGAGCGTGACCTGGCCCGCCTGGCCAAGGCCCTGGGCCATCCCGCCCGGGTTCGCATCGTGCGCTTCCTGCTGGCCCGGGACACCTGCATGTGCGGGGACATCGTCGACCACCTGCCCCTGGCCCAATCCACGGTCTCCCAGCACCTCAAGGCCCTCAAGGCAGCCGGCCTGGTGCAGGGGACCATCTCGGGCCCGAGGGTGTGCTACTGCGTGGACCGCGGGGTCCTGGGCCGCCTCCGGATCCTGGTCGACCAGCTTCAGGAGGGGCCCCAACAGGACCAGGATTGCCAGGGCTCGCTGGACCAGGAGGAATCGCTGTGAACCCGCCACTGGGCGCCGCTGCCCCCCGGAGGGTCCTCTTCCTGTGCACGGGGAACTCCTGTCGCAGCCAGATGGCCGAAGGATGGGCCCGGGCCCTGGCCCCCGACCGGCTTGAGGCCTGGTCCGCCGGGCTGGAGGCCCGCGGCCTGAATCCCCTGGCCGTCCAGGTCATGCAGGAAGCCGGCGTGGACATCAGCCAGCAGCGTTCGAAGACGCTGGACGAGGTCGCCGACCTGGACTTCGACAGCGTGGTGACGGTCTGCAACCACGCCCGGGAGACGTGCCCACTCTACCCCGCCCGGACCCACCGGATCCATGCCAGCTTCGACGACCCGCCCACCCTGGCCCGCCGTGCGGCCTCTCCCGAGGAGGCCTTGGAGACCTATCGCCGGGTCCGCGACGAAATCCGGGATTTCGTCCGGCAACTGGCGGACCTGCCTGCCATGCGAGAGGAAATGTGAATATGGACTCCAAGACGGCTCCGAACGTGGGCTGCCCGGCGCCTCACCTGGGCTTCCTGGACAGGTTCCTGACCCTGTGGATCTTCCTGGCGATGGTGGGTGGAGTGACCCTGGGCCACTTCTGGCCGGGCGTCGAGGCCTTCCTGGAACGCTTCCAGGTCGGCACCACCAGCATTCCGATCGCCATCGGCCTCATC
>CAZQPM010000362.1:0-3906 GCA_964595195.1 uncultured Burkholderiales bacterium | reverse complement strand
CCATGTGCTCCATGGCGATCGTGTGGTACAGACCAGCGGCCACCCGATGCGAATCGTGGGGGCGCAACTCGCCGGCGGCCACGCGGGACTGGAGGAAGCCGGCCATCAGCTCGGTGAGCTGGACCTTGGTATCCTTCAGCGCCTGGGCCACCTGGGGGAAGCGACTGGCGGCCCGCATGCACAACCACAGCATGTCCCGGCGCTCCTCCAGGAACTCGGCGATTCCCTTGAGGATGCGCAGCAGGGCCTCGCCGATGCTCCCCCCCAGGTCCCCTTCCACCAGGGAGCGCACTCGGGAGGTCGGATCGAAGTGGGCCACCACCGCGACCAGGAGGTCCTGCTTGGATGGGTAGTAGTGATAGAGCAGGCTGGGCGAGACTCCGGCAGCCCGGGCGATGTCCTTGGTGGTCGTGCCCTCCAGGCCCTGATGGGCGAAGAGGCGGGCGGCCGCGTCCAGCAACTGCTCCTGCCGGACCTCGCGACGGCGCCCTCGGGAGACTCCCTTCTCCGACGGCGTCATCGTCACGTCCCGGACTCCACGGGAGCCTCCCGGGTGTCGGACGGGGCGACGGGCGGATGCAGGGACGGCGCCAACTGCGGCCGGGGCTCTCCGGCCGGCAGGGGCCCTGGGACCTCCACGGGGTACTCTCCGGAGATGGCCCGGTTCCAGGAGACCGCTGCGCCCAGGTACCCATAGCGGGCCACGGCCAGGGCCTGTTGGGCTTGGACCAGCGCCGTCTGGGCATCCAACAACTCGGTTGAGGTGGAAAGTCCCGCCGAGTAGCGGACCTGGGCCACCCGAGCGGCCTCGGTGGCTTCCTCCAGACCCTGGCGGGCCTGGCGGATGCGCTCCCAACGGCTGCCCAGATTCAGGAAGCTGTTCTCGACGTCCAGGCGCACGGCCCTGCGCACGCCCTCCAGGCCCGCCTGCAAACCGCGCAGGGCCTCGCGCGCCTGACCGGCCTGGGCCCGTGAAGCCCCACCATCGTACAGGGGATAGCTCAGGACCAGGCCCGTCACCCACTGCTCGGCGGGGGACATCCCCGCCGAGGTCTGGTTGTAGAGCTGGCTCTGCAGGGCCAGGGTCGGCTTGTCCAGGCTCTCGGCCAGGCCCAGGCGGGCGCGCGCCGCCTCCAGACCCCACTGGACGGCCAGGACCTCGGGGCGCTGGGCCAGGGCCTGCTCCAAGGCCTGCTGCATCGCGTCCGGGGGAGCCTGGTCCAGGTTGACCGGGGCCAGGACCAGGTCGGTCCCCGAAGGCAGGCCCATCCGACTGGCCAGCCGGGCCTCGGCCACCTGCTGCAGGTTCCGGGCCTCGATCAACTGCTGGCGGGCCCGGGTCGCCTCCGACTGGACGCGCAGGACGTCGAAGCGGGCCACGGTCCCGGCTTCGAAGAGGGCCTTGGCGTCGCGCAGGGCCGCCTCGCGCGCGGTCAGGCGCTGCTGGGAGATCAGCACCTCCTCCTCGGCCAGGAGGGCACCCAGGTAGGTGTCCGCCGTGGTCGCCAGTTCGTTGGCCAGCGCCTGACGATACTCTTCCTGGGCCACCCGTTCCGCCATCTGACCGGCCAGGACGCTGTAGTGCAGGCGTCCGAAGGTCGCCAACGCCTGGCGCAGGGTCAGGGTGGCCTTGTAGCTGTCCTGGGGGCTGACCACGAAGTGCTGCTCCCCCATGGAGGCGGCCACCTCCCGGTTGATGCGGGTGTAGACCGCCTCGAAGCCCAGGGTGGGGTTGTTGGCGGTCCAGGCCTGCTCGGTGGACCAGCGGGCGCCGTCCAGGCGGGCCCGAGCCGCCTCCAGATCGGGGCTGGCGTCCAGCGCGGCCCGCAACGCCCCGCGGTAGTCCACCCGAACCGGTGCCGGGGCCGCCGAGGGTCCGGGGGCCGCCTCGGCGGCAGCCTGGGGCTCAGCCGATGCGGCGGCCGCCCTGACGGTCGGCGCAGATGGGGTGGTCCCAGGGGCCGGGGCCTCCTGCGCCGCCGCCGGCCCGACCAGGGCCAGGGCCAGGCCGGACAGAACGAGATGGCGGGCCCAACCGCCGCTAGCAAGGCGCATCATCACTGGTGATCCCTCTCTTTGGATTGGAAGATCCCATACAGCCGATCCCGCATCAAGCCCAGATTCCGCACGATGCCTTCGAAGGTCAGGTAGGCGGTGGGAATCACGAACAGGGTCAACAGCGTCGAGGTCAACAGACCGCCGATCACCGCGACACCCATTCCCGAACGCGACTCGCCTCCTTCGGACATCCCCAGGGCCACCGGCAGCACGCCGACCATGGCCGCCAGCGCCGTCATCATGATGGGACGCAACCGGACCGGGCCGGCCATCAGCATCGCCTGGTGGGCCGGAACCCCCTTGGCCCGCTGCTGATTGGCGAAGTCCACCAGCAGGATGCCGTTGCGGGTCACGATACCCACCAGCATGATGAGTCCGATGATGGAAAAGATGCTGAAGGTCTTGCCGGTCAGCAACAGCCCCAGGAAGACGCCGACGATGGCCAGGGGCAGGGTCATCATGATGGTGAAGGGGTGGATGAACGACTCGAACTGGGCCGCCAGGATCAGGAAGATGATCACGATCGAGCTGGCCAGGGCGAACATCAGGTACTGGAAGGATTCATTCATCATCTTGGTCGTGCCGGAGGCGGCGATCTGATAGCCCGGATAGGCCCGCAGGACGTCGTTGGCCAGGACCGTGAACTTCTGGGACGCGTCCCCGACGGCGATGCCCGCCGCCACGTTGGCCAGGATCGTCACCGAGCGCATCCGGTTGTAGCGCTTGATCGAATTGGGCCCCAGGCCCTCGACCACCTCGACCACGCTGCCCATCTCGACCCGCGAGCCGCCCGGGGTGCGCAGCACGATCCGGCGGATGGCCTCGGCATCCCGGCGGAAGCTGTCGTCCACCTTCACCCGGATGTCGTAGCGCTGGCCGCCGATCTTGAACTTGCTGACATCCAGTCCGCCCATCATGGCCTGGAGGGCCACGGCGATCTGGCGGGTATCGACCTTGACGTCGGCGGCCGCGTCGCGGTCCGGGAAGACCGACACCTGGGGCTGGATCAACTCCAGATCGTCGCTGATGTCGCGGAAGGTGGGGTCCTGACCCATGCGGCGCATGATCTCGGTGGAGATCTTCTCCATGGTCAGCAGATCGGCTCCCTGCAGGGTGAACTGCAGGTCGACGGTCCGGGCGCCGCCTCCGCCCATCATGGAGATGTTCGCCGGATAGGCGATCACGCCGGGGATCCGGTTCATCTCGACGCGCAACAGATCCATCAACTGCCGCTGCGAGATCGACCGCTCGTGGCGGGGGACCATGTCGACCAGCAGGTTGACCTTGTTGATCTGGCCCGTCTGGTCGCCGACGTTGGTGACGTACTGCCGGATCTCCTTGTGGGTGGCCAGGATCCTCTCGGCTTGTCGGGCCCGCGCGTCGGTCTCGGTGATCGAGGTGCCGATCGGCGTCTCCAGGTAGATCTGGAACTGGCTGCGGTCGTCCGAGGGAGCGAACTCCATCCCGACCTGACTGGCGACTGCCAGGCCGGCGGCAAAGGCCACCAAGGCCAGGAAGAGCACCCCGACCCGGGTGGCCCGGGTGCGCAGGGCCGCCGTCAACAGGCGCCGATAGCTGCGGTCCAACCAGTCCAGGAAGGCCAGGACCACGCGGGACAGCCAGCCCTCGTGGGTGCCGGCGCGAAGCCACCGGGCGCACAGCATCGGGGTCATGGTCAGCGAGACCACCAGGGAGAGCATGATCGCCAGGCCGACGCTGACGCCGAACTGGTAGAAGACGCGGCCGATCACCCCGCCCATGAAGGCCACGGGCAGGAAGATCCCGGCAATCGCCATGGTGGCAGCCAGGACCGCGAAGGCCACCTCGGCGGTGCCGCCGGACGAGGCG
>CAZQPM010000361.1:0-3907 GCA_964595195.1 uncultured Burkholderiales bacterium | reverse complement strand
TTCTCGGTGTCCTCGGTGGTTCTCGGTGTCCTCGGTGGTTAAAACAGAACGGGAATGCTCCCGGCTGAAGGTGATCCTGGCGGAGCCGCTTCGATTCTATCGAACATAGATTCGCCAACGCTGAGGATCGGCACACGGATTCCCGATTGTCCTTGACAGCCCGGCAGCCAGGGCCTATCATATCGAAGTCTGAAATCCGGCCGCCCTCACGGTGGGCCGACTCGACGCATCAACTCGGCATGTCACCGACTCCCGGTACCTGGCCGTGACGAAAGGAGGGAGCGCGAACATGGAGACCAGAGTCATCGACGGTGAGCCGATTGACGTGGCCTTGAAGCGTTTCCGGCGTCAGTGCCAGAAAGAAGGCGTACTGGCCGAGGTCAAGAAGCGGGAATACTACGACAAGCCGAGCGTACGCCGCAAGAAGAAGGCGATTGCCGCCCGCCGGCGTCGCCGCCGCTAGCAGACTGTGTGACCACCACTCCCGTCGCCTCGCCGGCCCATACGTGGCACCCGCGCACAGCGCGGGGGCCCCAGGGGTCCTCGGCGATGCTCGGTCCGGATAATCACACAGGCCGCTAGCCCGGAGATTCCGCTGGCTACCAGGGTCCCGGCCTGCATGGTCGGGACCCTTCGCTTTTCCGACAGGAAAGGACCCGACCATGAAGACAGCCATCTTCGATCTGGGTGGAGTCCTGCTGGAGTACGAGCCCCGGCGCCTCTACCGCACCCTCTTCCCAGATCCCCAGCAGATGGAGGATTTCCTGGCCGAGGTGGTGACCTCGGATTGGAACGACCGGCTGGATTGCGGTTGGAGCTTCGCCGAGGGGATCGCCAGCCTGGTGGCCCGCCACCCCGCCCACGAAGCCGAGATCCGTGCCTTCCGGGAGCGCTGGCCGGAGATGATCGGGGACCCCCTGGAGCCCAACGTCCGACTCCTGGAGGAACTGAAGCAGGCCGGAGTGCCGCTGTATGCCCTGAGCAACTGGTCCGCCGAGACCTGGCCCGTGGCCCGCCCGCGCTTCCCCTTCCTGGACCTCTTCGACGGGATCCAGATTTCGGGCGAGGTCGGCTTCGGGAAACCCGACCCGGGCTTCTTCCGCCTGCTGGCCGAGAGGCACGGCTTCCACCTGGGGCACAGCCTCTTCGTGGACGACAATCCGCGCAACGTCCGGGCCGCCGCCCGTCTGGGCATCCATGCCCTGCACTACCAGGGAGACCCGGTGGCTCTGCGGAACCAGATGCGCAGCGTCTATCCGTTCCTGGCTGAAGACGTTTGCGATGCCCGGCCTCCCGGGTAGAACAGCCCCACAAGAAATCAACTCCTGGAGGTACACCCCATGCCAGCACGAACTGCACAGGCCGTCTGGGAAGGCGATCTGGTCTCGGGGAAGGGCCGGATGAAGCTGGGCAGCGGGGCCTTTGAAGGCCAGTATTCCTTCGGTTCCCGCTTCGAAGAGGGCCCGGGGACCAACCCCGAGGAACTGATCGGGGCAGCCCACGCCGGATGCTTCTCGATGGCCCTGGGACATGGCCTGGCCCAGGCCGGATTCCCTGCGCGCCGCCTGCAGACGACCGCCAAGGTCCACCTGGGCAAGGTGGAGGGCGGCTTCGCCATCACCCGGATCGACCTGGACACCGAGGCCGAGGTCCCCGGAATCGACGCAGCCGTCTTCCAGGCACAGGCCGAGGGGGCCAAGGCCAACTGCCCGGTCTCCAAGGCCCTGGCCGGCGTCACCATCCACCTGGACGCCCGCCTGGTCCCCAACCCCTAGGAAGCCCGGGCGCGCTCCGCCAGCGGGGCGCGCCCTCCCCTGGAGCCATGGAATCCCCCTACATCCACGACCTGCGCAACCGAATCCAGCACGACCTCCTGCTGATGCCGGGGGTCGGTGCGCTGATCCGCGACGACCGCGGGAGGATCCTGGTCCAACTCCGGGCCGAGGACGGGGAATGGTCCCTCCCCGGAGGGGCCCTGGAACCCGGCGAGACGCCGGCCCAGGCCGTGCGGCGCGAGGTCCTGGAGGAGACCGGCCTCCAGGTCCGCCCCGTCCGCGTGGCCGCCGTCCTGGGGGGGCACCACTTCCGCAACACCTACCTCAACGGTGACACGGTGGAATACTGCGTGATCCTCTTCGACTGCGAGGTCCTGGGCGGAACCCTGTCCACCGCCGACCCCGAGACCCAGTCGCTGGAATGGTTCCCGCCCGAGAGCCTGCCCTCGCTGTCCCCGACCCTGCCCGCCGGCGTCTACGCTTTGGGGCGGGAGGCCTTCTTCGAGGACTGAGGGTTCGGCCGCAACGGCAGGGTTCCCGGGGCGGAAGGGCCCCCTCCACAGGGTGGCGAAGCGCCCCCGCTATGTCATACCAGTACATCTTCACGATGCACCATCTGAACAAGGTGCACGGCCAGAAGCAGGTCCTCAAGGACATCACCCTGGCCTTCCTTCCGGGCGCCAAGATCGGCGTGCTGGGTCCCAACGGCGCAGGCAAGAGCACCCTCCTGCGGATCATGGCCACCGAGGACCGGAACTTCCAGGGCCACGCCGAACCGGCCGGCGGCATCACGATCGGCCACGTCCCCCAGGAACCGCAACTGGACCCCGACCTGACCGTCCTGGAGAACGTCCGGCAGGGGGCAGCGGACGTCGTCGCGCTGCTGAAGCGCTACGAGGAGGTCAGCGAGAAGCTGGGGTACGTCGAGGACCCCGACGAGATGGACCGGTTGATCGCCGAGCAGGGCCGCCTGCTGGACGAAATCGAGACGCGCGACGGTTGGGAGCTGGATCGGGTCGCCGAGGTCCTGATGCGCGCCATCGGCACCCCGCCGGCCGACTCGCCGGTCACCCACCTCTCGGGAGGCGAGAAGCGCCGCGTGGCCCTGGCCCGCACCCTGCTGCAGCAGCCCGACCTGCTGCTGCTGGACGAGCCGACGAACCACCTGGACGCCGAGGCGGTGGCCTGGCTGGAGAAGCATCTCGAGCAGTATGAGGGAACCGTGGTCTCGGTGACCCACGACCGCTACTTCCTGGACAACGTGGCAGGGTGGATCCTGGAACTGGACCGCGGGCGAGGCCTGCCCTTCAAGGGCAACTACTCGAGCTGGCTGGAGCAGAAGGAGGCCCGCCTGGCCCAGGAGGAACGCGAGGAGAGCGCGCGCCAGCGCACCCTGAAGCGCGAACTTGAATGGGTACGCCTCTCCCACAAGGCCCGTCAGGCCAAGGGCAAGGCCCGTCTGAAGGCTTTCGAAGACCTGGCGGCCCGCGACTTCGAGGGTCGCACCGAGACCTCGGAAATCCGCATCCCGCCGGGTCCCCCGCTGGGAATGCAGGTGCTGGAGGTCGAGAACCTCTGCAAGGCCTACGACGGAAGGGCCCTGATCCAGGACTTGAGCTTCAGCCTGCCCCGCGGTGGCATCGTCGGGATCATCGGTCCCAACGGAGCCGGCAAGACCACCCTGTTCCGGATGATCGTCGGTCAGGAGGGGCCCGATTCGGGAGCCCTGAGGCTGGGCGAAAGCGTGGCCCTGGCCTACGTGGACCAGACGCGCGACGCCCTGCAGGCCGACCGCCAGGTCTGGGAGGAGATCTCGGACGGCGTGGATCCCGTCATGGTCGGCAAGCGCGAGATGCCGGCCCGCCAGTACGCGGCCCTGTTCAACTTCAAGGGCCACGACCAGCAGAAGAGGGTCGGCGACCTTTCGGGCGGGGAACGCAACCGCGTCCACATGGCCAAGCTCTTGAAGAGCGGCGGGAACCTCCTGCTGCTGGACGAGCCCTCCAACGACCTGGACGTCGACACCCTGCGGGCCCTGGAAGAGGCCCTGCTGGAGTTCGCCGGATGCGCCATGGTGATCAGTCACGACCGCTGGTTCCTGGACCGGATCGCCACCCACATCCTGGCTTTCG
>CAZQPM010000360.1:0-3910 GCA_964595195.1 uncultured Burkholderiales bacterium | reverse complement strand
GCAATTCGGCGCATGGCGGTCCTCAGGGCGGGTTTCCCGGCACTATTGGCTCCCCGCCCTCCGGGAACCTGCCTGCCCCTATCCGGCCGGTGCCTGGAAGACCGTGCGGGCCTGGACGTGGTAGAGCATCCCCGCCCCCACCAGGAAGCAGCCCACGATCACCGCCTCGATCCCGGCCATCCCCAGCGTGCCCAGGAACTGGCCCTGGAACCAGGAGATCAGCATCATCGCCCCCCAGGCCGTCAGCGTGTTCAGCGAGCCGAAGGCCGTCTTGTCACCCGTCGACGGGAACATCCGGGGGATCGAGATCACCAGGGCCATCGAGTAGATGCGGTCCAGCAGCATGAAGAGCGCGATCAGGGCCACCGCCGGCACCAGGTCCAACCGGCCGAAGATGAAGGCCGGCAGCAGGAGGGCGGAAAGGCCCAGGCTGACCATGAAGGTCGGCTTGTGGCCGCAGAGCCGGATGATCCGCCCCGTCGAAAAGTTCACCAGGGCCTCGACCAGGCCGATGACCAGCAGGGCCAGGCTGATGTTCTTGAGATCCAGCCCGTAGTGTTCAAAGAACCAGATGCCGCAGAAGGCGTAGAAGCCGAAGTAGGCCATGCGGTTCACGGTGGTGCCCAGGTAGTAGAACAGGGCGTGGGGCACGGCCAGGGCCCGGGCATAGGGGGCCAGGATGCCGGACCTGGGGGCCGGGTCCTCCCGAGAGCCCTCGGGGAAGAACAGATACAGGACCAGGCCGCTCAGGGTGGTCAGGCCGGCGATCGCCCAGACGGGCGTCTGCCAGCTCATCTTCCAGGCCAGCAGACCCGCCGCGGGCACGCCCAGAGCCGTGGCCAGGGGGCGCGCCGACATGAGCACGGCCACCATGGCCGGGAAGTTCGCCTGGGACACGCCGTGGAAGGTCAGCCGCCACATGATCGTGGCGACCAGACCCGCCGCAAACCCGGCGACCGCCCGGAAGAGCATGGCCAGCCAGAAGGTGGGGGCCAGGGCGAAGAGGACCTGGGCTGCTCCCATGACCAGCAGGACCCCCAGCAGGGTGGGACGAGTGCGCCAGGAGGCGAGCACCGCCGGACCGACCAGGAGCCCGACCACGGTGCCTCCGGTGCACACCGAGATCAACCACAGGGCCCGCTGGCCGGACACCGCGAAGGTCTGGCTGATCGGCTGGACCAACGGGGCGATCGCGTTGTCGATCGAGTTGAACGCGAACAGGAAGACGAACGAGAAGAGGATCGCCAGGCGCTCGCGGCTCACGCGACCTGCTCCACCCGCTCCAGGATCCTCCGGGCCCGGTCCCCCTCCTCGGCGAAGACCGCCACCGAGAAGGCTCCCCCGTCGGGAGGAGCGGTCAGGACGGCTCCCCGAGAGGCGCCTGGCGCCTGGATCAGCACGGGCTGACCATCCAGCACCAGGCCGGACAACCGGGCCAGCAACTCGCCCGTGCTGCGCGCCGAGGTGGGCAGGCCCTCCCGGCTGCAGATGGCCAGGCGCTCCCAGCCCTCACCGAAGTAGTTGCAGGCGAACTCGGTCACGTAGGCCAGGCCGTTGTGGCGGAAGTTGCATTCCAGGACCACCGGCGAGCCCGGCGAGTCCACCAGGAAGGCCCAGTCCAGGTTCAGGTAGCCCCTGGCACCCGAGTCCCGGACCGCCTCGGCGATGCGCATGGTCCAGTCCCGGACCCGGCGGGCTCCGGGGCCATCCGGGTAGGGAAAGTCGAAGCCGGCCCAGCCCCCATCCCGGATGACCTGCAGGTCGATGCCCAGGAACTGCAGGCCTTCCGGCCCCACACTGGCCAGCGAACCGGCCACCGAGGCGATGTCCAGGAAGGGTTCGACCAGGACCTTGCCCCCGTTGTACCAGTCGGGCAGACGCGCCAGCAGTTCCTCGGGGGACCCCTGGATGTTCCCGGCGCCGCCTGCGTAGCTGACCTTGCGCAGCATCAGGCGCTGTCGGCCGACGGCCATGCGGGCCAGGGCATCCTCCAGATCGGCCACGGTCTCGGCCTCCAGGCCCGGGACGGTCCGGACCCCCAGCGCCGAGGCCAGCTTCTTGAAGGCCCCCTTGTCGTTGAGACGCCCGACCAGCCCGCCCCAGACCAGCAACGGGCTGGTCTTGGAGGTGGGCACCCCGGACTCGATGGCCAGGCGCATGATCCGGGGGGTCTCGATGAAGGGTTCCAGGACCCAAGAGCCCTCCCGGCAACGCTCGCGAAGGGCCTCCAGCGCCGGCTCGTCCTGCAGGATCGATTCCACCAGGGTGTAGGGATGCGACAGCGTCCCGACGCGCAGCAACAGGCGCGAGGGGTCTCCCAGGCGCAGCAGTCCCGCGACGTAGGCGGCGAAGTCGTCCGGAATCGGGGCCGGTGCCACCAGGCAATCGCCCGGCCTCAGGCACAGCAGGAAACGAGGGAACATCCGCATCGTCTTGGCGGCGAAGAACTGCTCGTAGAGCAGGTCATCACCCGGAAGCGCCTCCTCGGCGTTGGCGACCCAGAGCCTAGGCATAGAACCTGCCGTCGCACAGCCTGGAACGATTGAACCGCTTGACGTCCAGGCCGCGAATGCTCTTCAGCGAACACAGGACGAAGTCGAAGCCCCGCTCCTCCAGGACGCCGGCGGTCTTCTCGACGGACTGCTTGATCACGTCGTTGCGCAGCGAGAAGGACGCGGTGTCCTCCTGCCCGGGCAGGACGCGGTGGGCCCCCGAGAAGTCGTAGCACGCCATGATCTCCCGCAAGGCCTCGGCAGGCACGGCGGCCTCCATCGTGGGCATGATCGGGTTCGAGAACAGCAGGTACGAGAACATGACGCGGTTCAGTCGATACCGGCGCAGCCGATCCAGGAAGGGCAGCAGGGCCCCGTCCTCGTCGTCGATGCCGGCCACGAAGGGGTCCATGTGGACGGTGGTCTGAACGCCCTCGGCGGCCAGGTTCGAGGCCGCCTCCAGGCGGGACTCCAGAGGCAGAAGACCGGCGTCGAAGCCCGCCAGGGCCGAATCCGGCAGGACCGAGGAGGGGCGCGCCGCGAGGTTGTAGGAGAACTTCTGTCGGTGTCGGATCATCAACTGCATCAGGTCGCCGTCGGGCAATCCCTTGGTGGTCAGGATGATGCGGCGCACCTGGGAGTTCGCCAGGATCTCCAGGATCTGGCGGGACAAGCCGTCGGCCACGTACTCCGGGGTGAGGATATCGGTGTAGCGGCACAGTTTCAGGATGTCGATCCGCCCCGAGTCGGCCTCGCGGGCAATCTCCTCCAGCAGTCGCGAGCGCTCCATCAACAGCGCCGGCTTCTCGAAGGTGGTCCCCAGGCTCGCCAGGGAGTTGGAGACCGCCGCGCGGGTCCGCGCGTAGCAGTACGGGCAGGCGTGCCCGCAGCCGGCCCAGGGTTCCAGGTAGTGGTACTTGCCGTACCAGCACGTGCCCAGGGATCCGGGAGAGAAGAGTTCGATCCTGTCGCTCATGGGGTCCGTCCGCCTATCTCTTGATGGCCAGCAGGGTGCCGTAGAAGGAGCACCGGGGCAGGCGCTCGACGACCTCGAAGCCGGCCTGGTGGAAGAACCTCTCCCACTGGCCGGCGCCGGTCGGGAACTCCTCGCGGAAGCTGTGCAGGATGTCGTCCCTCTTGGCTTGCCAGGTTTCCCCGTAGTAGGCTGCCGCCTCCTCGACCAGGACGTCCCAGTGCTGGTCCAGGTCCTGGCGCTCGAAGCCGAAGAACATGCCATCCTCCAGGAGGAAGAGCGCGCCGGGCAGGAAGGCCGGCCCGATCCGCTCCAGGAAGCGCTCCTTCTGGGGATCCGTCAGGTGGTGCAGGGCCTTGCGCGAGAAGCCCTTGGTGAAGCGGCGCGAGCCCGGGGCGAAGTCCAGGAAGGAACTCTGGACGACCTCCACGTGGGGGCGGCCCGC
>CAZQPM010000359.1:471-3932 GCA_964595195.1 uncultured Burkholderiales bacterium | reverse complement strand
ACTGGTTGAAGTGCGCCAGTCCTGGCGCTTCGCGCCATGCCTGGCGCACACAAGACAAGAGCCGCGGCTGTAAACCGCGGCTCGACCTGGTCGGGGCGAGAGGATTTGAACCTCCGACCTCATCGTCCCGAACGATGCGCGCTGCCAGGCTGCGCTACGCCCCGATACCCGACGACCAGGCAGGCCGAATTATAACACAGGCGGCCTTGGTGTCAACCGGGAATCCGAAAAGGACTTTCACCCCCTGGCCTCCAGGAAGAGCCGCTTCTACTCTTGCGTCAACTCGCGGAACAGGACCTGGCACCCCTCGTCTCCGCACCTGGAGATCTGGACCCTGCCGTCCTTGATCACCTGGCGGATCGTGTGGACGGTGATGACCTCACCGCCGATCACGATCGCCACGGACTGGCCGAGGTGCTGCGCGGTGAAGGTCTCGAACTGCCGGGCGGCCTCCTCGGTCAACGAGACTCCCACCCAGAAGCGGGTCCGTTGCGTGGGATCCGCGGTCTTCGTCGGAGCCCCCTTCAGCAGGAGAGGAACGAAAGCCTGGCGGCGCACCACCACGGTCTCCTCGGCCGGGTCCCCGGCGTCACGGAAGGCGGCATGGTAGCGCAGGCGGAGTTCGTGCTCCCCGGTGGGAACCGGGGTCTGCGAGCCCGCCTCCCGGCGCACGACGGCGTAGAAGCCATCGGCCACGTGGGCGGGCGCGGCCAGGCCGGTCCCGGTCGTCAGGAGAAGGCAGAGGAAGGCGAGGCAGAGCCCGAGCGACTTGATGTTCATGGCGCAGGGTTCCAGCACGGAGCGCCGGGGGCCTGCAAGCCCGCATGAAGGGAGGCCCGTCGCAACCAAGAATATACGTGGCCTCGTCGATGGAGGCAGGGCAATGCGCAGGTTCTCGCTGTGGTTGACTCCTCTAATCCTCTTGGTGGCGGCACTCCCCCTGGGAGTCGCCGGTTGCGGAGGGGGAGGCGGCTCGGCGGGTTCAGCGGCCGGCCAGGAGAACTTCGGGCGGATCACCCTCCGAGTGGTCCGCCACCAGGGCCCTCCCCAGGCCAGGGTCGTCGGCGACCAGGTCCTTCTGGCCGCCTCTGAATCCACCCGGCGTCTGGTGGTCAGATTCTACACCCTGCCGCTTCAGGAATCATCCTCTCCGGTGCTGGTCCGAGGGTTCGATCTGAGCCAGGGGCAGACCACGGCCGTCGTCGACCAGATCCCGGCGCCGGCCTGGTACCAGGTCCAGGGCTACCTCTACGAGGGGGACCTGAGCGACTACACCTCCTCATTCGTAGTGGAGGTGGAGGTCCTGCCCGGTGTGGTCTCGACGGCGACCGCCACCATGACTCCGAACGTTCCCGTCCTGAAGCGGCTGGAGTTGAGCCCCCTGGCCCCAGCGGTCGCCGCCGGCCTGGGTCAGCAGTTCCAACTGACCGGGATCTACAGCGATGACTCCCACCGGGACCTGACCTCCTCGGCCACCTGGAGCAGCTCCGACGAGTCGATTGCCACGGTCTCGAACCAACCTGGGAGCATGGGCTTCGCGTCCGCCCTGAAGTCCGGCCAGGCCGAGATCCGAGCACAGGTTGGAGCCCTCTCGGCCTCCACCACCCTGCAGGTCACGGCGGCCCGGCTGGTCAGTCTGACGGTAACCCCAGCCGCCTCCGAGGTGCCCCAAGGCTTCAGCCAACAGTTCACCGCCACGGGCCTGTTCACCGACGACTCCACCCAGGACCTCACCGAGCAGGTCACCTGGGCGTCCAGTGCACCGGCCATCGCCACCATCTCCGACGCCCCGGGGTCCAAAGGCCGGGCCACCGCCGTGGCCACGGGCCAGTCCACCCTCTCCGCCACCGAACCGGACTCCCAGATCCAGGGCCAGGCCGCCCTGACGGTCAGCCCGGCCACGTTGACGGCCCTGGAGATCACGCCTCTGGCCCCTGCGGTCGCTCGGGGGACCTCACAGCAGTTCACCGCCACCGGGATCTTCTCGGACGCCACGACCCGGGACCTCACCGGCCAGGTTCTCTGGGCCTGCTCCGACCCGGAACGAGCCACCATCTCCAACGAGGCCGGTACCAACGGACTGGCCACGGGCCTGACGGAGGGCGTCGCGGAAATCCAGGCGACGGACCCCGCCAGCGGGGTCGCCGGAACGACAACCCTGACCATCACCCCGGCCCGGCTGATCGGCCTGGCCCTCACCCCACTCGAAGTCACGGTGCCCGAGGGCCTGTCCCGGCAGTTGACCGCAACCGGCACCTACACCGATGACACCACCCGCGACCTCACCGACCAGGTCACCTGGGGCTCCTCGGAAGCGAGCATCGCGACCATCTCCAACGCCGCCGGCACCAGGGGCCTGGCCACCGCCTGGCGGCCCGGGCAGGTGACGATAACGGCGATCGACCCCACCACCGGGATCCACGGAACCGCCACCCTGACCGTGCTGCGGGTGGACGGAACCCAGAAATGGCAGATCAACGTCAACCCCAGCGTGGAAGGCCTCGGGCCGGCTCTGGGGCCGGACGGCACGATCTACTTCGGCAATAGTCGAGGTGAGGTCTACGCGATCAACCCGGCCGATGGCACGACCAGGTGGATGGCTGCCCTTCCTGAAGGCTACTCGCAGGGGGGAGGATGGCCCACCGCTCCCTCCGTCGGGCCCGATGGCACCGTCTACGTAACCCACGCACGATCGGGGAACTCGGGAATCCTGTATGCTTTGAACCCGACAGACGGTGCCGTGAAATGGTCCATCCCGGGGGCCGGTTCCCTGACGCCGGCCATCGGAATGGACGGATACGTCTACGTGTCAGCTGACGATTCCAATGTGGCGGCGATCAACCCCGCGGACCCCGCGGGGTTTGCGTGGTCCCACACCTTGCCTGAGGCTGCGTCCAGGGGCCCGATCCTCGGCAGCGATGGCACAGTGTATGTGATCACCCGATGGCGGCTCAGGGCCATCCAGTACTCACCCCTCCTGGAAGCGGCCAACGAGAAGTGGGCCGTGGATCTGGTTGAAGATGGCGGCATACCCGCCATCGCAGACGACGGGACGATCTACGTAGCGACGAAGTCGACACTGTTCTCCATCAACCCGGCCGGCTTCGTGAACTGGACCTACAGCTATCCCCTCGTCCACACGTATACCCCGGACGCCTGCGTGCTGGGGGCTGACGGCAACGTCTATGTCACCAACGACAACTATCTGTACTCGATCACTCCTGGAGCCACCCAGGGAACACTGAACTGGAAGTATCTGGCGGCGGACGGGTTCACCGAGAGTCCCGCCGTCGCCAGTGATGGTCGAATCTACTTTGCGTCTGGAAGCTACATCTATGCGGTGGCTCCGACTGGCGACTTCTTGTGGAAACTCCAGACGGGCGCAGACCTGCGAGGCTTCACCATCGGTGCCGACGGCACGATTTTCGGGGTGACCGACTCCACGGTGAGCGCCATCAACG
>CAZQPM010000359.1:0-461 GCA_964595195.1 uncultured Burkholderiales bacterium | reverse complement strand
TGGCCGGGTCCCCGTGGCCCATTTTCAATGGGGATCCCCAGCATACCGGGAGGCGGTGATCCAGACCAGGGCTCCCCAGCCGCAACCAAAGCCCAGGTGGTTCATGGCAACCTTCGCCGGGGGCACGCCATGGTCGCTGCACGACATCCAGCCTTTGACGGTTGTCAGGGCCGGTCTTCAGGTGGCTTCCCGCCAGAAGATCCAAGGACCCGAAGCGCACGAACCTGGTCGATCCGGAGAAGCCTCGGCCTCGGCGCCAGGTTGGCCCTGCAATCCTCCGGGGACGGTTGGCGTGAACTGCCCTGGAGCGACGGAATCAACCGGTTCTTCGGTGTCGTGGCCTTCGTCGTCGGACCGGTCGTGCTGAGCCTCGAGATGAATCGAGCCAACCGGGAGGCCGCTGCAAAGGCCTGGCCGAACTTACCGGCATGGCCATAGGGGCCGACCGGGCGGACCCTCCC
>CAZQPM010000358.1:0-3977 GCA_964595195.1 uncultured Burkholderiales bacterium | reverse complement strand
GCTGCAGGCCAGGCGGTCGGGCAGCAGACCTGCGGCCTCCAGTTCCACCCGGATCGACAGGTTGGCCCCACTGCGCAGACCAGGGTGCAGGATCGGTGGCGTCAGGCGGGAGGCATCGGGCACCCGCTCGGTGTCGTCCGCCGTGCCCCGGCCCACCGCGCGTCCATCCCGAGGCGCACCCGGAATGTAGCGGGGGGCGACCACCAGGGGAAAGCGGAAGGTCGTATCGGAAAGGTCGCGCTCGAGGCGGCTGGCGTAGGCCAGCTCGACGGTGACCTGCTCGCCTGCCGGGACGTTGCCCACCTGGACGGTGAACGCGTTGTCGCGTTCCTGCTCGAGAAGGGCGCTGCGATGGCCGGCGCGCAGGCCCTCGCGGTATTCCTGGCGGGCTTCCCCGCGCTCTTTGACCTGGCCCTCGACCACGCGATCGCCCACGCGCAGACGGAACCGATAGACCGCGGATCCGGCGGGCAGCGGGAAGATGTAGGTTGCTTCCATGGGATCCGAGAACGGGTTGGCAAAGGTCTGATTCACCTCGACCGAGGCCAGAGGGCCCGCCAGGTGGGCTCGGACATCCACGGCCTGCAAGGGGAAGCTGGTCTGGCTCCCCTCGGGCTCTGAGCTGCGGCCTTGCAGCAGTCCCGGTCCCAAAGGGTCGTCCAGGGCCTGGCAGGCCCGGGACTCCAGCAGTTCCAGCATCTGGGTTGCGCTCATCGGGGTTCCTCCTCGGGGTGGGTGGGTCCAGACAGGGTGTGAAGGGCCTGGCGCAGGGCCTGGTCCACTTCGCCAGGAGAGGTGCTGAGCAACCACTGGCGCAGGGCCACGGCGTCGTCGACCAGCAGCACCAGTCCAGGAGCGGACCTGATGGTCAGCCAGGGATGGGGCGCCTCGCCAGGTCCATCCCCAGCGTCCGGACGGGCAGCGGCGGCCACCACCCGCTCCAGATCGCGGTCGGACAGGCCGTAGAGGCGGCGCTGGATCTCGGGCAGGGCCATGTGCTCGGCCTGCAGGGCCTTGACGGCCAGGTATTGCAGCATATGACGACGCCCGTAGCGCGCGCTGCCTGCCCGATAGCCGAGTGGCCGGTCCAGGATGCCCAAGGTCGCGTAGTAGCGCACCGTGCGGACCGAAGGGCGGTCGGCCACCCGTGGGTCGGCAGGACGGAGGCCCAGGCGCGCCTGCTCGGATTCAAGGCGGGCAAGCATCTGGTCCAAGGTCCACTCGCCGACCGGGGTCTCATCCATGCCCCAATCTTACAGTGATGCTGCAACACTGTCAATCACGCGGACTTCCAGGCAACTGACGGCGGGTCAGGGGAGCCCCTGTTCCTGCCCCTGGCAGCGGTGCCCCCCAAGCCCCGATGAGCAGGGTGGACCTGGTCTATGAGTTTGGGCCGGAGATTCTCGATTCTGAACGGCTGCTCATAAGTCACCGCGCCTTCTGCACGCCTGCTCATAACTCGTTCATATCGGAGGGGCGACGACATAGGAGGATCCTCGCCTCGAACCCTCACGGGTCAGCACTCCCCGGCGGGCCATGGACTGGAGCAGGCGGCCGGCCTTCGGAGGGTCGAGTCGGCAGAGATCGGCTGCTTCCTTGCGGGTGATCCTCTGGTGGACGTGGACGAACTGGAGCACCATCTGCTCGAGTTGGAAGGGTTCGAAGCCCCGCTGCCGCACGTAGGCGGCGTTCAACCCGAGCCTCCGGTAGGCGGTGGCGGAGAGGTGGTAGGATCTCCCGCGCCCCTCGCCCCGTCCCTCCAGGAGCCCGCGTTCCACGAGGCGTTGGAGACGCATCCTGGCCTCGCCCTCGCTTCTCTGCATCAGCCGGGCTGCCTCCGCGGTGGTCATCGTCCGCTCCAGCCACAGGTGGTTCAGAATCATCAACTCGTCGAGGCGGAGTGGCGGACCTTCCTGTCCCTCCTCGCTGACCAGGCGCACAAAGTCGAGGTTGGCTGCCCCGCCGGGCAGCACGACCACCACGTGCGCCCCTGTCGACCGGGAGTAGTCCGGGACAGGTCGACCATTCCGCAGTTGCTCTTCGAAGATCCGGTCAATACCGCGGCCAGTCCGCTCGACCACCCCGGCCCTCTTGAAGGCGTCCGCCAGGAGGGGATTGCGCGGAGTGGGAGGGACCACCAGGAGGTTGTCCAGACGGACCCCCTCTGGGAAGCTCCCGGGGCTGGAAACTTCGAGCGAATCCTCGCGCCACTGGAGATGGACCGCCCCAAGTCGCCCGTAGTCCCTGTGCACGAAGGCGTTGGCGAGGGCCTCCCTGACGGCAGCCTCCGGATAATCGGGCACAGCCACACGCAGAATGCCCACCCGGACCTCCGCCTCGAGATTCGCGTAGCGGAAGTCTCGCAGGAATTCCTCCATGGCGCGAAGGAGCGGCCAACGCTCGATCACGTTGACCGGAATGCGGGTGTCCTCAAGCTTCTGGAACGCCACCTGGTGCGCGGGCACCATGCGGGCCAGGGCCTCCTCACGTCCGAACAGTAGAAGGCCGGCCAGGCGAATCCCCGTGATCTCATGGTCGCTCTTGACCACCCCCAAGGCCTTGGCAAGCTCGGTGTCCGGAAGTTCCACGAGAACGCGGTCGCTGGAACGGGATTCTCGAACCATGCGGCGGAACCGCTCGAACTCCATGGGGTCCAGGTCGTGCCAGGAGGCTCCTGGCAACTCCAGCGCGGTCGGGTCCAGAAGACCGCGATCGGCCTGGGCTGACTGCATCTCGTGGTAGAACATCGGAAGGCACTCCGGTGCCCCTTGATGGTTCAGAGTGCGGCGGAGATAGGTCCCGTCTGAGGAAGCCACCGGGACGCGCGACACGGGCACCGTCACAGCCAGCACGAGGTGCCCGTCCAGCAGGACCTCCTCGATCTCGCACGCCAGGGAAGGCTGGGTGCGGCTCGCGATCAGCGCCGCGACCCGTTCGGGCTCCGTGCGCCCGGTCTCGTGCCGGGGGCGAGCTCCAGTGATCCGTCCGTCGTCCTCCACTCCCACCAGCAGATACCCTGGACGGGAGGTATGCCGGTTCGCCAGGCAGACCACAGCCTCCACCAGGTCACGGTCGTTCAGAGCCCGGCGTTCCTCTCCCTTGAACTCGACGTCCAGGGTCTCTCCTGCCAGGACCAATTCGCGTGCTGTCTCCGGAGTCATGCCTTGGAGGTTCTCCTCGGGCGCAGCGGTTCCCCCGTGATGCCCGCCCCCGCCCCGCCCGCGCGCTCTGGCGCCGAGCCACGCCCCGTTGCTCTGCAGATTTGTAGATGATACAATCGTGTAGGACTCCTGAAGGAGGCGACATGGACGCCACCACACAGATCTCCGCGCATATCTCCGGCGAGGCCAAAGCACGTCTGGAGCGATACGTCCGGGCCACTGGCACGACCCGTGCCTACGTGATCGAGCAGGCTCTCCTGCACCATCTCCAGGCTCTCGAGGAACTTCCGGTCGACGCGATCGTGCCCGCTCGGGTCGCCCTGTCCGAGGAGAGCGCCGTGCGCGTGCGGGACCTGATCGCCCGCCCGCCCCAACCCACGGAGGCCATGAAGAGCCTCTTCGATGACCGTTGAAGTCCGGGCCCTGCGGCCCGAGGATGATCGCCAGTCCTTCCGGTCCGGGGACGAGGCCCTCGACCTCTTCTTCCATCGCTACGCGGGCCAGAACCAGTTCCGACACCATGTCGGGGTAACCTACGTCGCCGTGGCCAAGGACCGGATCCAGGGGTTCGTGACCGTCTCTCCCGGGCAACTGGAGGCGCCGACGCTTCCCTCGGGGCGGAGGATGCCTCCCTATCCGGTTCCCATCCTGCGCCTGTCGCGCCTGGCCGTGGACCGGACGGTCCAGGGTGGTGGCGTCGGCAGACTCCTGCTCCGGCACACCTTCGAACTGGCGGAGCGGATGCGAGACGAGTTCGGCTGCGTGGGTGTGCTGGTCGACGCCAGGCCGGACGCCGTCGACTTCTACCGGCCCTAC
>CAZQPM010000357.1:0-3981 GCA_964595195.1 uncultured Burkholderiales bacterium | reverse complement strand
GTCTCCACCCCGCTCTATGCCTACGACCCGACGGCTGGCCTCTACAACCAGGTCCTGGCCGACCCGGAATCCCTGCGGGCCGGTTCGGGTTCGGCACGCGGCTTGTGGGTCTTTGCAGACCGGGCCTCCACGCTGGGCTACACCGGCCTGGGCGATGCGCCCCGAGAGATCGTTCTGCACGAGGGTTGGAACCTGGTGGCCTCCCCGGACTTCCGGGTCGGAGAGGCTGAACTGACCGCGGATGGCGGGGACCCCGTGGCCCTGGCCGAAGGGGTCTGTTCCGCTTCCCCCGCTCCCCCCGGTTGCCTGGCCCACGGTCAGGCCTTCCGATTCGACCCCACCGTGGCGGTCTACCGCACCTGCGACCTGGCCGCCGTCGACACCCGGATCCCTGAAGCCCAGGGATTCTGGATCTACTGCTACGCCCCGCTGACAGCGCACCTCAAGGCCCCCGGGGAGGGCGCGCGGCACTGGCAACCCTGACCCTTGCGGCCGGGACAGATGGGTCTCCGGGACAACCGCCCGGGAACCCGGTTCAGGAGGAATCGATCGTGACCAGACTGGCCCAGGTACTCCTCGTTCTCGGTGTTCTCGGCGCCTGCGCCCTGTGCGCACCGGCGCAGGCCGCAGGGGGCGACCTGCGGGAGAAGCTGCCCCGGTACCTGCAGAGCATCGCCCTGGTCCTGACGGACTCGGGCACCGGCACGGCCTTTGCCGTCGAGTCCAGCCCCTCAGGCACCCTGCTGATCACCTCCAGCCACGTGGTCCAGGGTGCCGCCAGCGTCCGCCTGCGAAGCGGAGAGGCCCCTCCCGTGGTGGCCCGAGTGGTCGCCGACGATCCCCGGACGGATCTGGCCCTGCTGCAGGCCTCCGGCCTGAACCTGACGCCCCTGCCTCTGGCCCCGGCCGAACCAGCCCTGGGCACCGAACTGGCCGTCGTCGGCTATCCCCTGGTTGACCGCCTCAAGGCCGTGGGGATGGGCGTGCAGCCCTCGGTTTCCAAGGGGGTCCTGAGCGCCGTCAGCCAGCGGGATGGCACCTCGGTCCTGCAGGTGGATGTCCCGGTGAACCCCGGCAACAGCGGGGGGCCCGCCTTCGACTGGGAGACCGGCCAGGTCGTCGGGGTCGTCACGGCGCGCCTGCGCGATGCCTCGGACATCAACTTCCTGGTCGGCACGACCTCCCTGCACGCCTTCCTGGCCCAGCGCCCCACCCCGGGTCCGGCCGCCACCCCGATTGCCGACCTCCTGGACCAGTCCGGCATCAAGTATGAGATCAACGAGCGCGGCAACTTCGTGGTCCTGCGCGGCTTCCAGGACGAGCGCACGCAACTGGTCTTCATCTATGGGAAGGCCTGGGACTACCAGGGGGTCCAGGTCCGTGAGCTCTTCTCTCCCGCCTTCCGTCTGGAGGGCGAGTTGCCGGCGGACCTGGCCAACCAGTTGCTGACCAGGAGCCAGGAGACCTCGGTTGGTGGCTGGCAGGTCATCGAATCCGGCGGAGAACGGATCGTCGCCTATGCCATCAAGGTCGTGGATCGCATGACCGCCGAGGAACTGCGCACCTGGATCGACTGCGTGGCCTCCGAGGCAGACGACCTGGAGGAGAAGGTCACCGCCAAGGACGATTTCTGAGTCGGCGCGGGACTGCCGGCTCAGGACACGGGGACCCGGGGCCGGCGTGGTAGACTGCCTGTCGTGAGCAACCTGCTCGAGCCCCTGCACCTGGGCGACCTGACCGTCGACCCCCCGCTCCTGCTGGCTCCCATGGCCGGCCAGACCAACCACGCCTTCCGGCTGCTGTGCCACCAGTTGGGAGGCTGCGGCCTGGTCTGCAGCGAGCTGGTCAGCGCCCGAGCGATGCGCTTCCGCAGCAGCCGCTCCCGCACCATGGACCTCCTGGACTGGAGGCCCGACGAGGGCCCCGTGGCCGTGCAGCTCTTCGGCTCGGATCCCGGGGAGATGGCCGAGGCCGCCCGGGCGGTGGTCGCCGCCGGGGCCCGGGTGGTCGACGTGAACATGGGCTGCCAGGTTCCCAAGGTGGCTCGCCAGGGGGGCGGAGCCAGCCTGCTGAGGCAACCCGCGCTGGCCCGGGATATCCTGTGTGCCGTGGTGGAGGGTCTGCCGGTCCCTGTCACCGTGAAGCTGCGCGCCGGGTGGGAGCCGGGCGACCGGACCGCCCTGGAGGTCGCCCGGGCTGCCGCCGAGTGCGGAGTTGCGGCGCTGACCGTGCACGGACGCACTGCCCTCGACGGTTTCGCGGGCCTCGCCGACTGGCAGGCGATCGCCGACATCGTCCGCGCCGTCCCGGGCCTTCCCGTGATCGGCAACGGGGATGTCGGCAACGCTGCCCAGGCCCGCCGGATGCTGGAGCAGACCGGGTGCGCGGGGATCATGATCGGCCGGGCGGCCCTGGGGGCTCCCTGGATCTTCCAGCAGATCGAACGCGAGCTGCGCACCGGCCGCCCGCATCTCCCTCCCGACCGGGCCGGCCGGGCGGCGGTGGCCTGGCGGCACGCGCAGATGACCCTGACCACCACGCGCCTGCCCGCGACCCGGGCCCTCCGGGAACTGCGCGGCCAACTCTCACACTATGACCTGGACCTACCTGGGGAACGAGTCGTGCGCGACGCCCTGGTCAGGGCCAGGACCCTGGAGGACCTCGAGACCGCCCTGCTCCCCCTGACCCGAGGCCAGGCGCCCCGCCTTTGAAGGCGCCGCCACGGGGCCACGGCGGATTCCCGGCGAGCCGTGGGACGCCTCGCGATCAGGAGAGGAAGCGGTAGCGCAGCAGGGCCAGCCAGCCCAGCAGGCCATCGAGCTTCCGGATCTTCTTGCCCTCCAGCCCGGTGCGGCCCCGATAGCGGATGGGCACCTCGACGATGCGCGCCCCCCGTTGCAGCAGGCGGGCCGTGATCTCGGCCTCCAACTCGAAGTCCCTGGCCCGCAGGCCCAGGCTTCGCGCCAGGGCCAGGGGCATGACCTTGTAGCAGGTGTAGGCATCGGTCAGACGCCCCCCGAAGAGCAGGTTGCTGGTCCAGGTCAACAGGCGATTGCCCAGGACGTGGGCCGTGGACATCCCCTGCCGTGTCCCCAGGAAGCGCGAACCGTAGACGGCCTCGGCCTGCCCGGCCAGGAGCGGCCCGACGAGGGCAGGGAAATCGCTGGGGTCATACTCCAGGTCCGCGTCCTGGATGATCGCGTGGTCCCCCGTGGCCATCGCCAGACCGATCCGCACCGAGGTGCCCTTCCCGCAGTTCACGGGCGAGTGGTGGACCCGAACGGTTGCGCCATCGGCCAGACCGTCCAGGAAGGCCCCCGTGCCGTCGGTCGAACCGTCGTCGACCAGCAGGACCTCGCGCGTCCATCCCTCGGGCAGGGGCGCTTTCAGGACGCGATCCACGATCTCCCGGACGTGCGTGCGCTCGTTGTAGACAGGGATGAGGATGGACAGCTTCAAGTTCGCAGGTCCCTTCGGGGCCCGGGGCACCCCGGAACCCAGGGCCGCACGGGCCGGCCAGGAAGTCCCCGCGCGCCGCGGATGCCGGCTTGTTCCCGGGGCCGGGGAGGACTCCTGCGCGGCAGCCGCCAGGTGGACGGCTTCAGGCTGCGGTCAACTTCAGACCGGCGATCGAGAAGGCCAGCAGCAGCAGGAAGGCGACCCGGGCGGGCGAGGCCGACTCGTTGAAGAGCACGATCCCCAGGACCGAGGCCCCCAGGGCTCCGATGCCGACCCAGACCCCGTAGGCGGTCCCGATGGGCAGATGCCGGGCAGCCAGGCCCAGCAGGCCCATGCTGGCGGCGATTCCCAGGATGGTCAGGAGGCTGGGAAGGGGACGACTGAACCCCTCCGTGTACTTCAGGCCCACGGCCCAGGCGGCCTCCAACAGGCCGGCAACCAGCAACATCAACCACGGCATCAGACGAGGCTCCCGCGTGAAGATAAGCTGGCGTCGTCTTGTCCTGACCGGGTACGGCGCCT
>CAZQPM010000356.1:0-3985 GCA_964595195.1 uncultured Burkholderiales bacterium | reverse complement strand
ACCTGGGGAGCCGAGGGAGCGGCCGGGGAGCCCGTCGTGGCCGCGGGGCGAGCCTCGGCGGCCGGCGGGAGCAGGCTGGCCTGGACCACCGGGCCCTCGGCCCCGACGCCCCTGCCTGCAGCCGGGCCGATCGCGTCCTGAGGAGCCGGAGGCAGCCCGGCCTCGCCCAAGGCGGGCCAGGCGATCCGGGCGGGCAGGTCGGGAACCCGGCCGGCAGCGACACCCGGGGCGGTGACGAGCTCGGGGGGCGCGGCCTGGAGGGCCGAGGCCGGTCGTCTCCCCTCCTGCCCTGCGGATCCCTGACCATCCCGCTGTCCCGTTCCGGCCCCCTGGGCCGACGCCGAGACGGGTGCCCCGGGCCCGGTCACCTGTGGGCCCGCGGCCGACGCCGAGACGGGTGCCCCGAGCCCGGTCACCTGTGGGCCCGCGGCCGACGCCGAGGGGCCCGACATCGGCAGGGCCGTCTGGCGAGAGCCCAGACCGGCCTGATCCATGGCCAGCGCTCCTCCCCAGGTGAGGGGCATCGGGGCCGCTTCCCGGGCGACCCCAGCCTGCCGCGGGGTCCAGACCCGCTGCAGCGCGGCCTCCAGCTCGGGAGTGGCGGCCGCCCGCCCGCGGAAGATCGCCATCTCGGTGCGCAGTTTCGGGTCTGCATCCATCCGATCCAGGGCCTTGGAGAACCTCGCCGCCGCGGGCGGGTTGGCCTCCAGGCGGTTCAGCAGCGACAGCAGTGGGGCCGACGACGAGGAGTCGCGGGCCAGGTTGGCCAGCACGCGCGCCCCGTCCCGGCCACCCGAGATCCCCAGGAACAGGCGGCTGACGCTGACGCCCCCCTCCTTGGTGGCCGCCATCTGGTTGAAGCCTTCCACCACCGCACGCGCCCCGGAACGGGATCGGGTGCCCTGGGCCAGAAGCTTGCCGACCTCGCGAGCGTCCTCCCTGTCGGAAGCCATGTTCTGCAGCATGCGGGCGGTGTCGGCGGCCCCCTGACGGGAGTCAGACATCCGGTGGATCAGGTTGGCGAAGCGGGTGCCGCCTCCCTCGGTGTCCAGCAGGGACGAGAAGGTCCGGGTCAGGGCCTGCGACCCCTGCACCCAATCCGAGGAACGCCCCAGGGCCCCGGCCAGACGCTTTCCACCGTTGGTATTCTCCAGGGTGGGAGTGGTCAGGGTGTCCATCACCTCCCAGAGCCCCCTGGCCGAAGCCTTGTCGGTGGCGCTGATCTGCAGGAATCGGGCCAGATTCACGGCTCCGCCGGGTTCCTGGCTCATGGCGGAGAACATCCGGCTGACCGACTCGGTGCCGCCCGGGGCATCCATGGTCAGCAACAGGATCCCCATGGCCCGGTCGGGGGCGGCCTGGGCCATGCCTTTCAGGACCGAGGACATGGCCAGGGCCTGGTCGGGAGACGAGGCCGCGTGATCGAAGACGCCGATCATCTTCTCGGCGCCCTTGGGGCCGGTCACCAGCGTCTCGAAGGCGTCGGTGACACCCAGGCGACCGTCGGCCTCGCGCCCCAGGGAATCCAGGGCCCACAGCCCCTGGTTCTGGGGAGTCCCGGCCGCCACGGCCTCCAGGCTGGTGCTGGCCTCTCGGAAGATGCCCACGCGCAGCGCCGTCATGCCCGGGTCGCGGGTGGCCGCCTGAGATGCACCCGGGGCCCCGGCCACCGGAGCCACGGTGGCCGCCGAGGCCGGCGCCGAGGCCGGCGGAGTGGCCGCAGGCTGGGGTTGTCCGGCCTCGGCCTGGGGACCTCCACTGCCGGGAGCGGCCGGGGTGCCGGCACCCTGGGCCAGGCGCCGCACGGCCGACCCGGAGAAGACCGAAGCCAGGCTGCTGGATGGCACACCCTGGCCGCCCAGTTGGACGAGCAGTCGGGACAGGGGGGTCCAGTCCTCGCCCGGCCTGGCCACGTTGCCGGCCTTGGCCATCTGGGCCAGGCGACTGAGGTCGGCCTTGGTCACGTGGCCGTCCTGGTCCAGGTCCAGGGAATTGATATCCAGACCCGTCAGATCGAGGCCCTCGGGCAGCATCTGCTGGATCTCGGACAGACTGAGGCCGCGGTTGCCCAACGACGAGAAGTTGGAGGAGGTCAGGTCATTCCACAGCCCGGACAGGCTCAAGGAGTCGGAGGAGACCCGGGACCCGCTGGAGCTGGAGGAGGTCGGCGTCGTCGGGGTCTGGGTCGAAGCCGGTGCCGTCGGGGTCGAGGTCGGCGTCGTCGGGGTCTGGGCCGAAGTCGGTGCGGTCTGGGTCGAAGTCGGTGCCGTCTGGGTCGAGGTCGGCGTCGTCGGGGTCTGGGCCGAAGTCGGTGCAGTCTGGGTCGAGGTCGGGGTCGAGGACAGCGGGCCCGCCGAGGACGTCGGCCGGGCCGGGGAGGTGCTGCTCAGGGGCTTGACGGGAGAAGGGCCCTCCGGATCGGAGTCGGACGATTGACCGGTCGGGACCTCCTGGGGATTGGATCCGTAGGTCTGGGCACCGGCGGGATTCGCGCCGACCAGATGCAGACCGACCTGCTCCAGCAGGTACTTCTCCAGTCCGATGCGCCGCCCCGTGTCCTCCTGATACCCCTCGAACTGGTTGAGACGGGTGGGGTCCAGCTTGTAGCGGGTGGCCAGATCCTTGGAGGACATGGACTTGAGGAACTGCTCGTCGGTGGGCAGGGTCCCGGCTTCGGCGTGATGGATGAGGGTGTGGGTGTCCCGGTCGAAGCCCTCGACGCGTTGGGCCATGCGGGGATCCTTCTCGGTCAGCCGGTGCAGCGCGGTGACCGAGGCGTAGTATTCCTCGGAGCTGCTCAGGGCGTTCTCGGCCCAGGCCCGGGCATCGCGTTTGGAGGTTCCGGGATTCGAGTCTCGATACAGATCGGCCAGTTCCTGCTGGCTCCGGGACCGGGCCTCGGGGGTCCCGGTCCTGGCCTCGAAGGCGCGCTCCTTCTCCAGGGCGAAGAAGAGCTGGTTGTCCTTGCCGACCAGCAGCTTGCCGGTCTGCGTGGAGTCGGCCGTCTGGTGGGCCAGTTCGTGCCCCACGACGTCCGTCACGTAGTTGGTCCCCCGGTCCTGCCGCAGCAGGGCCGTCGAGAACATGACGTTGTTCGTCCGGGTATCATAGGCTCCCGGCGCGGCCATGAGATCCCCGACGGACGGGGCTTGGGTGCCGTCAGCCGGCGGCTTGGTGAAGCCGTTCTCCTCCAGGGCCCGGCGCTTGTTGGCCGGGTTCTCGTCGGTCAGGACGATGGCTCCCATGGAGGCGCGGTTCTCCTGCTTGACCCCCTGGCTCAGGCACTCGTCCAGGACCGACTGGCGCATCTGCACGCGGGCCTGGGGATCCGAGATGTACTGGTCCTGGACCCGCCGGGCATAGGCCAGGGCTTCGCCCTGCTTCTCGGGAGGTTGGCTGCCGACCCAGTTCTCATACCAGTTCCGGTCCTCGGGCGACAGTTGGTTGTACCAGTTCACGACCTTCTGGTGCTCGGCCGTGGAGAGTTCCGAGACCCCCTGCAGCTTGCCGATGGGCGGGTTCGGCACGGCGGGGCCGGTCGCGGAGGCGTCCTTCGGCGCCTGCCCGGTCGCTGCGCCGTTCAGGGAGGGGGGGGCGCCCTCCGCCAGTGCGGTGGCTGCGCCAGCCAGAGGGGACAGGGCCCCCAGGGCTCCGCCCAGGACGGACTTGAGCAGGGGATTCCCCGCCTTGGGGTCCGCCGCCGCACTCGGATCGGACTTGGCGTCGGCCTTGGTTTCAGTGCCCAGCATCCGGCCCAGCAGCGAGCTCAATGGGCCCGCGGCGCCGGCATCGCCGGCCGGTTTCGCCGGAGAGGACACGTCCTGGGGCTTGAGGCCCAGGGCCTGGCCCAGCGTGCCCAGGACCCCCAAGAGGCCCTCGGGCTTCTGCTCCGGGGCCTTCGGGTCGGGCGTCTTGTCGGCCGCCTGGGGCTCCTGGGGCTTGAGGCCCAGGGCCTGGCCCAGCGTGCCCAGGACCCCCAAGAGGC
>CAZQPM010000355.1:0-4010 GCA_964595195.1 uncultured Burkholderiales bacterium | reverse complement strand
TTTCTTAAGCTATACGAGTGCACGAATATTATATCGCAAACCGATCACGGATGGGCGAGCACCCGATCCCCGGTGGGCCGGGGGGGAATCGAGCCCTCGGGGGTGAACCCGCCTCGGAGGCGGGACCGCGTGCGCGATCGGGGGCGACACGGGCCGTCACCCGCCTTGGAGGCACGGACTTCCGGCGCGCGCGGCGACCGGCAGGCCCGCGCAGAGAGACGAGGTGTTCCGTGACCCGAGAGGTCTCCCAACTCGCGCAGATCCTCAGGGCCAGCCCGAGCATCGTCTTCTTCGGCGGAGCGGGGGTGTCCACCGAAAGTGGAATCCCGGATTTTCGCTCGGCAACAGGACTCTATACCACCGGCGAGGGTGGCAGCCACCCGCCGGAGTACATGCTGAGTCACACCTGCTTCGCCCGGGATACCGCGGCCTTCTACGACTTCTACCGAGGGCACATGTTGTATCCCCAGGCCCGGCCCAACGAGGCCCACAAGGCCCTGGCCAGACTGGAGCAGACGGGCCGTTTGCAGGCGGTCATCACCCAGAACATCGACGGGTTGCACCAGATGGCGGGCTCGAAGACCGTCCTGGAACTGCACGGCTCGGTTCACCGCAACCTCTGCCTGGAGTGCCACGCCTCCTACGGGCTGGACTTCATCCTGGCCAGCCGCGGGATCCCCCACTGCACGGCCTGCGGGGGCCTGGTCAAGCCGGACGTCGTCCTGTACGAGGAATCCCTGGACCAGGAGACGATGGCCGGGGCCACCTCCCGCATCCGCCAGGCCGACACCCTGATCATCGGCGGGACCTCGCTGAACGTCTATCCGGCCGCGGGACTGGTGCAGTTCCATCGAGGCCGCCACCTGATCCTGATCAACCGGGACCCGACGCCCTATGACCGCGCCGCCGACCTGGTCCTGCGCGACAGCATCGGGAGCGTCCTGAAGCAGGCCACGCAGGGCCTGGACACCGACTAGCCGCCTGTGTGGCTACCACTCCCGTCGCCTCGCCGGGTCCATACGTGGCGCCCGCGTTGTCGCGAAAAGCCTCATTTGCCACCAGCAAACCACGGCTTTCGCTCCTAGCGGGAACGCAAAATCCCTCGGCGATGCTCGGTCCGGATAATCACGGCATTGCTCCTAGCCGACGGGTCCTGGCAGGGCCCCCGACCTCCGGCAAGAAGGGCCCCCAGGCCAAGATGACCGAGCTCCACCGTCTGGTCGGCTCCCTCCAGCAGCGCGAGGCCAGCCTCAACCTGAGCACCACGGACCTGTGCTTCCTGATCGTCCTGCACGACCGGGCCCGGCGCACGTCCCTGGCAGCCCTGGAAGAGGAGGTCCTCTACGACGTCTACGAGCAGGTCTGCGACTTCACCGAACCCGGGGCGGGCCTGGTCCGCAAGAAGGCCACGCACGCCCTGCACCGCCTGCGCCAGCAGCGCCTGCTGGGCCGGGTGGACGGCGCGGGCCTGGTGCGGGCCGGCGAGTATGCCCTGACCCAACTGGCCCGGGCCATCGTGGACTTCTTCCTGTCCGACGAGGCGCTGACCCGGGAGAGCCTGACGCTCCTGGCGGCGACCCTCTCGTCCCAGTTGGCCGAGATCAAGAAGAGCGCAGCGCAGGCCCATGGCCCCGAGGACTGGAGCACCGGGGTCGGCGGGCCCCTGCAGGTCACGGTCAGCGATCTCATCGCCGGGATCGAACGGCGCCAGTTGGGAATGGACGCGCAGCAGCGCGAGGTGCGCGAGCAGATCGGAGAGTTGCTGAACAAGGATTGGTTCGCCGCCGTCGACTCCTGCGAGCAGTTGCTGCACAGCACCTCGGCCACCCTGCAGGAACTCAACGCCGTGCTGCTGCGGGAAGCGACGAACCTGCAGGCACAACTGCAGGAGATCGAGGACCTGGCCGAGGCGGCCGAGGCCCACGAGGCCCGGGCCGCATGTCTGAGGGCCCAGGAGCAGGTGGACCGGGTTGTCGCCTGGGGAGGCGCCCGCCTGGCGGCCTGGTCGGACTACTTCCAATACGTGCAGCACTACCTGCGCTCGGTGGTGCGCCTGGACCCCGACCGGGCCCTGTCCCAGAGGCTCCGGGAGCAACTGGCGGGCTGGCCCGACGCACCCTTCCACCTGGTGGTCTGCGAACCTGCGCGCGCCTGGACCCTGCGGAACCCCGACACCCGGCCGATCCGCCCTCCGGTGACCCGCCCCCTGCGGGATCGCGAACCCGAGCCGGCCCCGACACCCCCCGCCAGCGACAGCGCCGACCTGGAAGGGCGGGTCCGTCAGAGCCTGGCCACCGCCCGCACGCTCTCGGAGGTCCTCCGGGACGTCCTGCCCCAGACCGATCCTCCTCAACGCTTCGTCACGGTGGGCCGGGTGGCCGCCCAGGTCGCTGCCGAAGCGCACCCCCGCTCGGAGCGCGAGCGCCCCTGGGTGGAGATCAGCGAACTCGACGTCGAAGACTGGAGCCTGGACTAGATGGACCGTCCCTACCCCACCCTGCAGGCGGTGATCGAGGACGAGGACTTCCCCCGCGCCGACACGGCCCTGCGCAGGGGCCGACACATCGACCAGGATGACGGCGACCTCTACGCCTTCCTGGCGGACGCCCAGGCCTGGTTGGAGCCCTACTACCGCCGCTTCGGCTTCGAGTTGATCCGCATCGAGGACGGATATTTCTACCTCCTACCGACCGCCGCCAACGTCTTGCGCCGAAAGCTGAGCGCCGGGGCCATGCTGACCGGCCAGGCCCTGGCCCTGCTCCGGTTGGACCCCAGCCTGGTGGAGAGTGCCGGCGTGGTTTCCAGAAGCCGGGTCCTGGAGATGCTGGCCAACCTGGTGGGCGAGGAAAGACTGCTCTCGGCCCTGAATCCGCGGCTGACCCGACGCAGCGCCATGGTCGACCCCGAGCGCATCCGGACCGAGCTGGACCGGGGCCTGCGAACCCTGGAGGAGATGGGATTCCTGGAGCGCCGGGGCGATGAGGAGTTGCGCCTGCGGACCCCGCTGCTGCGCTTTGCCGACCCGGTGCGCACGCTGGCCGACCCGTCTGCGGCCCTCAGCGAGATGATGGCGCGCGGTGAGATCGAGATGGACGCAGAAACCGGCGAGGAGGAGGACGAGGAATGAAGCGGGTCCGCGCCCGGGCCCTGGCCCTGGTGAACTGGAAGGGCGTCTTCTACGCGAAGTTCAGCCTGGACGACCACGTGACGGCCCTGGAGGGGGCCAATGGCGCCGGCAAGACGACGGTGATGATCGCCACCTACGTGGTGCTCCTGCCGGACATGACCCGCCTGCGCTTCACCAACCTCGGCGAGAGCGGGGCCATCGGCGGCGACCGGGGTCTGTATGGGCGGCTGGGCGAGCCCGGACGGCCCTCCTACGCCGTGCTGGACCTGGTCGGGGGAGATGGCCAGCGAATCCTGGCCGGCGTCCATCTGGAGCGGCGCTCCGAGCCCACGGTGGAGCTCACTCCCATCTTGATCTCCGGCCTGGATAACGAGGTACCCCTGCAGGAGGTCCTGCTTGCGCGCGGGGTTGCGGACGAAGTCCCCGAGCTTCCGGGGCTGCGCCTGCTGGCCGCCCGGGCGGGCGGACAGATGACCACCTTCGCCTCGGCCAAGGACTACTTCGCCGCCCTCTTCGAGCGGGGAATCACCCCCCTGCGCCTGGCCGCGGACGAGGAGCGCAAGAAGTACAACGACATGCTGCGGACCAGCATGGTCGGAGGCATCTCGGCCGCCCTGACCGGGGGCCTGCGCGACTTCCTGCTCAAGGAGGAATCCGGCCTGGCCGACACCCTGCGCCGCATGCGCCAGAACCTGGAAGCCTGCCGGCGCACGCGCCTGAACGTGCTGGACGCGCGCCGGCTGGAATCGGAGATCCACGGGGTCTACCAGGCCGGCCAGGAGATGTTTGCAGCCGCCCTGTCGGCCACCCGGGCCCGCCTGCGCGAGACCGAGAAGAGCCTGGGCGAGAGCCGGCAGCAACTGGCTCGCCAGGAGGAGCGCCG
>CAZQPM010000354.1:0-4082 GCA_964595195.1 uncultured Burkholderiales bacterium | reverse complement strand
CACAGGGTGCCACCGAAGAAGCCCAGGGCCAGCACGGCCGCCGTGGCCAGACCGGCCCAGCGGCGATCCCTCAGGAAGCGCAGGGGTCCCCAGCGTCGCCTCTCGTCCTCCCGACCCAGGCTCCTCCAGAAGTCCTGTCGCCAGGCTGGAGACGGCTCCAGGTCCTCCCAGGAACCCAGGCGCTCCCAACTGGAACGAAGCCCGGCCAGGAGGGTGCGGCAGGAGGCGCAGCCGGCCAGGTGCCCCTCCAGGCGGCGGACCTCGTCCGGCGCCAGGTCGCCCTCGTCGTAGGCGGGCAACAACTCCTCAACCTGCAAGCACGTCTTCGCCATCCTGATCAACCTCCCAGTCATGACCCCGACTCCGCCTCCCGGGCGGCCGGGTCGACAACCTCTCCCAGACGCTTCTGGAGAGCCAGCTTGGCCCGATGCAACCGGGATTTCACCGCCGGCAGCGAGATTCCCAGGACCTCGGTGATCTCCTCGTAGGACAGGTGGTGGAACCGATGCAGGATCACCGCCGCCCGCTGCTCTTCGGGAAGTTCCATCACGGCCTCGCGGACCTCGACCGCCGCCTCGCGCCGCTCGAAGTGGTCCTGGGCCGAGCCTGCGGGGTCGGGCAGGGCTCGCATCCCGGGAGCCTCCGGGTCATCCCAGGCCCCATCCAGGCTGACCGTCCGGCTGCGGCGCCGGGCCCAGCGGGCCCTCTCCTTGAAGCACAGGTTCATCGTGACCTTGTACAGATAGGTGAAGAAGCGGGCCCTGGCCTCGAAGCGGGGCAAAGCCCGATAGACCCTGAGGAAGACATCCTGGGCCAGGTCCTCGGCAGCCTGCCCGCTGGCCCCGGTGAAGCGGAACACCAGGTTCAATACGGCGCGGTAGTGGCGCTGCATCAATTCGTCAAACGCGGTCTGGTCACCGGCCTTGAATCGCTCGATCAGAACCAGGTCTTCGTCCATTCGTCGCTCTCCTCACGATGGAACCCCCTCGGCTCCCCGAGGTTTCCCCGTGCTGCCCCGGGGCCAGGAAAAGGCCCCCGCCCGGCGGGGCGGAGGCCCTGGGAAGGCCAGGTGGCGGATTCGGCCTCGGGCTCAGAACTTGAAGTTGAAGTAGGAATGGACCTGCCAGCCCTCCCAATTGAACGGATGGGCGTTCGGGTGGGGCCCGTAGTTCACGTTCAGGTTGGGAATCCCGGGGCTGGGGAAGGTCCCCTCCGAGATGCGGTCCTTGGTCTGGTAGTACTTCCCTTCCAACCCCCAGGTCATGTTCTCGGCGACATCCCAGTCGAAGCCCAGGTCCGGATAGCGCTGTTCCATGTTGAGCACGTCGAAGGTCGTGTTCCCCACGGCTTCGGCATACGTGTTCATGTTCCCGAGCGGGTCGAAGTGGCCGTAGATGTCCACCGCCGTGTAGCCTCCGTGAACCCGGAAGGTCTCGGTGACATCGTACTCCACGGCGGCGCGCCAGCCATCGATGAAGAGGTCCACGTAGTTCTGGCTCTCGCCCCGGATCCCACCGGGTCCGGGCAACAGGGCCCGCAGGCTGGAGTCGCGCTGGAAGTGCGTGCTGCGCGCCCCACCCGAGACCAGGATGCCCCGGTTGTTCTCACCCTCGTCCAGCAGGAACTTGTATCCGGCTGCCAGGCCCCAGTTCGTCACCTGCCCCCTGGGGTTCTCCAGCGGCACCGCCAACGCGTTCCCGCCGGCCCCCACGAACGTGTACGGAGAGAAACCTCCGAAGACCGGGTCGATGAAGCCGGGTGAGAAGCCCAGCACGGGCGTGTTGGGGGTTCCCGGAGCCACGGAGTTGGCCGAGAAGCGGACGTCCTGCAGGGACGTCTCGACCTGGTCGAGTTGGCCATAGTTCGCGGTGACCCGGCCGGTCGGCCCGAACTTCCAGGTGACTTCTCCGCGCCAGCCCTGCCGGTTGTGGGTGTAGACCTCGGTGTCGTGCAGGGAATACAGGCTGTTGATGTAGGTGAACCCGGGCGTCCGCCACAGCACCGTGCTGATGCCGTCCACCGTGGGGAACTGCAGGATGAAGGGGTCGAAGGTGGGATCGACGGACACGTAGTGGACGTCCACGTCCAGGGACTTCTCGAGGAACGAGGCCCCGACCCCGGCCCGGAGCGCATCCCCACCGACCGAGTAGGACGAGTTCTTCTGGGGACGGTAGTCGGAGTGGGCCCACTCGACGAAGACCCGCGGGTCCAGGTCGTGGTCGAAGACGTAGTTCGTCGAGATCCCGTAGGTCGTGATGTCCTGGGGACCGATGCCCCCGACGTTGGGGACGCCCCAGATGCCACAGATGCCGTCGTTGCCGGCCGCCGCGAACATCGGGACGGGGCGCTGGTCACTGGTGGTGCCGATGCCTGCCGCCTGACCGGGGCTCATCTGGTTGATGAAGTACCCGTTGGGGTTGACCCAGTTCAAGCTGAAGTTCGGCGTCTGGATCAGTCCCACGGCGAGGCTCGCCCCTCCCGAGGCATCGTTGGCCGTGTGCAGGAAGTTCAGCCGGACTTCGCCGCGCTCATCGTGGAAGAACACGGCGGCGTTGATCCCCTCGGTGTGGGTGAAGTAGGACGAACCGGGGACGATCGGGCTGACGTTGCCGTCGGCCAGGCGGGCCCCCATGGCCTCCCAGCGCAGGATGACGTCCTCAGCAGCGGTCAGGGCCAGCTCACCATCGACCTTCACGCCGAAGCTGTCCAGCCACCGGGGTCCGTAGTAGTTGGGGTTGACCTGCGGGACGTAGACCATCTCGTCGAAATGCGTGTCCCGAAAAGCCCCCAGGACCACCGACGTCTTGCTGGGACGATGCTTCAGCCAGAAGTTGTCCAGGACCATGCGGGTGAAGGGCGAGTGGTTCTGGGGTTGGACGCCGGCCAGTCCCCCGGTGACCGAGGTGATCCCGGTGAACGGGTTGGAAAGGAACGGAGCCGACGTGCCCCAGTACTGGTCGACGGCCCGCTCCCCCTGGCTGGTGTAGGCGGCGAACTCCACCCCGGCCTCCAGATCGTCGGTCAACTGCGCTCGGACCCCCAGCAAGGCGCGCGACGTGAACAGCGAACCGTTGGTCAGCGGACGGCCGGAGCGCCAGTCGGTGACGGTCAGGATGCCGAAGACGAAGGGATTCATCGCCATCCCCGCCGCCGCCGAAGGCGCCGGGATCACGCCGCTGGCCCCCGTCGCGGAACCGACGGCGCTGTTGTAGTCGACCAGGGGAATCCCCAGGCTCATACCCGACGAACCGGTGTTCCGGAAGGACTGCCCACCGACCCGGGTGTTGATCTCGCCGTAGAAGGTGATCCGCTCCAACTCGGAGACCCGGGACTCCAGGCGCTCGGCCGCCCCCTCCAGGGTGGAGACGCGGACTCCCAGCGCGGCCAACTCCTCCTGCAGGACCCCGGCCAGCTTGCGAACCTCCTCGAGTTCGGCGCGGCTGGCGAAGGTCGCATGCTCCTCCTCCATCCGGGCCAGAAGGCGCGCCACGACCATGGCCAGCTCCCAACGGGTCGCCGCCCGAGCGCCCCGGAACGCCCCGTCGGGATAGCCCTCCACCAGCCCCTTGGCCGCCAACGCGGCCACCGCATCGCGAGCCCAGTGGTTCTCGGGAACATCGGGGAATAGGGGCGCCGCCAGGGCAGGTGTGGCCAGGGCCAGAACCAGGATCGCCCCCAGCAGCGTCAGAATCCTCTTCATGGGGCCAGCGCCCTCCTTCCAAGACCTTGGTGAGAATCGATCGACCAGGTGTGGGGAAGCGGGGCCGCCAGCCCCCCCCGGAATCAAGAACGGAGCCAGACCATCTCCGTCGCCGGAGCCTCCACTCCAGCCACACGGCCACCATCCTGAAGGGCGTGGGCGTCGCGGGGCGGGGCGGGAGGTCGAGGAAGGGCGGACCGTTCTGCGCGTGCCCGGGGCTGCGTCCAGGACGGCCCCAGGAAAACCCGACCCCCTTTCGCTCAGGACAACCCGGTTCCTTCCAGGGCGACCTTCCCGCCGACCAGGCCTGGGACACGAGCGCGGTGTCCACGCCCTCGGGACCGGCTTAAAAGACGAAGGCTCGGACCGAAATCCGAGCCTT
>CAZQPM010000353.1:0-4090 GCA_964595195.1 uncultured Burkholderiales bacterium | reverse complement strand
CGCCTTCCTGGACGAGTTGTGCGCGGCCGGTGAGGTCGTCTGGGCCGGGTCGGGGGGGGTGGGCAGCGACGACGGCTGGATCCGCCTGTACCTGGCCGACGAGGCTCCGCAGTTGCTGCCGCTGCAGACCGAGGTCCAGTTCTCGGACCTGGCCCGGCGGGTGCGCGAGGCGCTGGCCGGGGGAGGAGGCCTCTTCTTCCGCCAGCTCTTCGAGCGCGTGGCCCGGGCCCAGGGAGCCGACCCGAGCTGCACCGATGAGGCCCTGTTGGAAGCCCTGTGGGAGCTGGTCTGGACGGGTCTGGTCACCAACGATACCCTGACGCCCTTGAGGATCCGCTTGTGGGGAGGGGCACGCCGGCCTCGGGGAGCGGGCCTGCGGGTCCGCAGGGGCGGCCGCCTGCCGACGCGCCAGGGGCCTCCGGCCGGCGCCGGCCGCTGGAGCCTGCTGCCCCTGCCGTGCGACCCCACCAGGGCCCGTCTGGCCCTGGCCGAGCAGCTCCTGGACCGCCACGGTGTGCTGACCCGGGCCGCCGTCGAGGGCGAAGGGGTGCCGGGAAGCTTCTCGGCGGTCTACCCGGTCCTGAAGGCCATGGAGGAGGCGGGCCGCTGCCGCCGGGGCTACTTCGTCGAGGGCCTGGGGGCGGCCCAGTTCGCCCTGCCCGGGGCGGTGGATCGCCTGCGCTCGCCGGAGGACGAGGGCGGCGAGGCCTTGGTCCTGGCGGTCTCGGATCCCGCCAACCCCTGGGGCGCCGCTCTGCCCTGGCCCGAGCGGGAGGGCGGCGAACCGGGCCATCGTCCCTCGCGCCGCGCCGGGGCCGTGGTCGTGCTGGTCTCGGGCGAACCGGCCCTGTTCCTGGAGAGGGGCCTGAGATCCGGCCTGACCTTCACCAGCGAGGCTCGGGCCCTGCAGGCCACCGCGGCGGCCCTGGCCGCCTCCGCCCGCGAGGGCCGCCTGGGCCGTTTCGCCCTGGGTCGCCTGGATGGGCAGCCCGCCGCCTCGACGGCCTTGGGGACCGCCCTGGTGGAGGCCGGTTTCCAGGCCACATGGCAGGGCCTGAGGCTCAGGGGCTCCTAGCAGCCTGTGTGGCTACCACTCCCGTCGCCTCGCCGGGTCCTTTCCGCCCCCGCGTTGTCGCGAAAAGCCTCATTTGCCACCAGCAAACCACGGCTTTCGCTCCTAGCGGGAACGCAAAATCCCTCGGCGATGCTCGGTCCGGATAATCACACAGGCTCCTAGCCAGGGCCGCCTCCGGTCCGCCACCCGGGCCCCGCGCTGCGTGCCGCTGAGGTAGGGAAAGCCCGGCTCTTGGGGAACCACGTGGCGTCCTATCGAGGTCTCCGAGCATGAAGTTCCTGGGCAGCCAGATGGCCTATTTCACCACGCGGGGCGAGATGCGCAGCAACCTTCGGGCCCTGTTGCGCTTCGTGGCGTTCCTGGTGGGCATGGTCACGGTCTACGCCGTGCTCTTCCACCTGATCATGGTCTACGTCGAGAAGCAGGAACACTCCTGGATCACCGGCTTCTACTGGACCCTGACCGTGATGACCACCCTGGGATTCGGCGACATCACCTTCGCGACCGACCTGGGTCGGCTCTTCAGCATCGTGGTCCTGCTGTCGGGTGTGGTCTTCCTGCTGGTGGTGTTGCCCTTTCTCTTCATCCGGCTCTTCTATGCCCCATGGCTGGAGAGCCAGGTGCGGTTGATGGCTCCTCGGGAGGTGCCTCCCGGGACCTCCGGACACGTGATCATCGCCTGCGACGACCCGATCGCTCGTGGGCTTTCCTCGCGATTGCAGGCGGAAGGGGTTTCGTGCTTCATCCTGGAGGCCGACGCGACCCGGGCCATCCAACTGATGGACGACGGGGTGATGGTGGTCGTGGGGGATAACGATGCCCGCCTGACCTATGAACGCCTGCGGACAGGCCGGGCCCGGCTGGTCCTGGCCAACGGGACGGACGCTGCCAATACGAACATCACCCTGACCCTGCGCGAGGTGGCTCCGGAGGTGCCGGTGGTGGCCCTGGTCGAGGAGGAGGACTCCGTCGACATCCTGCAGTTGAGCGGGGCCAACACGGTCCTGCCGCTGAAGAAACAACTGGGCGAGTACCTGGCCAATCGGGTCCACGCCGGCTGCGCCGAGACCCACGCCATCGGCTCCATCGGGGACCTGCAACTGGCCGAACTGGCGGCGCGCGACACGCCCCTGGTGGGCGCCAGCGTGCGCGATACGCGCCTGCGGGAGCGCACCGGCCTGAGCGTGATCGGCTTGTGGCAGCGGGGAGCCCTGCTGCCGGCCTGGCCCGACTCGGTGATCCAGGACGACACCGTGGTGGTCCTGGCGGGCAGCGAGGCGCAACTGGCTGCCTTCTCCGCCACGCTGCCGTGTCTGGACGAGACCTCCCGGCACGTCCTGCTGGTCGGCGCGGGCAAGGTGGGCCGGGCGGCGGCCCGGGCCTTGAAGCGCCGCGGGCTGAAGGTCCACGCCCTGGATCGTCAGCGGGACATGCTGGAGGTCCTGGCTGGGGAAGGCATCGAGGTCTTCCATGGGGACGCGGCGGATCGGCGGGCCCTGGATCGGGCGGGTCTGGATCGGGCGGGCTCGGTCCTCCTGACCACGAACGATGATGCCACGAACATCTACCTGTCCGTCTACTGCCGCCGCCTGAACCCCAAGGTCCGCATCGTCAGCCGGGTCACCCACGAACGCAACGTGGAGGCCATCCATCGGGCCGGGGCCGACTTCGTCCTGAGCTATACCACCCTGGGCATCGAGGGCGTGATGACCCTGCTCCGAGGCCACGAACCGGTGATCCTGGGGGAGGGCGTCGAGTTGTTCTCGATCCCCGTACCGGACGGCCTGGCCGGCCGGCTCCTGCGCGATTCGGGCATCGGCTCGCGGACGGGGATGACCGTGGTGGCCTTGCGCTGCGGGGAAGAGATCCTGGCCCCGCTGGCGGCCGATACGGTCCTGCCCCCCGAGGCCTCGTTGTTGATGCTGGGCAGCCTGCAGCAGCGCCAGTCCTTCGCCGAGGTCTTCGACTGAGGTTCGCAGGAACGGGTCGGACCATCCCGCGCAGGGAGCCGATTCCTCGGGCCGGACGGGACAGACCCTCCCCGGAGGTGACCGGAGGGGAAGGTCCGCGAAGCCCCGAACCACGAGGTGCGCCAGGGGTCCTGTTGGGGGGCTCCTCGACCAGATAGGAGGAGCCCACGGTGTCCCAATCCCTGCGGCGGAACGGCGAGCTTCTTTCGGCCCGTCACGCCCTTCCGGCGGCCTGGGCCCTGGGTTTTGCGGCGGCCGGCTTCTTCTTCTGCGTTGACCCGATCCGGGCCCTCCTGTACTCGGCCGTCCTGTGTCTGGGCCTCCGAGGCCTGTGCGGGCCGCGCGACCCGGCCGCGCCGGTGCTCGGCGTCCTGGCGGTGGCAGGCGCCCTGGTCCTGGCCCTGGGCGTGCCGGTGAACCTGGCGCCCTCGATGTACGGGCAGATGGACCTTTTCGTGGTCCAGCGCTTCTGGGAACTGGCCTCCCAGTGGTCCGGCCCCCTCTACCTGGGAGCGGTCCTGCTGGGGATGGGGCTGGGCGTCCTTCTTCCCGTCTCCCGGGCGCTGCCCTGGGCCGTGGTCGGCCTGGTCGCCTCGGCCTGCTGGAACGGGCTGTTCTTCGATGGCGAACTGTACCGGATCTTCAGCCTCAGGCCCTCGCGAAGCGTCCACGACACGACGGACGTCCTGAGGATCATGTACAGCCTGCAGGATGGCGTCCCCTACTATCAGGCCGTCTGGGATGGATTGCGCTTCAAGTATACCGAGGTCTGGGCTTATCGACAGCCTCTCCTGTACTCGGCATGGACCCTTCTGCCCGGGGACTTCCGCAGCATCCTCTACGCCTATCTGGCCCTGGGCTCGGCCTGTGCCCTGGCCGCCTGGGACCTGGTGCGGCGGCAGGCCGGGATTCCCGCGGCGCTCCTGGCGGCCCAGATGGTCCTGGCCCTCTACTTCAAGGGCCTCTACACGTTCTTCCCGACCGAGCACGAGTTCTGGGCGGCCTTCCTGGTCCTGGGCGCGCTGGTGGCCCTGGACCGGGGGCG
>CAZQPM010000352.1:0-4155 GCA_964595195.1 uncultured Burkholderiales bacterium | reverse complement strand
GACCTTGGCCAGGCGGGTCGCCGAGGCCCGCAGGAGGGCCGTGATGCCCCTACCATCGCCCCTCGGAGGACGGATGTCTCTGGCAATCTCCTGGAAGACCGTCAGGTACCTGGTGTAGTCAATCGACTTGTTCAGTTGCACCTCGGAGGTGACGCAGGTCCTATGGCGGGCAATCTGGCTGAAATGGCGCAGGAAATGCGTCTTCCCCGAGCCATAGGCCCCAACCAGGAACTTCTCGCTGGATGCGGCCAGACGGAAGGTCCGCTCCAGGTATTCTCTTTCCAGGACCCCGAAGACATCGCCGAAGCCTACCCCGAAGAGGTTGCAGTAGTCCTCTGGAGCCGTGCCCTTTTCAGCCATGCGGAGATAGATGCGTTCAATATCTTCAGGTTTGTACCTGGGCGCTTCGTGGCCATCAGTCTTCATCATGCCCAATCCTCGTCTTCAAAGTCGTCCTCCTCCTGGTAGGCTTCGTTGACCTGGGCCAGGGTGTAGGTGGCAAGAGCCTTCTGGATTTTCCTTCGGACGGAGTCGCTGGCGTCGGTCTTGAGTGTTTCACCGGCCAGTCTTTCCAGGTTCTGTTCATGTTTCTTGGAGCTGGTGCTAAAGAATTCAAGAATTCCGCAATAGCGATCGACTACTCCGTTGACCCAGTCTTTGAAATCGATCGGGTAGACCGCGTGCCTAGCCTCCTGGATTGGGAAACGCCACCCTGGAAGCATGGTTCCGGAGGTCTTGTTCAGCGGCAGGATGTTCCGGAAAAACTGAGTGCGGGTTCCCAAGGCTGGGAGGGCCGCATTCGCGTTTTCCAGGAACTGGGGAAGCACGGTGAAGGTGACCAGGGTGTTCGGCAACTCGCCGGCGACGCAGGCGTCAATCATCCGGCGAAGCAGGTTGGCAGCCTGCACCACCCGTCTGGGCGGCGTCGACCTGGCGTAGGTGAAGGTGTGTTCGTTCTCGTCGAAGAGCAGTGCCAGTCCGCGAAATCCGGCGCACTCCAGCACACCCGCCAGGGTTCGCAGGATCCGTTCGGCATTGCGCTCGGATAGGGGGTTCTTGACTCCTTTGATTCTGTGCTGCGATAACAGGCCGGAACCTACCGGCTCGCCTTTGAGGTAGCGGAACAGATACTCGGCGCCTGTGTGTTCAGGATCGATCCGGGTGGATTGAAGGCTGGCGTTCTTGAAGCCGGGGTGAGGGGCGACATAGCTCTCCAAGCGATCCTCGTCCACGAGCTGAAGGGCCCCCGCGGCTTGGAGAATGGATGGCAGGGAGCGGAGTTCGTGGCCTTCGATCCTGGCCTCCACCTTCTGCAGGACGTGGCGGGTCACCAGTTTCCAGTCTTCCAGGTGGATGGCGTCCGAGAGGTTGGTACGGACCGCCACGTAGCCCGCGTCCAGGGCTTTGCTGAACAGGAGGTCGGTCAGGTGGGTCTTGCCTGCGCCGTAGAAGCCCTCGTAGATACGGACTGTGCTGGAGATGACGGCCTGGTCGTTCTGCAGGAACTCTTCGTCCAGCAGGGCCAGGTAGTCGTCGGTTCCCACGTCGAGTAGTTGCGCCACCTTGGGCGTGCTGACTCCGCTCTCGGCCACGGTCTGCAGGCAACCGAGGATTTCGGAGGGCGATAACCCTCGATATCGTTTCACCGTCTGGCTCACCGGTTCACCCGCGAGACCAGAGTGCAGTGGCGATGGTCCTGGCCATGGTTGGAGATCTTCACGCTGTGGCCCTCCCTGATGGAAGCCTGGGTTCCGACCTGGAAGGCGACCTGGACGAAGTCGTCGGGGAACCCGGGGATCGCCTGGTAGCGGTCGATGTTGTACAGGTAGGCCCAGTGCGGGAACTCGCTGAACTTGAGCTTGGCGGAGGCCCCGCTCCTGGCCACCTCCTCGCGGGTCATCTCAACTCGCAGTTCGCACAGGAACTCCTTGACGGGGACAAGTCCGGAGTCGATGCTGCCGACTCCGGCACGGCTCCTGGCGCAGGCCAGGTAGGCGGAGGCAAAGAGCCTGGTCAACTGGCTGTTCGGCAGAAGGCAACTCTCGAGCTTCGCATAGGCACCATCCACGACGCCCTGGATCTCTTCGAGGGTCGTGGCCGCCGTCCAGCCCACGAGTTCCTGTCCGTCGTAATACACTCGGACGGCCTGCCTGCTGGGATCGGCCTCGAGTTCCAGGATTCCGCGGTCCGCCCGGTTGACGGGGTTATGGATCGCCTCGCTCAACCTTCCGAAGCGCCAGGTCGAGGCCCTGACCTCCCGAGGCTGGCTGGCGCCGGCCTGCTCTGCCCGGATGAATGAGGCAAAGGCCATCTTGAAGTTCTCGACGGCCGTCACGTTGATCCGGTCCCGTAAGGCTTGGACCCTATCCAGGACGGAGTGCAACTCCCGTGCCAGGCTGGAACATTCTGGCCGACGCTTCAGGACGGGGTCCAGGGGCTGCGCCGTCTTGAGGTCGCCCGGCTTAACCTGCAGCAACTCCAGGTAGGGCCGCAACAGGCTCTGAGTCTCCTTCTTCAGGCGATTGAACTCCTCCGAGAAGCTGGGATCGACGCTGCCTTGAGGGGTTGCCTTGGCCATGGGTCCTCCGATCTGGTCCTGGTTGACTTGAGTTGTGCCTCGCTTGCTGTGCGAATGCCTGTTTGCTCTCTGTGCCGTCATGGTCTCCTCATCACTGCGAATCCTCTAGAACAGCCACCCCTGGCCCGAGTTGCGGTCGGCGGCGCGGGGTAGGTGGCGGGCGCCGGTGGGGCCGTCCGCGGTGGGGGTGCCCTCGCGGGAGGGCGGGCCTCCTCGCGAGGGCGGCGGGCCCGGCTTTCGAGGTTGGCTTCCGGTCCCCGAGGGGCCTGCGTCGGGGGTGTCGTTGTCGAGTCCTTGTTGCAGGCGGCGGTAGTCCAGGTCTCCCAGCAGGTCGCGGGCGTGGAGTTCAAGCGTTGTCATGGGTCGAATAGCCCCAACTGGTCGGGGCCTGCTCGGTAGGGTCTTTCCTGCTCCGCAGCCCGCGGCAGACCCTCGAGCATTCGACTCTTAAGGGCAGGCGCTGCCAGGCCTGGAACCCGTGCCATCTTGCGACTGCCACCGGCCTCGCCCCAGGCCTGTTCCCAGCCATCCTCCGGCGTCCAAGAGAGCGCCGTGGATGGTGAGAAGCGGTCGCCTGCGCGTTGACGGAACGTTTCAGAGAATCGATCCAGGCCGGTCTCCTGCAGGGTCTCGAAGGCCAGAAGGCTCAGGGTCGTCAGTCGGCATTCCGGAGGGTGGTCCTTGTCGACCCGGAAGAAGCTGATCGGGTCATCTGGATCGTGCTTGAGCACGTGGCGCACGTCTTCGATCTCCAGGTCGAACGCCAAGGCTGCCAGGGCCTCGATTTCGGCTCGGGCGGCCGAACGCTCCCGAGGCGCAACCGCCCAGGCCGTGGATGGGAGGGTATCGGCACCAAGAACTGGCCCCACGAGGGCCTGGACTCTCTCGCCCATGGCTTGTCGAAGAACCTCTGGTGGTTCCGGAATTGGCAGGAGGTCGTAGCACGTGGACAGGTGGTAATTGCCCCTGAGTCTCGTGACCAGGTCGAAGGCAAAACTGTTGAGGACGGCCACGAGCCACCAGGGAATGTCGGAGCGCAGGTCGATCGCTCGGAGTGTGTAGGTCGTGATACTGCAAGGTGGTAAGAGGCTAGCGATCACACTTCGCGCATCGGTGTTCCTCGCGACTTCCCTGAATACGATTCTGGGCCGCATGAAGGCCGACAGGTCCAATTCCGGTCGGCGCCCACCCTTGGACCGATACCATTTGCGGATCTGGTCCCCGGTCATCAGGATGCCAGGCTCGGCCCAGGCATTGTCGTACATGTGGGTGGTCTTGCCTTCGGCCACCGGGAAGATGTCCTGGCTTTGAAGCCAGGCGCGTGTCCTGGGATCACGGAAGTCGGGGATCGGTGCTGCCGACCTCAGGAGCTCCACCTCCCGCGCGGAGAGGAAGAAGCTGTGGTCGTTGGTCTTGTCCAACTCTCTCAGTACGGAACCGTCAATGTCTCTGCCCACATAGTCCCCAAAGGTCCGGCTGTTGCGGTACATCCGGTCGACAAAGCACTGGTCCTGGTGGTTGCGCATCCGTGATCGGTTTGCGATATAATATTCGTGCACTCGTATAGCTTAAGAAAC
>CAZQPM010000351.1:0-4186 GCA_964595195.1 uncultured Burkholderiales bacterium | reverse complement strand
GAATTCGTGGAACACTCTTTGGACCTCCACCTGGTCAAGCGCTGGACCGAGCCGGAAGGTTCCCGCCAGGGGCGGCCTCCAGACCCGCAGGGGTCGGACGGAACCGGGATCGGGCCTTCTAGAAGGTACGGGGCGGACCGACTCCTGTCAACCTCCGGGGGCCCTGCCAGCAACGGAGCGGCGGGGGCCCGCAGGTCCGCTCGCCGGGAAGTGCAGCCCCCGGGTCGCAGGACGGTCCCGCGGGGCGCGGGGAGGTTCTGCGCAAGCAGCGAAGTGGTCCACCCCCAGAGGTCCAGGCCTTCGGCCTTCCGGCCCATCCCCGAGCCACGGAGTCTGCCCAGGTGACCGTCGAGATGCCCGCCCCCGACCCTTCACCCTTCGAGAGGACCGCTCTTCTCCTGGGCACCGAGGGGTTGCAGATCCTGGCCCGGGCCCACGTCCTGGTCCTGGGACTGGGGGGCGTGGGCTCCTGGGCCGCCGAGGCCCTGGCTCGCAGCGGGGTGGGCCGCCTGACCCTGGTGGACGGCGACCGCGTCTGCCTGACGAACACGAACCGCCAGTTGCCGGCCCTGACCAGCACCCTGGGTCTGCCCAAGTGCCGGGTCCTGGCCGATCGCCTGCGACAGGTGAACCCCCAGGCCCGGATCCAGGACGTGGAGGCCTTCTACGGTCCCCAGACCGCCGACGGGATCCTGGGCGAGCGCCCCGACTACGTCCTGGACGCCATCGACCACATCACCTCGAAGTGCCACCTGCTGGCCACCTGCCGCGAGCGCGACATCCCCGTGATCACGTGCACGGGGGCTGCGGGCCGGGGGGACCCGACCCGCATCCAGGTGGCCGATCTGGCGCGGACCCGGGTGGATCCGCTGGCCCTGGCCGTGCGCAAGATCCTGCGCATCAAGTACGGCTTTCCCCCGAAGAAGGCCTTCAGGATTCCAGCGGTCTTCTCGGACGAGGACCCCGCCCTGCCCCCGGGCTTCAGACCCGAACCTCGCAGGGCAGGCAGGCAGGGCCCCAGCGTGGTCTACGGAACGGCCTGCTTCGTGACGGGCGCCTTCGGTCTGGTGGCGGCGAGTCGGGTCGTCCGGGGCCTGCTGGAGGCTGCCGGGCACCTCACCCCTCCGGGGCCCTCGCCGACCTGAACCTGTCGACCCGCAGACTGGACGCCCTCGATCCGCCTGGGCCGAGAGCGTCCGGTCCACGGCTGGAAGCGGTCAGTCCGCCGGCGCGTGCGGCGCGCTTCCCTCCGCGTCCTCCTCCATCATCACGACCATCTGCTGGAGGACCCGGTCGATGTTCTGCTGATCCTGCGCCGGCAGGCGCGCCAGGTTGCGGGCGAAGGCCTCCTGCAGGGGTTTGGGGGCATCGGCCAGCACCTTCCTGCCGGCCTGGGTGAGTTCCACGATCAGCCTGCGGCCATCCGAGGGATGCCGGGTCCGCGTCACCAGGCCACGGGCCTGCAGGCGGTCCAGGATCCCCGTGACCGTGGGGGGACTCAGGGCCACGGACGCGGCCAACTGTCCCGGCGAGCACGGATTGTCCAGCAGATGCCGCAGGCAGACCAGTTGAGGCGCCGTCAGGTTGCAGCGGCCGCTCAGTTGTCGACTGTAGAGATCGATGGCCCGACTGATGCGACGCAATGAACGAAAGATCGACTCGTCGAGAGCCGTCCATACCGGTGAAGACATGTCCCCCTCCTAGTTGCGAATACAGACATGATTCTGCGTATTCGCGATAATTCTTGCCTGGCAGGCCAGGATTCTTGCCTGCCCGGGGGCTCCGCCGAAGGTTCCTGGCCACAGGACGAGCCGGTGCGGCCGACCCCGGCGCCGCACGGGGCGGACGACCGCGCTAGGAGGTGCTGCGCCTGCTCCCCGGGGGCGGGGGCCCGGGACATTGGTAGTAGGTGCAGGGAATCATCCCGTTATACAGCTTTCGGCGCCGCCCGATCGACCGAGCGAAATGCCTGGCGAACTCGGGGTGGGACGAAAGGATGTAGATCGACCAGGTGGGCAGCTCCGACGCGATCCGACCCAGGGTGGCGTAGAGGTCCTCGGCCTGGCGCCGCTCCAGCATGCGCTCGCCGTAGGGCGGATTCGTCACGATCACCCCGTATTCGCGGTCGGCCCGGAAATCGGCGATGTCCCGCGGCTGGAACGTGATCCCGCGCCTTTCCAGGCCGGACTGGCGCAGGTGGACGCGGGCCAGGGACAGCACCTCGGGGTCCACGTCGAAGCCCCGGATGTCCAGCGTCGTGGTCCGGTCCAAGGCCTCGTCGGCCTCGCGGCGGGCCTCCTCCCAGGCCCGAGGTCCCACCAGGGGCCAGTCCTCGCTGGCGAAGGCGCGCAACAGACCCGGGGCGCGCCGCAACCCGATCATGGCCGCCTCGATCGGGAGGGTCCCCGAGCCGCAGAACGGATCCACCAGGGGCCGGTCGGCCCTCCAGTAGGACAGCAGCAGCAGGCCGGCGGCCAGGGTCTCGCGCAGGGGAGCCGGCGCATTCAGGGTGTGGTAGCCCCGCCGGTGCAGGCCCGAGCCGCTGGTGTCCAGCATCAGGGTGCAGCGGTCGCGAACCAGGAAGGCCCGCAGGGCGAAGGTCGGCCCCGTCTCGGGGAGCCATTCGGTGTGGTAGCGAGCCTGCATGCTCTCCACCACGGCCTTCTTGACCACCCGCTGCAGGGCCGGCAGACTGGTCAACTGCGAGGCATGGATGTGCCCGTCCACCGGGAAGCGGGCCTCACAGGGCAGGATCTCGGGCCACGGCAGGGCCTTGGCGCCCTCGAAGAGCTCCTCGAAGTTGGAGGCGGGAAACTCTCCGACCCTCAGCCAGACCCGATCCGCGGCGCGCAGCCACAGGTTCGCGCGGCACAACTCAAGGGGCCCGCCCTGGAACCGGACGTGGCCGTTCTCGGTCTGGGACGGGTGGATCCCCAGGGCCTCCAGTTCCCGGGCCACGACGGCTTCCAATCCCAAGGCACAGGTGGCGACAAGATTCAGGCTCACAGGTGGGGCATGACCTCCGCGGCGAAGCGTTCCAAGGAATCCCCGCTGGCCGCGTCCGGGAAGTAGACGTGGACGTACTCGATGCGGCCCTGATCCCGGAAGCGCAGCAGTTCCTCGACCATGGGCCCGGCCTCGCCCACGAAGGCGGTCCTCATCCAGCCCGCCACGTCCTGTCCGGTGCGCCCCTGCCCCATCATCAGGGACTCCACCTCGGCCTTGGAGCCGAACATCACGTTGATGCTGGCGCTGCGCCGCAGGGTCCGAGGATCCCGTCCCAGATCCTGGCAGTGCTGGTCCAGGACCCGATTCTTGTGCAGGATGACCTCCAGCGGCCCCCCGTAGTTCGACCAGTCGGCGTGTCGCGCCACGACCCGCAGGGTCAACTGCTCGCCTCCACCCCCGACCCACAGGGGTGGGTGCGGCTTCTGCACGGGCTTGGGGTGGTTGATGGCGCCGCTCAGTTCGACCTCCTGGCCCCGGAAGGTCCGGGCCCGCCCCTGGCCCAGGGTGTAGTGACGCCCCGCGAACTGGAAGGCATCCTGCGTCCACAGACCCCGGATGATGCCGAGCGCCTCGTCCAGCTTGCGGATCCGCACGGCCGGGCGCTCGAACTCGAAGCCGTAGGCTACCGCCTCGTGCTCGTACCAGCCGGCTCCCAGGCCGAAGTCCAGGCGCCCGTTCGACAGGACATCGAGGGTCGTGGCCATCTTGGCCAGGACCGCGGGGTTGCGGTAGATGTTGCAGCCCACCATCTGGCCGATCCGGATCGTCGAGGTGGCCTCGGCCAGGGCGGCGCAGGAGGTCCAGCACTCGAAGGTGGCCTGGGGCAGGGCGTCCGGTATCGTATGGAAGTGGTCATACAGCCACAGGCCGTCGTAGCCGGCCTTCTCCAGGCGCAGGGCCACCTGGCGCATGGCTTGGTATTGCGGGAACCCCGGCTCGATGTGGGTCAGATCCAGACGCCAGCCCTGGGGAACGAACGCACCGAACTTCATGGGGTCACCTCCGCGCCGGTCCGCTGCACTTCGCACCCGCGCCCCCGGGCCCTTCCGGGAGCCACCCCCAGCCGGCCGCAAGGTTCCCCCACGGCATCTATCTCAATTACCCGGAAAAGTGGAGCCAGTCCAAGGCGGGCGTGGACCGGGATTCCTGGAGGGGGCTATAATGGAACCGACATGCA
>CAZQPM010000350.1:0-4187 GCA_964595195.1 uncultured Burkholderiales bacterium | reverse complement strand
ACTGGACGACCTCAGCCATCCGCCGCCCCCTGCGCGCCTGGTGTCCCCCGGGCCAGGAGCCTGTCGTCCGGGCCCACGCCCGACTGAGCCTGAACCCCAACCTGCCCCGATGGCACGACCTGGAGGAGTTGGAGAGGGCGGGCGCCACCCCCTCGGGGCCCCGGCGCCTGGCCGCAGCGCGCCGGGTGGTCGACCTGGCCCGCGGGCCCTACCTGGATGGGTGCTACATGGAATGGGTCCTGCCCCTGCGTGCCCGGGTCGAGAGACTGGTCGTGCAGGCCCTCACCGAACTGGGCCAGCACTACCAGCAACACGGTCTGGCCGGAGAGGCCCTGGAGTGCGCGCTGCGGCTGCTGGACCTGGACCCATGCAACCAGGAGGCCTGTCGGTCGGCCATGTGGGCCCAGACGGCCCTGGGCCGTCCCCAGGAAGCCCTTCGCCACTTCGAGGCCTACCACCGTTCCCTGCGCCGGGAGATGAGCATGGAGCCCTCTTTGGAACTGGTCGAACTCTACCATCGCACCCGGCTGGGGCTGACGTGAGGGCCCGGACGGAAGGCCCCCTGCTGCCGCCGCTGCTGGGCCTGGCCTGCCTGGTCCTGGGGGCGCTGGCCCTGGTCCTCCCACCGCCGGCTGGGGAGGCGGCGCCGGGTTGGCTCCTGGTCGGACTGACGCTGGCCGGATTCCTGGCCGAGATGACGGCGCTGCAGATGCCGGGCTTCGGCTTCTTCAGCGCCGGCTTCGCCTTCTGGTTCGCCCTGGCCCTGCTGCCGGCCCCGGGTCCGACCCTGGCCGCCCTGACCGGGCCCGGGACGCTGCTGGCTCGGGCCCTGTTGAGGGGAGCGGCCGAGCCGGACCAGCGCTTCCGCGAAGGGCTCTGCGAGCTCTTCCCACTGGCCGCCGGGCTGGCCACCCTGCGGCTGGTGGAGGCCGCGGGAACGGTCTGGCCGTTGGCGACGCTACAGGCCGGGGGCCCCGGCATCCTGGCCGGTGCAGGCGCCTGGTTCTTCGCGGTCCTGGTGGTCCCCAGCCAACTACTGATGGACCCCGAGGATCCGGATGCGCTGACCTGGGGACTGCGACGCCAGCGTCTGGCTCCGGCCCTGGCCGCCCTTCCCGCTCTCGGGCTCCTGGGGGCCTTCCTGGGTCAACAGACCCCCTGGGCCCTGCTGCCCCTGACCCTGGCCCTGCTGGCCGTGGTCCACGACGCCTCGACGGTCGCCTCCTGGGTCCGCCTGGAAGAACGGCGCCGCCTGCACAGACGCCTGGAACGGACCAGCCAGAGACTGGGCGACGCCGAGATGGCCCAGAGGAAGACCCGGCGGGAACTGGCTGCGAAGATCGACGAGTATTCCCTGCTGGAGGCCCTGGCCGGCGCCCTGGCTGGCGGCACCAGTCCGGCGCGCACGGGCCAGGCGGCCCTGGCGCTGGTCCGCGGCCTGGTGCCCTGTCGCTCGGCCGTCGTCTTCATGCCTCAGGGCGAGGGTCTGGTCCCCGTGGCCTGGGAGAGCCCCGAAGCGGACCGGCTGGCCGCGTGGGCCTTGCTGGGCCTGGAGGAACCCGTGGTCGAAGAGGCCTGGCAGACGGGCCATCCGGCGCACCTCGGCCCCGACGACGAAACCCGGGCGGCCCTGCCTGCGGAGCGTTCCCGCCTGGCCGTGCCGATCCCGGGACACGGAGTCCTGTACGTCGGAGCCTGCGCCTCCGGGTCCTTCGGTTCCGCCCAAGAGCGCATGCTGGTCCTGGTGGCGTCCCAGGCGGCCCTGGCCCTGCAGTCCAGCGCCCGGATGGAGGAGACCGAACAGGCCCTGGTCCGCCACCGGGAGGCCCACCGACGTCTGCAGGCCCGCGTCCGCGGCCTGGAACAGGTCCTGGAGGCCGTCCGCGACCTGGTGGCCTGCCCGGAGCCCGAGATCCTGCTGGAGAGACTGGCGGATCTCCTGCCCGGGGTCCTGCCCCACGACCTGCTCGTCCTGATCGCCGGAGAGCATCGCCTGGTCCGGGGACTGGAGGACGACGCCTCGGTTGACGTCCTGGCGGGGATCGTCCGCCGCAACGCCCTGCCCCTGCTGCTGGAGGATGCCCACGCCACCCGACTGGCAGCGCCCGGCCCGGGCATCCGCAGCGTCCTGGCCGTCCCCTTGAACCTCCGCGAGGGATCCGTGGGAGCCCTGGTGCTGGGGGCCCGGGAACCGGAGGCCTTCGCCCGGGAGCACCAGGACCTGGCCTTCACGCTGGCCTACCAGGTGGGGGCCGCCTTCCACCAGGTCGAGATGCACCGCGAGTTGGTCCGCACCCACCGGGCCCTGCAGGAGTCGCAGGCCCACCTGGTCCAATCCAGCAAGATGGCCGCCGTGGGGCAACTGGCCGCCGGGGTGGCCCACGAGCTGAACACCCCGTTGGGGGCCGTGCTGTTGGGCCTCGACTCGGCCCTGCCCGCCGTGCGCGGCCGACCCGAGAAGGCCGAGGCGCGCCTGCAGACGGCCCGCAGGGCGCTCCTGCAGGCCCGCGAGATCGTGGCCAAGCTGCTGTTCTACTCGCGGGACGCCCGTCAAGGCCTGCGCCCCACCGACCTGGCCCAGGTCGTGCAGGACACCACCGACCTCCTGGGCCACCACCTGGCCCTGGGGCGGGTGGAACTGCACAAGGAGCTGGGCCCCACGCCCCGGGTCCTGGCCAACCAGAACGAGATCCAGCAGGTTCTGACCAACCTGCTCCTCAACGCCCGCGATGCCCTGCAGGACCAGCCCCCACCCCGACGGATCCTCCTGACCACCCGGACCGAGCAGGACCGGGCCGTCATCGAGGTGGAGGACTCCGGACCGGGGATCCCGGCAGAGCACCGGGAAAGGCTCTTCGAGCCCTTCTTCACCACCAAGCCGGTGGGACAGGGGACCGGCCTGGGGCTTTCGGTCAGTCTGGAGATCGTCCGCCGCCACCAGGGCACCCTGGCGTACACCTCGCGAACGGGTTGCACGCGCTTCACCGTCAGCCTGCCGCCGGGTCCACCGCCCCTGGAGTCCCCGTCGGCTGCGAGGGATGAAGACCCGGTCGCGTAGAAGGCCCCCTCGAACCGGTGAAGAAGGAACCGCCCTCGGACTCCCTCGGAAGCGCCCGCTGCTCCGGTTGCCCCTACCCGTTCCGACCGCCCGGGGCGGGCCTCCTACGAGGCCCCCGGCGATCCCTGATGCGCGGCCCCGCCTCCACGCTGGGAGTCTGCAGGTCATCAAGTTTCCTGGAGGACACCATGCGCAAGATTCGAGTCGCCCTGTGGGGCTTTGGTGCGATGGGCAGCGGCATCGCCCGGGTGCTGCTGCGCAAGCAGGGGGTGGAGATCGTGGGGGCCTGCGACATCCACCCCCAGCGTGCAGGGAAGAGCATGTTCGAGGTGCTGGGCTGCGAGCGCGGCGAGCACCCCGAGGTGAGGATCGAGTCCGACATCGACAGGGTCCTGCAAGAGGGGTGCGACGTGTGCCTGCTGGCCACCGACTCCTTCACCCGCAAGGCCTTCCCCAAGATCAAGCGGGTCGTCGAGCGCGGCGTCAACGTGATCTCCACGGCCGAGGAGATGAGCTGGCCCCGGGCCCAGGAGCCCGAGTTGGCCGCCGAGATGGACCGGCTGGCCCGCGAGCACGGCGTGACGATCCTGGGCACGGGGATCAACCCCGGCCTGATGATGGACCTCCTGGCCGTCTGCCTGTCGGGCTGCATGACCGACGTCGAGAGCGTGATGTGCAAGCGCGTCAACAGCCTGTCGCCCTTCGGCCCGGCCGTAATGGAGGAGCAGGGCGTGGGACTGACCGTGGAGGCCTTCGAGAAGGGTGTGGCCGACGGGACCCTGGCCGGGCACGTGGGTTTCGCCGAATCGGTCGGGATGATCGCGGAGGCCCTGGGCTGGAAGGTGGACCGCTTCGAGCAGCAGATGAGGCCCATCGTGACGACGGTGGACCGCCAGTCTCCGCATGGTGTTGCCAAGGCGGGCGACGTCGCCGGAGTCAACATGACCGGCCAGGGCTACGTCGAGGGTCAGGTGAAGATCGACATGATCCATCCGCAGCAGATCGAGCCCGAGGTCGAGGGGACCTTCACCGGTGACTACATCACCCTGAAGGGCAGCCCCGAGGTCAACATGGCCATCAAGCCTGAGGTGGACGGGGGCATCGGGACCATCGCCATGTGCGTGAACAT